>JAAYZA010000257.1 GCA_012515055.1 Syntrophomonadaceae bacterium | reverse complement strand
CCTCTTTTCCTCCACACAAGGATCTGCTCCTGCTGTTATGTTGTGGTTAGTTGGACAGTTGGGTAGTTGGATAGTTGGTTAGGGGAAAGGAGAAAGTTGAAAGTCGGAAAAAAAGTGAGGCGGGAGGAGTGAGGAGTGAGGCGTGAGGCGAAACCCGCGCTGACGCGCGGTCGTAGGGGTCGGCGCCTCTGTCGACCCGCGGGGGTTAGGGGAAACGGGAACCTTGGGGACTGAACCATTGTCTGCAGTGAAGCGGAGCCGCAGGGGAGACAAGTGAAACGTCCCCCTGTCTCCCTTGGGGACTGAACCATTGTCCGCAGTGAAGCGGAGCCGCCGGGGAGACAAGTGAAACGTCCCCCTGTCTCGGGGTCGGGGGCCAGGGGGCGGGACCTGATTTATGACAGCAAAAGCAGGGGCGGCGGTGCCCCTGCTTTTTTGTTAGCTTTATTTGAACAATTTTGCTGCTTCGTCTTTGAAATTGGACAAAATGACCCGGCGTTTCAGTTTCAATGTGGGTGTTACTTCATCAGCGGTTTCGGTAAATTTGCGGCTGATGAGGACATATTCTTTGATTTGTTCGTGTTCTTCCAGCTGGCTGTTGGCTTCATCGATGTCTTTTTTGACCAATTCCTGCAGCTCAGGTATTTGTATAAAGTCGTCCCCTACTTTGATGCATACCCTTTCGGCGCCTTCGCCGACATATTCCAAGGCGCTTTCGTCAAAGGGGATCTCTTTTTGTTTGAAATAGGCGACAAAGGCATCAAAACCGGGTACCACCAGGGCGCCGATATATTTTTTATCATCGCCGACGGCCAGGACCTGATCCACCCATTTGGACAGGGAGAAGAGGTTTTCTACTTTGGCGGCGGGCACGTTTTTGCCGGTATCCAGAACGATGATGCCTTTTTTGCGGTCAACGATCTTGATATAGCCGTCGGCCAGCATTTCTACGATATCACCGGTTTTGAAGAAGCCGTCTTCGGTGAAGGCTTCGGCGGTTGCTTCCGGGTTGTTCCAGTACTCCCGCACGATATTGTCGCCTCTTACCAGCCATTCGCCGTCTTCGGCAATGCGTCCTTCGACTCCGACGGTGACGGGGCCCACGGAACCGGGGAGGATTTTGTGCAGGTGGTTTAAGTTGATGGTGTTACAGGTTTCGGTCAGGCCGTAGCCTTCGATGATCCTGATCCCCATGGCCATGAAGATTTTACACAGATCAGCGGGGAGGCCGCCGGCGGCGGAAAAGGCGAAGCGGTAATTCTGACCCAGAAATGAGCGGACTTTGCTGAAAACCAGCTCATCATATTTCAGGTATTTTTCCTTCAGTTCCGGATCCAGGCCTGCGGTGAAATCGACGCCTTCCGACATATCGACAAAACCATTTTCATCGGCCCGGGCTTCAGTGACTTCCAGACCGACTTTTAGTGCTTCCTCAAAGATAGCTGCCCGCTGGGGATCGGCGGAAGTCATTTCCCGTAATGTCATGAATATCCGCTCATAAATACGGGGAACGGCCATGAAAACTGTGGGGTTAAATGTCATGATATCAGCGACAATTGTCGAGGTGCTCTGGGCATAGGCGATGGTGGCTCCGCATTGCAGGGCCATGAAATGCCCGCATTGCCGTTCGTAAGTATGGGCAATGGGCAGGAAGGACAGCCAGATATCATCAGTGGAGGCGGGGGGGATCAGGCGTAAATCCAGGGCATTGGCGGAAATCATGCTCAAATGAGTGTGCACCGCCCCTTTTTGCTGGCCGGTGGTCCCGGATGTATAGACGATACTGGCCCGGTCTGGCAGTCTGACCGAACTCCAGCGGTCATAATAGGCATCGGGATGCTGCATCATGTATTTTACTCCCAATGCTTTTACATCTTCAATACTGAGTACATTTTCCGTGCTGGATACGAACCCGTCCCGCATGACGATAACTTTTTCCAGGGTGGGCATCTCGTCCCATGCTTCCAGAGCTTTTTCCAGGTTGACTTCGTCTCTTACATAGAGGAATTTGCTGCCGGAATCATTGACGATGAAGACCATTTCTTTAATTGACAGGGTGGGGTAAATAGTTACGGTTATGCCAGCTGACATAAGAATGGAAAAATCGGCCCACATCCACTGGGGGCAGGTGGCACTCATGATGGCGGCGCGGTCCTGTTTCTTCAATCCCATTGACATCAGTCCACAGGCCAGTTCCTTGACGATGCGGCCGGACTGGGCATAAGTTAAGGAGGCCAGGGTGTCCGGGGTGGGTTTCCACCACTGACAGCGCAGGTCGCCGTAACGAACCACTGAATCATTGAACATTTCGGCTAAAGTCACTTGATTAATCATACTTCTGTCTTTGGCCATGAATACACCTCCAATTAATTACTAAAATCACCTGATCAGCGGGGTTATTATTTTCCCTCCTTTCGTTTAATTGTATGTGAAAGGGCGGAAGGTTTGCAATGTAATAAACGAATATTTAAACAATTCTGCTAAAGCTGCAAAAATCCTGCTGAAATTTGTCAGCCAATTATTACAATTATAAACGGGAATGATATCTTATCCTGATCATAATACCGGGCCATTGACCTGAAGGGCTTGAAAATTTCCAGGGATCCTGTCGAGGATAATGGTTTTACTGGTTTTATTCCTGAAGTTCCGCGGCTGGCCGGTCCCCGGGACGGGTGCTGACAATGGCGGACCAGACTCCGAAGAGGCTGAGGACAGTGAAAATTATAAAGGCGGTCCTGAAAATATGCATCAATTGATGAGGCGGGGCGGCGGCCAGGGGGATGTTGCCGACAAAAAAGCCGGTCAAAAGGGTCACGATAGCCATGCTGAAAGCCTGACCCACCAAACGGGCGGTCCCCAGTGAAGAGGAGGCCACACCGTAAAAGGCTCTGGTGACGGAACCCATTATGGCATTGCTGTTGGGGGAGGAGAAGAAGGCCACGCCGATTCCCAGCAGCATCAGTACTCCCACAATCGCTGCGGCGGAGAAACGGGGAGTCAAAAAGATGAAAATCCCCAGGCTTATCCCTCCCAGTCCCATGCCAAAAGCGGAGAGTATTCCCGGGTCCTTGCGGTCGGAGATCCTTCCGGCCAGGGGGGAGAAAAGGGCCATGCAAACCGGCTGGGCCAGCAGGATCAGTCCCGCCGCCTGGGCGGTCAGTCCGCAGATGAGCTGCAGGTACAGTGACAGTATGAAGGTGGAGGCAAAGATGGCGCTGTAATTTATCATGGCCGCCAGATTGGCGAAGGCAAAGCGGGAATTATCCCGGAATATACGCATATTTAAGATGGGGTTGTCCTGTTTTAATTCATATAAGACGAAAAAGACCAAAAATACGGCACCAGCCAGGGCGGAAAAGGGGGCCAGGAAATGGCTGTTTAAAGAAGACAGGCCGAACATGAAGGCGGTAAGGCCCAGAGTAT
>JAAYZA010000097.1 GCA_012515055.1 Syntrophomonadaceae bacterium | reverse complement strand
ATTCTCCATTTATCATTATTGCTTATTTTATAGATTGCCCTTGCTGGACCAGACTCCATCTACTCCGGGCTCGTCGGCAACTGCCTTTTTAAGGGCCCGGGCAAATGCTTTGAAAATCGCCTCGGCTACATGATGGGAATTATCTCCGCGGATCATATCGATATGCAGATTGATTCCGGCGGAGTTTACAATGGCCTGGAAGAATTCCCGCACATTTTCCGTGGAAAAATTGCCGATTTTCTCCTGAGTGAATTCTGCGTCAAAGACCAGATAGGGACGCCCCGATAAATCAACTACCACCCTGACCAGAGCCTCATCCATCGGTATGATGGCATCCCCATAACGGCTGATGCCGCGTTTTTCTCCCAGGGCGGCTTTGAGGGCCTGTCCCAGGCAGATACCTATATCCTCCACTGTATGATGGTCATCAACTTCTATGTCACCCCGGGCAGTAACCTTCACATCACATAAACTATGTACGGCAAACAATGTCAGCATATGGCTTAAGAAAGGTACTTCCGTGTCGATCTGATACTGGCCGGTGCCATCCAGGGCCAGCTGTACTAAAACTTCCGTTTCTTCTGTCTTTCTTTGGATCTCTGCTTTACGGACGTTTTCTTTCATTTATTTTCTCCTTTCTTATCCTTACCGAATGAGCATGGGCAGTCAATCCTTCGACCTCAGCCAGTTTAATGATATCATCGGCGTCTTCTTCCATTCCTTCCCGGGAATAATAAATGATACTGGAAATCTTGGTAAAAGTGTCCACAGTCACTGGTGAATAAAAGCGGGCCGTTCCTCCGGTAGGCAGTATGTGATTGGGTCCGGCATAATAATCACCTGCCGCTTCCGGTGTATTGCTGCCCATGAAAATAGCGCCGGCATTATGGATGCGGTTAAGATAATCAAAGGGGTGTCCGACCATTAACTCCAGATGCTCAGGGGCAATCAAATTGGATACCTGGCAGGCATCATACATGGTTTCGGTCAAAATAAAGGCGCCGTTTTTCTCCAGTGATTCCACGATCATTTCCCGCCGGGACAGGTCCTTTACCTGTTTATTCAATTCGGCCTCTACCCGGTCAAAGAGTGATTCCTCATCAGTTACCAGGATACTGCGGGCTAAAACATCATGTTCCGCCTGGGACATGAGATCGGCAGCGATATAAGCGGGATCTGCCTCTTTATCCGCTATTATCAATATCTCGCTGGGACCAGCCAGCATGTCGATATTCACTTCACCATAAACAGCCTTTTTGGCCAGTGTGACATAAATATTACCCGGGCCGCTGATCAAATCTACTTTGGGTACTATTTCCGTCCCCCAGGCTAAGGCGAAGATGGCCTGGGCTCCTCCCATTTTGTATATCTCGCTGATATCAAGCTCGGCTGCCGCCACTAATGTGTAGGGATTCATCCGGCCGTCTTTATCCGGCGGACTGACCATAGCAATCTCGTCAACCCCGGCCACCTGTGCGGGTATGGCATTCATCAATACCGAAGAAGGGTAGGCAGCAGTCCCTCCCGGTACGTAGATCCCCACCCGCTGCAAGGGGCGGAAGATCTGTCCGGTGATATTCCCCTTTGCATCCGGCTCCATCCAGGAATTGCGCAGCTGCCGGGAATGGAACAGATCGATATTATCGATAGCAGCTCTTAGTGCCAGGATAAATTCATCATCAACCTGTTCATAAGCTGCTTCGATCTCTTCATCAGTAACCAAAAGGCTGTCCTGATCGATCCTGGCTCCATCAAAGCGATGGGTCAATTCAAAAATCCCGGCATCACCTTTTTCTCTGATTATGGCGGCGATTTCATCGACACGGTCCTGGTACAGTTTCAT
>JAAYZA010000126.1 GCA_012515055.1 Syntrophomonadaceae bacterium | reverse complement strand
ATCCCGTCAGAGGCGTTTTCACCGGGGTCATTGTTACCGGCCTGATCCAGAGCAGTACTGCTACAACCATATTAACAGTGGGTCTGGTCAATGCCGGGCTCTTGACATTCAGACAGGCCATCGGCATCATCATGGGGGCCAATATCGGTACAACCGCCACCGTTTTTCTCATCGGTTTCAACCTGCGGGACTATGTCCTTCCCATCATAGCAGTCGGTGTTATTGTCCATATGTTCGCCTCCAATAAAAAAGCCAAATTGATCGGTCAGGCCATACTGGGCTTTGGCCTTTTGTTCTTCGGTCTGGGCATCATGGGCGATGGGATGTACCCCCTGAAAGACATGCCCTTTTTCGCCAATGCGATGACCGGCATCGAAAACAACGCCCTTATAGGCGTTTTAATCGGAATCATCTTCACCGGAATGGTCCAGGCCAGCAGTGCCACCATCGGGGTCATGCAGGAACTGGCCTTTCAGGGAGCTATGACCTATCATCAATGCGTCCCCATCCTTTTTGGGGATAATATCGGCACCACCGTCACCGCATTATTAGCAGCCATCGGCACCGGCGTAGCCGCCAAACGCGCTGCTTTCACCCATTTTTTATTCAATGTTATCGGGACCCTTATATTTCTGCCCCTCTTTATTTTTGGTTATTTTGAAAAAATGGTGGTAGGTTTCACCAATTATATCTTTATATTGATCCCCGGCAATGTAGGCTGGGACATGCTCAATGTAAAACTGCAGATAGCCCAGACCCATCTGGTCTTCAACGCCGCCAATACATTGGTTCAATTGCCCTTTGTTGCCGTACTGGCTTATATCGTCACCAAACTGATCCCGGACCGCAAAGAGGAAGGGGAGGAAATCTTCCAGGCCAAATACATCGACAAACGCTTCCTGGCCAACCCCTCAGTGGCCCTGTCCCAGGCCACCCGGGAAACCCTGCGCATGGGCGAACTGACCGCCGAAGCCTTTGACAATGCCATGCTGTATTTTGACAAAAAAGACCGCCAGATGCGGAAAAAAGGCGAGCAGATGGAAGAATTCATCAATTATCTGGAGCGGGAAATCACCGATTACATCGTTCTGGCTTCGGAAAAAAGGCTTTCCCGGGAGGATTCCTATCAGTCCTTTGCTTTGCTGCAATGCATCAATGATACGGAAAGCATTGCCGATATATGCATGAGTCTTATAGATCTGTCAGATTATGCCGACCGACATGGGGTAAGCTTTTCCGGTGAAGCCTGGGAAGAACTGGACCACATGATCCGCCTCACCCGGGAAACAATTGAACTAACGCTGCAGGTCTCCCGCAAAAGAGACCGGGCGGCAGCATTAAAGGTAAATAGAAACGAAGAGAAAATGGACGATTTGCAGCGACAATACCGCAGCAACCACATCCGAAGGCTCAATGACCATATCTGCAACGGCAACAACGGCGCCGTTTTCCTCGATGTTTTAGGCAATCTGGAAAGAATCAGCGATTTGTGCCGCAATATAGTTTCCT
>JAAYZA010000266.1 GCA_012515055.1 Syntrophomonadaceae bacterium | reverse complement strand
GCGCAAAAGGCCGGGCAGGTATCCAATGGTACGGAAGCGGCCCGCAGCAGCCTGATAAACGGCCGGGCATTTCTTTTAATAATGAGCAGTGATATTGCTGAAAATACCAGGAAAGATCTGCTGGCAAGTGCTGAAAAATCCGGGGTTCCCTGGATAACAGCCGGCAATAAGGATGAATTGGGCAAGAGCATTGGTAAGGAGTACCGGGTGGCGATCACCATCAATGACGGCGGAATGGCTAAAAGGATTTTATCGGAATCAAAAATGGGAGCAGAGGCAAATAGTACGGGGGTGTTTTAATGGCAAAAATCAGAGTATATGATCTGGCAAAAGAATTGGGGAAATCCAGTAAAGAGGTAGTGGGTTTATTGCTGTCAATGGGTATGGAAGTCAAAAACCATATGAGCACAATTGAAGAATCACAGGCAGATTGGGTCAAGAAAGAATTGTCGAAAAAAACCAGGGAAGGCAAGGCTGCCTCTCGGGCAGCAACGGAAAAACAGGCGGCCCAACCCCAGGAAAGCCGGGAAGATAAAAAGGAGGTTCCCCCTAAAAGCGAACCGCGCAGGCAGGAAAGAACAGGGCGCCCGCTTCCCTCTGCTCAGGAAAAATCCCCCGCCACAACTAAAGCACCCAGACCTCAGACGGCTCCTCCGCGTCAGGCTCATGATCGGGAGCAGGGCAGGGAAGGAAAATCAGATCGGCCTCAGCGTCCGCCAAGTACAGATCGGACCCAGCATCCTTCAAGTACGGATCGGACCCAGCGTCCGTCAACATCAGACCGGCCTCAGCGTCCGCCAACAGCAGACCGGGCCCAGCGTCCGCCAACAGCAGACCGGACCCAGCGTCCGCCAACAGCAGACAGGACCCAGCGTCCGCCAGCAGCAGACAGGACCCAGCGTCCGCAGACAACGGGCCGGCCTTCGCGACCACCGGCAACGGATCGGCCGCAGACCGCTGATCGTCCTCACAGACGGCCAGGCGGTTCTTCAGCCCAGACTGCTGCGCATAGCCAGCAGCACCCGGCCAGGACAGAAGCAGCCGGCAAACCAGGCGCGAAAAAACCAGAAGCACCAAAGAGTACAGAAAAAGGTGATTTTAAAGGCAAGAAACCTTTTCACCAGCAGCCCGGTAAAAAAGGTCTTGATTCAGCGGCACCGAGAAAAGATTACAGCCGGCCGAAAAAGACTAAACATAAACGCAAAAAAGAAGAAACAGTGCAGCAGACTCCTGAATTAATCGTAGTAGGCGATACCATAATGGTCAGAGAATTGGCGGAAAAACTGGCCAAAGGTGCCGGTGAGATCGTCAAAAAGCTTATGGACCTGGGGACAATGGCTTCGATCAACCAGGTCATCGACTTTGAGACCGCTGAAATATTAGCCAGCCTTTACGAAGTAAGGGTTGAAAAAGAAATTACACGGGAAGAAATAATCCTGGAAGAAATCATTGACAGTGAAGCAGATTTGGTGACCAGGCCGCCGGTAGTAACAGTCATGGGGCATGTTGACCATGGCAAGACTTCACTTTTAGACAGGATTCGTCAGGCCGACGTTGTATCCGGTGAAGCGGGGGGTATTACCCAGCACATTGGTGCATATCAGGTCAAAATCAAAGGCAGCCGGATAACCTTTATAGACACACCAGGTCATGAGGCTTTCACGGCCATGCGGGCCCGCGGTGCCAATTTAACGGACATCGTTGTCCTGGTTGTGGCTGCTGATGATGGGGTAATGCCTCAGACGGTGGAAGCTATCAACCATATTAAAGCAGCGGGAGTTCCCTTCATCGTAGCCATTAACAAAATAGATAAGCCGGAAGCCAATCCGGATCGAATCATGCAGCAGCTTACCGAGTATAATATCGTGCCGGAAGAATGGGGCGGGGACATAATCTTCGCACCGGTTTCAGCCAAATCAGGCGATGGGATCGAAAACCTGCTGGAAATTATCCTTCTGGTAGCGGAAGTTAATGAAATAAAAGCTAATGTGGACCGTGCCGCTGAGGGGGTCATCATTGAAGGGGAACTGGATAAGGGCAAAGGGGCAGTAGCAACTGTCCTGGTGCAAAAAGGGACCCTTAATGTTGGTGACTTCTTGATTTGCGGCTATAACCTGTGTAAAGTCAGGGCTATGACCGATGACCGGGGCCGCAAGGTGGAAAAAGCATATCCTTCCATGCCCGTGGAAGTAACCGGTTGGGATGAAGTGCCGGAAGCAGGAATGAAAATTCAGGCAGTGGATGAAAAGGTGGCCAAGGAAATCATCGGCTTGCGTTTGACGGACAAGAAAATAGCTGAACAAAGACAGAGCAGCCGGGTGTCATTGGATGATTTTTTCAAACAGATCCAGGATGCCGAAGTAAAAGAATTGGGACTTATTATCAAGGGAGATGTGCAGGGTTCAGTTGAAGCCCTGGCCCAATCTTTACTGCGTTTGTCCACCAATGAAGTGAAAGTAAATGTGATCCATTCAGCAGTGGGAGCGGTTACCGAAACGGACGTAATGCTGGCTTCAGCCTCCAATGCTATAATCCTGGGATTTAATGTCCGTCCGGACAGCAATGCCAGGAAGTATGCGGAAGATGAACAAATTGATGTGAGATTATACCGGGTCATATATGAGGCCATTGAAGATGTCAAGCGGGCTATGGTAGGCCTGCTGGATCCTGAATACAAGGAAAAATATTTGGGCCGGGCCGAAGTCAGGATGACTTTCAAAGTGCCCAGTGTAGGCACTGTTGGCGGTTCCTATGTTATTGACGGAAAGATTCAAAGGAATGCCGAAGTAAGAGTCTTAAGGGACGGCGTAATAGTTTATGAAGGAAAACTGGCATCACTTAAAAGATTTAAGGATGATGTGAAGGAAGTACTGGAAAACTATGAATGCGGAATGGGAATCAAAGACTTCAATGATATCAAGGAAGGCGATATTATCGAGGCCTATGTCATGGAAGAAATACCCCGGGAATTATAGACATCAGTATAAACACCGGGGGCTGTTACAATAATAAATGCAATCAGCGACTGGAGGATTGATGATGGGCAAGCGACGTCAGGAAAGAATGGCTGTGGAAATAAAAAAAGTTCTTTCCCAGATCATCCAGGATCAGATCAAAGATCCGCGCCTGGATTTCTC
>JAAYZA010000093.1 GCA_012515055.1 Syntrophomonadaceae bacterium | reverse complement strand
GCAATATATTCGGCGGCGCTTTTAGGATTTACATCGCGGCCGTCCAGGAATCCATGTATGAATACCCGGTCAGCCTGCCGCTGCCGGCATAATTTGAGCAGGGCAAAGATATGGTCCAAATGACTGTGCACACCCCCATCTGACAGCAGACCCATCAGGTGGACTGACCGTCCTTCATCCCGGGCGGCATCAATGGCCTGTATCAGGACGGGATTGTTAAAAAAACTTCCCTCGGCGATGGCCTTGCTGATGCGGGTGATTTCCTGATAGACGATGCGCCCGGAACCGATATTCAGATGTCCTACTTCTGAATTGCCCATCAATCCGGGCGGCAGGCCCACATCCAATCCGGAACATTTAAGCAGGGTGTGGGGGTAATGGGAGTGCAGACGGTTGAAATTGACCGGATTGGCCTGGAATATGGCATTATCATCACAGGCCTCCCGATGGCCCCAGCCATCCAGGATCATTAAGACTACAGTTTTATCAGGCATCTTCACTCAACCTCACGATTTCAAAAAAAGAATCGGCTTGCAGGCTGGCACCGCCGACTAATGCTCCGTTCATATCCTCCTGCAGGAATTCGGCAAAATTATCAGCTTTAACACTGCCGCCATACAGCAGCGGTATCTTTGGTGCCGGGCCGCTGGGGTTTAATTTCCCCAGGCATGAACGGATCAGGGCCGCCATCTCACCGGCATCCCGGCCGCTGGCATTAACGCCGGTGCCTATGGCCCAAACTGGTTCATAGGCTATTACCAGATTCCCTGCGGAAAAATTTATATTCTGGAGGCCCTTTTCCAGCTGGAGGGCAACAACATGGCCAGCCCGGCCTGCTTCCCTTTCCTGCAGTGTTTCACCGACACAAAGAACCGGTATCAAATCATGGGCCACGGCTGCCGTGATTTTTTTATTTATCATCTCCTCAGTTTCTCCTCGGAGATGGCGTCTTTCCGAATGGCCGATTATAACATAGCGGCACCCGGCATCAATCAATTGCAGAGGCGAAACCTCGCCGGTATAAGCTCCTTTATCTTCCCAATGCATATCCTGAGCCCCCAGCTGGATATTTGATGATTCCAGACAGGCCCGGGCAGCGGCCAGAGCCGTAAAGGGCGGGCAGATAACCACCGTGGTTTTATGGATCCCCCGGCTTAAAACTATGAAATCCCGACAGAAGGCTTCAGTTTCCTTAATGGTTTTATGCATTTTCCAATTGGCAATGATCAGGGATGGTATCATTTATCTTTTACTCCGTTCATTTTTCGCAAACAGCCACACCGGGGAGGGTGATCCCTTCTAAAAACTCCAGAGTAGCGCCTCCGCCGGTTGATATATGGGTGATTTTGTCTGCCAGGCCCAGATTCAGGGCGGCGGCTGAAGAATCTCCGCCGCCGATGACGGTGATGGCCTGGCTTTCAGCCAGGGCCCGGGTTATTTCCTCGGTGCCATGGGCAAATTGCTGGTATTCGTAGACTCCCAGGGGGCCGTTCCAGATAATGGTCCGGGCTCGTTTGATGGCCTCTTTAAATATATCTATGGTTTGGGGCCCGATATCCAGTATCATATGATCATCGGCCACATGGTCGACATCGGTGATGACCGGTACCGCCTCCGGCGACAACTCTGCTGCTGTCACCACATCCACCGGCAGGACAAATTCCACCTTTTTGTCAGCCGCCAGTTTGATCAGGCGCAGGGCTTGATCAAGGAAGTTGGCTTCAAAGCGGGATTTACCAATGTTTTTCCCCTGGGCCTGCAGGAAAGTATTGGCCATACCTCCGCCGATTAAAACAATGGCCGTTTTGTCCAGGAGATTTTCAATCAAACCAATTTTATCAGCTACTTTGGCTCCGCCTAAAATAGCCATTCTAGGCGATTCGGGATAATTAAGGACATTTCTTAATATCTCCACTTCCTTTTCCATCAGCAAGCCGGCGTAACAGGGCAGATAATCCCCCACACCGGTGGTGGAAGAATGGGCCCGGTGAGCTGAGCCAAAGGCATCATTGACAAATATATCCCCCAGTGCTGCCATTTGTTTGGACAGTTCCGGATCATTTTTTTCTTCTCCGGGCTGGAAGCGTACATTTTCCAGCAGCAGGATTTCGCCGGGCTTAAGGGCTGCTGCAGCTTCCTCGGCTAAAGGCCCCACTGTTTCCGGTGATATATATACATTGGCGGTTATAAGGCTTTTCATCCTTTCACCCACCACTCTCAGGCTGAATCTGTCCTCTCTTTTCCCTTTGGGCCTGCCCAGATGGCTCATGATAATAAGCCGGGCGCCTTGCCCCAGGATATATTCGATGGTGGGCAGGGCGGCTTTTATTTTATTATCATCAATAATATTGCCCTCTTCATCCAGGGGGACATTAAAATCTACCCGCATCAATACTCTTTTATTTTCCAGCCGGACATCCCGCAAATGTCTCAATACGACGCACCTCCAAAACTACGCT
>JAAYZA010000089.1 GCA_012515055.1 Syntrophomonadaceae bacterium | reverse complement strand
GGCGAAGGCTACTACATCTGGCCCAACGGCGTCCAGCAATGGGGCTACTGGAAAGACGACCGCTACGCCGGCACCGCCCCCGAAGCCATAGCCACCACCGGCTCCTGGAAGAAGTAAGTACAGGGGTCAGGGGCCAGGGGCCAGGGGTCAGGAGCCAGGAGCCGCGGGGACGGACCATTTGTCCGAAGCGAAGCGGAGCCGAAGGGAAGACAAAGGGCCCGTCCCTGTGGCGGGGGGCCCAGCAAACAGAAACACACCAGGGGGCGCACATCGTGCGCCCCCTTTAATTATCCTTTATGAAGACCGAACTCCGTGAGGTCATTTAGTCTCCTTTTCCACTTTCCGCATTCCTCTTTCTTCTTACTACGCCTTCTTCTTCGTCTTCTTCGCCGCCGGCTTGATCGCCGGAACCGACCCGGCACTGAGGGCATCGATCAGCTGGCTGTCAGCCTGGGTGTCAAAATTGGTGACCCCGGCATCGATCATATTCAGATCGATCAAATTCTGCAATGAGGCATCCATTGTCAGCATACCGAATTTGGTACCAGTGAAAATGGCATTGGGGATCTGATGATATTTGCCTTCCCGGATCAAAACCCGGATGGCATTGGTGCAGACCATCAGTTCAGTCGCCACCACCATACGGGTATTGGCCTTATTGGGCAAAAGCCGCTGGGAAATAACCGCCCGCAGGCAGTTGGCCAGCTGGATGCGGACCTGCTGCTGCTGATGAGAAGGAAACACGTCCACCATCCGCTCAACAGTCTGAGCAGAATTTATAGTATGCAAGGTAGCCAGGACCAGATGCCCGGTTTCCGCTGCCGTAATGGCCGTTGCGATCGTTTCCAGGTCCCGCAGTTCCCCGATCATGATTACATCAGGATCCTGTCGCAGTGAAGAGCGGAGAGCCAGATTGAAATCCTGGCTGTCAATGCCTATTTCCCGCTGGGTTATATAGCTCATCTTATTTTGATGGATATACTCGATGGGATCTTCCAATGTGACAATATGACTGTTGCGCTCACTGTTGATGATGTCGATCATGGAGGCTAAAGTCGTTGATTTGCCGCTGCCCGTCGGACCCGTCACCAGGATCAGGCCGCTGGGATAGCGAGCCAGGGCCCCAATAGTTTCCGGCAGTCCCAGTTCCTCCAGGGAGGGGACCTCTGATTTGATGATCCGGGCCGCAATCGCCGTCTTCCCCTGATGGCGGTAAATATTTATGCGGAAATTGCCGACTTTTTCCACACGATAAGAAGTATCGATCTCCCCGGCGGCTTCATATACCTTATAGGCCTCCGGCCCCAAAATATACAAGGCCAGCTGCTCCATTTCGTCATTACTAAAAATAGTATCATCCAATTGCTCCAGCTGCGTATTAAGACGCATTATAGGAGCGATCTGCGCAGACAGATGCACATCAGAGGCATCTTTATCCACCGCTTTTTTCAGTATCCGGTCCAGTTGCATTTATTAACTCCTCCTTGGTTTGTATTCTATTTAAGGCTCAGCAACAACCGGGTTGCTGACTTCCTGCCATTCGACCATTTCCCAGCCAGAGTGTTTAGGTCCTGCAAAACTTGGAGGGGATTCATACATCATGCGGGGATCATGGACAAAAGTTCTGCCGTAGCCCGATAGTCGATCATGCAGCGGGTCAGGAATGTCAAAAAAATTGTCTAAATCTGCGAAGTTAACAGAATAGCCTGCTAGAGGACCCGTGCGGTTTTGTATGATGGAACCAACTATGGTGACATCTCCCTTCTTGGGCCCGTCTCGATGTTCTTCATACTCGAAGGAACCGGTGACTGCGGCTGCAGCTGCATGTACATTTATATTATAGGGGGCCACGTCATAATGAGTGATCAAAGATCTTTTCCAGTAATAATCGCCATCACCCTTGGGCCAATTGTAATGTAGTATCCTGATATTGCGGTTAGCAACCAACCCCAACATATCATTGCAATCAGCCATCAATGATTCAGCGTTTTCCGGAGTAAAAGTTTTGCCAACCAGATCCGAATAAGTTACTCCACCGGTTGAAGGGGCAGTGGTGCTTGGTTGACTCCAGTCGGTAGGATCGCCGGCAGTAATATAAATATCGTTTTCAGCAGCAATTGTCAGACGCCCCTCAAGAACGCCGCTGATAAAAACATTGGCAGTTTCCAGTCCCCATTTGTTGTTGCCGGTATTGCCTTTAACATAGATTATGCCATTTTCCGGGATGGTTTTGGTTACCGAACTACCGTTTTTATTACGTATGGTCATGCTGGTTCCGTTTAAATAAATACAGGTCCGGCCCTGAAAAATATAATCACTGTCTGCTTCTAATTTGAGATTTTCGTTCATAGAGTACATTCCGGTGGCAGGGACTTTTTCCGGTTTGACTGCCCCATCCACCGTATTGTATTCTGGATTATACCAGGTGGTGTCAACGGCGAACCAGGAGCCGGGCTCCACAATATAATTGCCGCTGTAGGTTACTTTTCCGTAGAAACGGGGGCCGCCTTCCCCGCCGGCAAAATTATCACCGACTTTACCGCTGACGATCAAATTGCCGTTTATATGCAGGGGGCCATAAATACGATCGCCCCTTATATAGCGATTGGTATACCAAAGGACATCACTGCCGGTGTTTGTGGTTATGGCATTTTGCAGCAAATCTTTTTTTTGCAGTTTTATCTCGACAGTTCTTTTGAATTCGCTGTTTTTATGCCAGCCTGTAGATGTGAGGATAATATATGGATTGTCTATGCTGGGGTCGCTGCAGGAAATTCTGAAATACCCGTCTTCATAAACAGTGTCGATATCCTGCATATCACTGCTGGCAGTTGTGGCATAAAAATTCGGGTCGCGGCTCAATTCAGCCATGTATCGATGTATTCCTGCTTCTGCATATTGCAGGGCCTGTTCCCTTTGCTGATGGATGCTGACCATCCGGGTCTGATTGTTAGCCATGCTTATAGCAGCAAAACCCAGTATCATCAGAAGGGCAAGAAGCATCAATACGATTACGATGCTGAAGCCCTTTTGATTGTTCACGAATCTTTTCATATCTGTTCCCCCCATCAACGGTAGTTAACTATCACGATGTTGCTCAATAACTATTTGGGCTGCCGGTCCGTCAGGGGAAGAAACCCTGATAATAGCCTGTCGGGGATCTGGAGCCAGATTACCAAATAAGTTCAGAAACCATGAAGGCAGCCCCAGAGTTTCATATTTTTCCGCCTTGATTAATACTCCGGAACCCGACCGGGTTGTCATGGTATCCCAGTAACCGAATTTATCACTGACGCCTTCCAGCAGTCCTTCGGTAATGCTGCCGGTACCATCATCATAGGCCAGGGAATACTCCGGGAAACGCAGCCATATAAAAGCATGAATCTGCTCTGACCAGACCAGGTTTTTATTGGTGGCATTACTGGGGATTACCTTGGCCATAATAGTTTTCGTTGCTCCTGCTTTGGGGAAGGTGGTCGGGACTTCAACAAATTCTATGCCAGTAACCGGTATGTAAGCAGAAAAAGGACCGCTGCCCTCCTCGATGGATTGCGTCGATAAACCGCTTCGGTTCATGACCGAAGATTGAATATTTAATGCGGTGTTGGTTTTAGGGTGTTTAAGGGACAGGGTGATATCAATCAAACGGCGGCTGCTGGTAGTATCAGAAGGATTTCTGTCACTGAAAAGGGCAGCATTGCCTGGCAACAGGTAAGAACTTATGGTTTTCCAGTTATTGATGGTGCCATATTCGGGGTTGTTGCCGCTGGCCTGGGAAGTAACAGACACAGAACCTTTTTCCAGCAAGAGATTGTTATTAGGATTTCTACGATAACAGATCCGCTCATATTTACTGCCATCATACTGATAAATATTTATCTGCTGTCCGTCATCACTGACATTCACAGCTTTAGTGTTTTTATTGGGTTCTGTGGCATTGCGAATCTCTTTTTCAATCTGGGTAAAAAAGAGGGTTGCATCCTGTGAAACAATGCTGTTTGCTTCGGCATGGGCATAGCTTTTCTGAGTGTAGCCAAAGAAACCATAAATAGCCGCTGCCACAAAGCCCATTATAGCTAAGACCACCATTAGTTCTACCAATGTAAAGCCTTTTTGATTAGAAAAAGAAAGTTTTTTTGCTAACCGCATAACTGTTCTCCTTTCTGGGGTTATCTATAGTTATCATAAAGATACTGGCTTACTGCCTTGATGTTGAAATCATCCAGCGCCGGTGAGTCGTAGATAAGGACGGCCCTCAGGTTACCGCGATAATATCCCCATACTTGTTGTCCTTCAACTTCTAAATCGCCGCCTATTTTTAACGGTGAATATACTTCTGTTCTGTTTGATGGATAACCAGTGGTTTTGTGTTCGCCGTTTACATAAATGCTGGGTGTAGGATTGACTACACCGGCAGGGTCATGGTAATACCTTACCGCTATTATACTGTAACGGTTAAGATTTGCATCGAATCTAGCCTTGGCCGGCATATAATTATTGCCATGCTCATATACAGTTACGCCATTCTTGCCCAGAGAGATGCCCATGCCGGCTTGGTCGCCTTTCTGACTGGGGTAAAACAGGTATTTTTGTCCAGAAGTCCCCAAAGTATTGCTGGGGTCATTTGAAATAGCATCTAATCCGTGGTCTTCGTCAGGATTTGCTGAAACAAAAACGGTGAAATTGTTTTTGCATTCAGCTTCGCTTTTAATGGCAAGGTATTGTTTGGCATTACTTTCAAATACCATGGTGTTATCGCTTTTTCTCCATCGTGGTTGCAGATTATCATTATTTACAGTATTCTCCGCGTTATAACCATTACCACTTCGATCAAACCATTTTCTTGCTTTGTAAGTTATCCAAGGGGCATCACGTGACTCTACCCAGGAATCTTTTGCTAGCAAAGCCACTTTTATTGGTGGTGAATCTACATTTACAGTTATGTTTTTTGTAGTACCGGCGGTCAATTTTATATTGTCATTGTAATAGGCATTGTACAGCCTGAAATCGCTATCACTAATCTTCTTGTCGATCCGGAAGGAGACGATATAAGTTCCCTCTGGCCACAAGTTGGTTATGGCATTATCAAGTTTGCCGTTATTCAATTCGTTATTGGTAACGGAGCGAGTGGTAATGTTCATGGTATGGGAAGGATCTGATTCATACCAGTTGAAAACAAACTCATTCTTGACAAAATTATTATTGGTGGAAATGTTATTATTTGCCTGGTCTTTTATATAGAAGTTGATGCCTGCCGGCCGGTCCATTGTAAAACTCACTTTGGCCTGCTTGTTGTATGTAACTGTAACATTATGTTCAGTTATAAGCCGTGTAGACCCATCGTATTGTGGTGTTAAATCCGGGTGACAGACCATATTGGCAGGGACCAGTGCTTTAACTTCGAATGCACCACTGGGCAAGTTGGTAAATAATGCTTTGCCATCAATAGTATAGTCAGTCTCATCAAGATCACTGGTTTCAATTGTAATTTGAATCGATTCATCTAAAGGTTCGCCTTTGCTATTATAAACCTCTACCAGAATGCTCCCGGGCTCTACCCGTACACCTTCCTGTGCTGCCATGGTGTCAAAACGATTGATAATTTTTACTGCTTCATTGAAAACACCAGGGGATTCCACACTTACCGAAACAATTTTGAAAGATTTTTCATTGTCGCCCCAGGCAATATCAGTGTTGATAGTGTAAGTTCTGTTATTTACAGTAATCGTTTGGGTCGGCTCTATGCTTCCGGGTGGATCACCATCCTTAAGACCCAGTTGAGGTTTAGTGGTATCGATTGACAGACCTTCAGTCATAACTATATAAGGTAATGCACGCATTTCCTCCATTTTTTGGGTGGCAATCTCAACGGCTACGTCTCGCGCTTTATTGCTGGCAATTGCTTGTGAGACATAAGTAAACAAAGGCACAAAAGCAATCACCAATATCAGCAACAACATCAACGAAACCAGAATCTCTACCAGTGTAAAGCCCTTATCGTTTTTTCCGGAAAAAGAATTGATTTGTTTTGGCATCAGCTTATCCCCTCCGTTTAAGGTTTAGGTTTATTAAAAAAAGCTCATATAAATCAAATAGAAGCCAGAACCAATGAGTGTTGGCGAAGCTTGCGAAAGAAAAAAAGATATGTTGCTTTAAAGTTTTCATTTAAAGATTCATGTAATTCCGGCATCATATAATAGGTATAAACATTTTACCATCATTTGGACAAGAAATAAATAGGGAAATATATATATTTTACCAATATTCTGGGCAATTCGGTGGGGGAAAAGTAGAAAGAAGAAAGTGGAAAGTTGGAACCATGGTGCCCTGGGGGCCCCAAGGCTTCTGTTGCCGGGCCCCCCCGCCATGGGGACAGACGTAATGGAAAATCAACTTTCTTAAACATGATCAGCCGGGCCCCCCCGCCATGGGGACAGACCCTTTGTCTTCCCTTCGGCTCCGCTTCGCTGCGGACAAAGGTTCAGTCCCCAAGGCTTCTGCCTGGTGCTCGGCCTCCGGGCACCCCGCCATGGGGACAGACCCTTTGTCTTCCCTTCGGCT
>JAAYZA010000352.1 GCA_012515055.1 Syntrophomonadaceae bacterium | reverse complement strand
TGGAAGTAGTGCTGCCCGATGGAACCGTTATAAATCCGGGGGGGAAATTCGTCAAGCAATCAGTGGGCTATGATCTGACCAGATTGATGACTGGTTCTGAAGGTACCCTGGGTGTAATAACCCGGGCCAATTTACGCCTCCTGCCCTTTCCGGAAGCTAATCGGACCATAGTGGTGGTTACCGATACCCTGGAACAAGCAGCAGAAATCGTATCTGAAATAACAGGACGGGGAGCAGTGCCGGCCATGGTGGAGTTTTTGACTAAAATGGCTATTGCAGTAATGAACAGTTACTTTTCTCCGCCCCTGCCTGCTGATGGGGAAGGTTATCTGCTCATGTATTTTGACGGAACCGAATCCCAGGTGGAATATGAAGCCAGGGTGGTAACTGAAATCTGTAATGATTTAAAGGCTAAGGAAATCAGACTTGTTGACGACAAGGAAGCAGCCAACAATTACTGGACAGCCCGGGCCAATGTTTATCCTTTGATCCAGACTATATTCCAGAGGGCCACTACCGAAGATATAACTGTACCGCGCAACAAATTGCCCGAATTGGTACGGACAGTGCAAAGCATTGCGGCTGAAGAGGGAATCATGATCGGTCTGGCTGGTCATGCCGGTGATGGTAATATGCATCCATCGGTTTTGTTTACCCAAATAACCCCTGAAATTCTTGAAAAAGCGGATATTGCTGTTGACAGGCTCATACGAGCCGGGCTGGATATGGGGGGGACTATTTCCGGTGAACATGGCATCGGTATCATAAGGCCAAGTATTTGGAGTGGGAGCTGGGTCTTGTACAGATCGAGCTTATGAAGGGAATTAAAAAGGTATTCGATCCCAAAGGGATCATGAACCCTGGCAAGATATGGATGGAAGAAGGCGGTGATGTCCATGTATAAACTGGAAGAATACGAAAGCATAATAGAAAAATGTTCACATTGCAGTTACTGCCAGTCCACCTGTCCATCCTATCTGTCCCAAATGAGCGAGAGTCATGTGGCCAAGAACCGCCTGCTTTTGATCAAGGAAACGGTTATGCATGATCGCATGCCTTACAGTAAAAAGGCTCAGGAACTTCTGGATACCTGTTTGTTGTGCACCAACTGCACCCAGACTTGTTCCAGTAAAGTTCCCATTGTCGATATTATTATTGCCGCCCGTATCAAAACCCAGGAAAAAAGCGGCGGTATAAAACAGACTGTAATGTCTAAAATGCTGGCACAAAGAGGGCTGACCGGGGTTCTGACCAAGGCCGGTTCTCTGGCCCAGAAAATGGGCATAGCCACCAAAGAGGTCCCGCCCCTGGCTGCCAAATCATTTGATAAAATGTATTCTGGCACCTACACTCCCTCAGGGGAAGTAAAAAAACGGGTAGCCTATTTTGTCGGCTGCGGAACCAATTTCTTTTTTCCTGACACGGGAGAAGCGACGGTTAAAGTATTAAACCACAACGGTATGGAAGTCGTCATACCTCCCGGGCAGGTTTGCTGCGGCATTCCTACATTGAGTGAGGGGGATCTTGAAGGTACTCGTTCCATGCTGGAAACTAATATGAAAATACTGGCGGACCTGGATGTTGATGCTATAATAACTGACTGCACATCCTGTGGCATGATGTTTAAAGAAAAAGCGGCCAAATGCCTGCCTGAAGGCGATCCACTCCAGGAAAAAATAGCAGCAGTTGCCGGCAAGATGTGGGAAGTTACCGAATATTTGCAGACGGAGGGACTGGCAGAAACGCCGGGACAGTTGGATATCCAGTGGAGTTATCATGTGCCCTGTCATAGAGGCTGGTCACCGACAGTTAAAGATGCACCCCGGAAATTGCTGGCACAGATACCCAATGCCCGGCTGAATGAATTTGGGAATCCTGAGCAATGCTGCGGAGGTGCGGGAACATATTATATGGAACACCGGGAAGAAGCAGAAAAGATTCGCGACATGAGACTGCAGGATATAAATCAGACTGAATCTGATGCTATTTTAACTCAGTGTCCCGTTTGTCGGTTTTATATCGGCTTTAAAGTAAAAGACCGGGAAGTAACACATCCAATCAAAATATTAGCCAGGTCTTACGGGCTATAAGTAAGGGAGCGGCAGGATAAACCTGCCGCTCTTTTGTTTGGCGAATAAGTGAAAGGGGGCGAAAGCACTAGCCATAATTCAAAGAGAGCGGTTAAAAACATGATGGAAAAAGGGGAGAAGGTGAATATATAAGCGGGGGTTTTATTAATGGATAACAAGCCCAGAGTTTTTTACGGTTGGTGGATCGTAGCGGGTTGTTTCCTGCTCACTTTTACCGGAATTGGTATTGCTATCAATTCTATCGGGGTGTTTTTAAAACCGGTTACCGAATCATTGGGATTTGACCGCGGTGCATTTTCTCTTTATTTCACTATAGCTGCCCTGTCAATGGCCCTGGCGGCGCCTTTCATGGGTAAATTGCTCAGTAAATATAAAATACGAGTGGTAATGGGCATATCTACAACTATTCTGGCTGTCAGTTTCTTTTTATACTCCCAATCAACACAATTAATACATTTTTATCTTTTATCAATTTTACTGGGGATCGGCTCGGCAGGTACCCATGTTATACCGGTGGCTCTGCTGATAACCAACTGGTTTAAAGAGAAAAGGGGACTGGCAATAGCTATTGCCCTGGCCGGAAGTGGTATTGGAGGAATGCTGTTTAACCCGGTGGCCAATTATTTGATAACGGCCTACAACTGGCAGACTGCCTACATGCTCCTGGGCTGCGTTTTAGCTTTAACCACTATACCGGTAGCTCTGTTCATTGTCCGCCTGCATCCTGCAGAAATGGGCCTGAAGGCCTATGGAGACATTGCCGAATCAACAGAGACGGCCGACGATTTAAAAGGGTTTACTATGGGCGAGGCGGTTAAAACTTCCGGATTCTGGCTGCTGGCTCTGGTTTTGCTGTTGATAGGAGTAATGAACATGGGTATCCAGCATCATGTTCCGGCGTTTTTGACTGATGTAGGTCATTCGCCGGCATTTGCAGCCAATATTGTAGCCTTGTTCATGGGAGTTCTGGTTCTGGGTAAAATTGTGTTGGGTTCCATCTTTGACCGCTTTGGGCCCCGGGTGGGCGTTATTTTCATATTCACTATTTTTGCCGTGGCAGCCTTTATCCTGACCGGTGCAACAGTTGCTGCCATTGCCATCATATTTGGATTGGTCTTCGGCTTTGCCAATGCTATTATGACCATTCCGCCTCCGCTTTTGACGGCGGAAATGTTTGGCCAGAGAAATTATGGAGTGATCTATGGTGTTATGAGTATATGTTATACTCTGGGTTCCGGCATTGGTATGCCCCTTTCCGGGACTATTTTTGATAAAACGGGCAGTTATCTGCCGGCCTTCTATTTATATATTGGTCTGGCGGTCCTGGCCATGATCATAGCTCTGGCAGCCTTAAGTGTCGGCGCGAAGGCTCAGGCAGCTCATCCCGATTATAGTAAATAAGGAGAAATAAGCCTATGAGAAGTGATGTATTAAAAGATGGGATAACCCGGACCAGTGCCCGCTCTTTAATGAAAGCGCTGGGCATGACCAGTGAAGATATTAAAAAACCCTGGATAGGGGTCTGCAATTCTTTTAATACCTTGATACCGGGCCATATGAATTTAAATAATATAACTGATGCGGTGACTGCAGGGGTGTGGAGTGCCGGGGGCCACCCCCTGGTCTTCCCGGCTATCGGGGTCTGTGACGGTATCATTTGCGGTAATCCCGGCATGAAATATTCTTTGCCCAGCCGGGAACTGATTGCTGATTCAATCGAATCAGTGGCCCAGGCCCATTGTCTGGATGCACTTGTTCTGGTGGCCAGCTGTGATAAGATCGTCCCCGGCATGTTGATGGCAGCAGCCCGTTTGAACATCCCCAGCATCATAATATCCGGGGGGCCGATGATGGCTGGGGATTTTAAAGGTAAAGATATCAGTATAATCGATATCGGTGAGGCCACCGGGGGACTTATAGCGGGGCGGATCACAGCCGAAGAATTGCTGGAAATGGAGGATCATGCCTGTCCTGGTTGTGGTGCCTGTTCGGGCATGTTTACCGCCAATTCCATGAATTGCATGACGGAGATCCTGGGTATGGCCCTGCCAGGTAATGGCACTATCCCGGCTGTCAAATCTGCCCGGCTGCGGCTGGCTAAAAAAACCGGGGAAAGAATAGTAGCTATGTTCCATGAGGATTTAAAACCCTCCGACATAATGACGGAAAAAACTTTGATAAATGCTTTGACAATGGATATGATGATTGGATGTTCCACCAACACCGTTTTACATTTACCGGCTATTGCCCATGAACTGGGTTATAGGATCAGTCTGGAACAAATAGATGCCATTGGCAAAAAGTCCCCCAATGTGTGTCATATCTCCCCTTCAGGCCCCTATCACCTGCAGGATTTAGATGATAATGGGGGCATGTCAGCATTGATTAAAATGGCCATCGAGGGCGGCCTGGCCGATGGCAATATGCTGACAGTCACAGGTAAAACCCTGGCCGAAAATGTGGCAGAAGCCCCGGTAGTCAATAGCGATATTATCAGACCCCTTAATGATCCCTATAGTATTGAAGGGGGACTGGCAATACTCTGGGGCAATCTGGCCCCGGAGGGATCTGTGATAAAATCAGCTGCTGTGGATCCGGATATGTTCTATCATCGGGGACCGGCCCGGGTATTTAATTCTGAAACAGAAGCCCAGTATGGGGTTGCCGGGGGTCAGGTCGTTAAAGGCGATGTGGTTGTAATAAGATATGAGGGCCCCCAGGGCGGTCCCGGCATGCAGGAAATGATTGCCGTTACGGCCCTTTTAGCCGGACTGGGATTGGAAAAGGAGGTAGCCCTGGTTACTGATGGGCGTTTTTCCGGTGCTACCCGGGGCGGGTCAGTCGGGCATGTTTGTCCGGAAGCTTCAGCTGGCGGACCTATTGCCCTGGTTGAAGACGGTGATATTATAGAAATCGATATACCTGGGCGCAGGCTGAACCTGCTGGTTGACGAAAAGGAACTGGCCAGAAGGAAGGAAGTCTGGATAAAGCCATCTCCGGGCGTTAATAAGGGCTGGCTGACCCGTTATGCAAAATTAGTAAGTTCTGCTGCGGAGGGCGCCATTCTTAAATAGAATGTGGTATTATGGTGAACAGTTTAAAAAGGTTATTGGAGGGAAGTATCAAGTGAGCAGGTCGCTATCACGGGCCCTGGCGATTCTGGACCTATTTGACAGCCGCAAAGAAACATGGGGAATAACGGAAATAAGCCAGAAGCTTGAATTACCTAAGAGCACTGTGCATGGATTGGTCAAAACTCTGGAGGCCAACCAATATATGGAGATAACCCCCAGTGGTAAATACCGTCTGGGGATAAGAGTCTATGAATTAGGGATGACTTATCAGACCAGTGCCCGTTTAGGTAATGTTGCCCAGCCCCATATAAAAATGCTGGGAGAGAAATATGGGCAATCGGTTCATATTGCGATATATGCCGGACGCATGGCAGTATTTGTAATTATAAACAATGCGGGTCTCAGTAATATTCTGGTGCCGCGTATTGGTGCCGGCATTGCAGCATATTGCACTGGTGTGGGCAAGGTTATGCTGGCCTGGCAGTCGTCGGCTCATATTGAAGAATATCTCCAGACAGAAAATCTTGTTTCCTATACTCAAAATACCATTACAGATCCCGATTTGCTAAGAACAGAGCTGATAAAAATCAGGGGAGAAGGGTATGCAGCAGATAAAGGGGAAACGGTGCTGGGTATTGGCTGTGTGGCTGCCCCAATATTTGGGCTGACAGGACAGGTCATTGCGGGAATAAGTGTTTCTGGTTCAGTTGATGTGATTTTCAATGACCGGCTGCCAGAATGCATCCTTGATGTCAAACAAGCAGCCCGGGCAATTTCTGTTGGAATGGGCTTTAAAGGTTAGGACCCTTCGCTCAGGCATCGATAACCGACATGGTACAGCGGGATATACAAACCAAATTATCTTTTTCGTCATATATTCTTATATCCCATATAATAGTCCGCCGTCCCACATGGACCGGAGAACCGACTGCAGTGACGATTCCTTCTCTTACACTGCGGACATGGTTGGCGTTGATTTCAAGACCCACAGCCCTTTGTTTGGATGCATCGATAAATTGATAACTGCCTGCTGAGGCTACGGTCTCCGCGATAACTACTGACACTCCGCCGTGCATCAGACCGAAGGGCTGATGAGTTCTGGGGGTAACCGGCATTTTAGCCACAACACGCTCGGGAGTATATTCACTAATTTCAATCTGCAATGTGCCCATTATGGTTTTTTCCATGTCAAATTCAGGTATATTCATGATTTCCTTCACCTTCCTATCAGGTAAATATATCTTACTATAATTGAAGGTGTAAGTATACCGGGACTTTCGATGGTATAAAATGAAGGAAGGGATCAGGTTTTAAAAATAGCCTCTCGTCTATCGATGAAAAAAAGCTGGCAAAGGAGATGAACATTGCCAGTTGTGACAGAAGGAAAGGATATATTCGTATACAATAATAATGGATAAAGAAAAATAATGAGGTAATTGATGGAAGAGAAAATGGAAAAAGCCATATTGGTGTTAGTAAAACTGCCAAAACAACGGGCAGACGAATTTCAAAATTATCAGGCGGAATTGGAAGGGCTGGCTGAGGCTGCCGGTGCCATTGTAACTATGGTGATGATTCAGGCGCGGGCCCGGATTCAGGGGGCAACTTATCTGGGCAAAGGCAAGCTGGAAGAGCTTAAAGGGGTCATTGAAGAAACGGAGCCGGACCTGGTTATATTTGACCGGGAGCTTTCGCCGGTGCAGATGCGCAACCTGGAAAAGATGCTGGAAATCAAAATCATAGATCGTACCGGTCTCATCCTGGATATATTCAGTCAGCGGGCCCGCTCTCATGAAGGCAAGCTGCAGGTGGAACTGGCCAGCCTGGAATACCGACTGCCGCGCCTGACGGGGAAGGGCAAGGAAATGAGCCGTCTGGGGGCGGGGATCGGCACCCGCGGGGCTGGTGAACAAAAACTGGAGTTGGATCGCCGGTACATTCGCAGCCGTATCGTTGATATTAAAAAACAGATTGAAAAGATTCGTAAAATGCGGAGTCTGCACCGCAAGCAAAGGGAACGTTCCGGCATCAAAACCGTTTCCCTGGTTGGTTATACCAATGCCGGCAAGTCAAGTCTTTTCAATGCCCTGTGTAATCGGGGTCACACCAGCGGCCAGGAACAGGTGGAAGCAGACAGCAGACTTTTTCAGACTCTGGATACCACTACCCGCCGGATACGCTGGCTGGATGGTCAGGAGATACTGATAACTGATACGGTTGGTTTTATCCAGGATATGCCGGCCAATTTAGCCAATGCCTTCAAGGCGACTTTTGAAGAAACACTGGAAGCGGATTTAATACTGCATATAGCAGATATTGCTGATATCGATTATATGGAAAAGATGGAAACGGTTGCAGGAGTTTTGCAGGAATTGGGCGCAGACAAAACTGATACATTGCTGGTATTCAATAAAATCGATCTCTTGCCTGACAAGCCGGCAGGCAATGGCAATATTTATGTATCAGCTTTGACGGGTGAGGGGTTGGATAAACTGATGGACAGGATTTCACAATATTTAAATGCAGGGGAGCAGGAAGGTTAAATGGGAAAGTTTAAAATCAAAGGTACTACAGCCGCGGCAGCATTGTTCATATTTTTTATCACCTTTGGATTGGGACTCTGGGCGGGCAGTTTATTTAAGGCGGGAGGTATCTCCGAAGTATTAAAAATCAATCCAGGAAAATCATATAATATCCTGGTAATGGGAATCGATGCGCAAAAGGGAGAAAAAAATTCCCGCAGTGATACTATGATTCTAGTCAGCATGGATAAAAAGAGTAAAAAGACGGTGATGGTATGGATTCCCCGGGATACCCGGGT
>JAAYZA010000291.1 GCA_012515055.1 Syntrophomonadaceae bacterium | reverse complement strand
TAGATAAATCCCAGTAACCTTGTTGATACTAAAGGCATAATTAACCAAAATTCAACTGGTTATTATGCTCTAAGGCCATATTGCTGTTTCAAAGAACTTGATTTTTGTCTATTATGCAAAATCCTCACATAAATGAAATCCGCCGATGTGATCTGTCTAGCTATCCCCGTCGACCCGGCGCCGGCATTTCATCTTGCTGAGTTCCTTTTTCCGGTCTTTATGTGGACCAGCACCGCCCCGCAGATAATGAGCATAACCAACCGGCACCAGGGAATATTTACTTTTCTTCTTTTTTGCCATATTCATCATCCTCCCCGGAAGACGGCCGGGACTTTTTACGCTCTGCAGATTTCTATATGAGGTGTTTAATGATGTCTGCCCCGGCTACAAATGTGCCAATGGATGCCCCCAGATTGGTCATAACGATCACCAGCAGGGTACGCAGGAGGCGATTGCGGTAAAAGCCTTTAATACTTAAAATGTCCTCGCCGACATTTTGCAGATCCTCCACCGCCGGCTTTCTGATAGCAGCTTCCACCAGGCCCGAGATCCAGCCGCAAGCCAGGACCGGATTCAATGTAGTGAAGGGCGCGGCCACAAATGAAGTGAGTATGCTTAAAGGATGCCCGAAGGATAAGGCCGTGAACAGGGCCGCCAATGAGCCCGTCCATAATACCCAGGTGGATAATTGCTGCCAGCCGGTTTGCACATCCACCAAAAAAGCATAGCCGATGAGCAGCAAAATTGCTGCGGGGATGAACCACCCGGCCACTTTGGCCCAGGGCCCGGCAGGAGGTACTGACGAGATCTCTTCAATATTCTGGGTTTTAAATATTTCTTCTTTCACGCCCGGTACATGGGCTCCCCCTAGAACAGCTGCTATCTTGGGTCCGGGAGCATTCTTGATCCGGTTGGCCAGATACTGATCCCGCTCCCCGATTAAGACCTCCCCGATTTGAGGAAACTGTTTACGGACATCGGCGATCACCGATTCCAGCATATCCTGCTGGAGCATCTCCTGCAGATCATCTTCAGTGATGTCCACCTCTTCATCAATGGACCAGATCAGGCTGAACAGAAGTTTAACCTTTTCGCCGAAACCCAATTTACGCCATATACGCAGAAACGTGGTTTGAATGCTGCGATCGGCCAGAACCAACTGAGCTCCTATTTCCTGGGCACTCTCGATCCCCTGCTTCATTTCTCCGCCCACTGCCACTCCCAACTGCCGGGCAATCTTTTTTTGATAGGACCCCAGGAAGAGATTGGCAATCATAAAACCCACTTTTTTGGCTTTGATCACCTTGACCAGATCGGTTTTTTGCCATGCTTCAGGGTCCTGCATATTGTCAAACCGCTCCTGATCAAGTTCAATGCATACGCTGTCAGGGCGCTCCGTGGAAATCACCTCTTTCACCAGTTCCACACTTTCCTTTGATACATGCGCCGTGGCGATTAATATGATTTCCTTGCCCTCATACTCCAGGCGGGTCACATTTTGTTGTTCTGTCACTGTTTCCATCCTTCCGGCAGCAAAGTCCTTTGCTGTATAGATTATAGAAGGCTTTTCAGCCCGTGTAAAAATGTTTTCCCCATCACACTGGAATGCAGCGGAACAACATTTATAGAGGGATTCAACTTTTTGAAGTGTAGGAAAAGAATCTCGTGTCTTCCTCTTCCAGATGCCCAACTATTACATCATCAAAAACAAAGGAGAATAAAAGGGAATTCTTTACTTCGCTGCTGGCATAAGTCTTTTTTAGATGCAGAGTCTTATCGATCAGCTCCTGGTGGATCTTTTGATGCTCGGCAAGTTCAGGATAACCGATTTCCTTTAAAATCTCTTCCTCATGCTCAAAATGCTGTGCAATATAATCCAATAGAATCTCCAGCTGTGTCATGATCTCATCCTGCCCCTGGCCGGCAAAAGAAAGGTTGATCACCTCAAATCCCATTTCGATCATTTCACGATGCTCCCGATCAATTTTCTCATTGCCGCTGTTCCATTCGTTTTTCCATTGCAGCTGAATAACAGCCGAAGAATTAATACCGGGCTGGCTGCACGCCGCGACTCTATTCTTGCCGCTGTTTTTAGCCTCATAAAGTGCGGCATCAGCACGGTTGAACCAATCAACACTGGTTTCACCGAATCTGTATTCCGCAGCTCCGATGCTGACTGTAACTTCTCCCGCTCCCGCCAGGGAACTTTTTTCGATCTCAGTGCGTATCCTCTCGGCACCGATAATTGCATTGCTCATGGATGTACCCGGCATCAAGACCACAAACTCTTCGCCGCCGTATCTGGAAGCAATATCTGCACACCTTAAAGAGTCTGTTATAATCCGGGCGAGATTCTTCAGCACCTCATCACCGATGGCATGGCCGTATTTGTCATTCACTTTTTTAAAATGGTCTATATCTATGATCAAGATAGTGGATGGTACATGATAGCATTGTATCCGGTTAATTTCCTCACCCATTTTCAAATCCATAAAGGCACGGTTATAAAGGCCGGTTAAGTAATCATGAAGACTTAAAAGCAATAGTCTAAGATGGGATTCTATCAAATTGCGCATTTTCTCCATCAGCTTGATGATTTCCTCGGAATAATCGTTTTCCTTATCGTCCAGAATACAAATCGTCCCAAATATTTGTTCATTGGGCAGTTTGATAGGAAACCCCAAATAACTGTTCAAATTGAATTGCAGATCGGGATTGTTTTGCCACTCTGACATTTTAAGGGCATTGGGTACCAAAAGCTCCCGGCCCTGACGGATGACCTTCTCGCAATAAAGTCCCGAATCAATCCATCTTGTTTTTTCCCCCGCCACAAACGGGTTGTTATTCTTTTTGCTGGCCGCCAATACCTCAATTTCAGTATCCTGGACCTCCATTATCAAGCCGGCCCGAACCCCGGCCAGCCGCGCCACCAATTCCACGATCTCCTGCCATTCCTCCAATATGGAAACAGGGATACCCGGCTTTGTATAGTTATTAATGTAGCTATGCAAACTTTTCGCCAGCCTTTCGGAGTTGTAATCCTGTGGCATGCCTGGCCTGATTTGAACCTTAAACATACCACAGCACAACCAGATCCATCATTTAAGACCTTACATTGGAAAAATGTTTTCCCCTTTTCCTATTATAATTAAAAGAGGACAATTAACAACTATGGTCAAATGCCCTCATTTTTTAAGCTCCGATATTATGTTATTTCAAAACGCAACAAAGACCCCCAGGCAGACAGGGATGTCGGACCGATTCAATGGCTTAGCGGCAGCTAAGCAGTAGTTAAGCAGTAGCCAGGCAGTAGCCTAGCAGTGGTCGAGCAATTGTTAAGCAGTAGTCAAGCAATTGTTAAGCAATTGTTAAGCACTTGTTAACCAGCTGCCAGACCCCGGATAGACACTTTCACGGTAACAGCAGGAGCAGATCTTTGTGTGGAGGAAAAGAGATAAAGGCGAGGGTCCGCCCACCAGATACCTTAATAGTAAAGTCCTTTTGTCAGAGTTCAGCCTCTCTTAATACCACCAGCGGAAGACC
>JAAYZA010000336.1 GCA_012515055.1 Syntrophomonadaceae bacterium | reverse complement strand
GATGAGGATGAGGATCCAACTGGCACCCCTGCAACCTCGGAGGAAACAGTACCTGATTATCAGATCCCGGAGGGGTCTGCCTATATATTAGGAAGCGAAGATACCGTTTATGAGAATACTGCTGCCCAGAATGCGATCCAGCAGGCGATTGAAGCAGCCAAGGCCAGTGCCGCTGAGAAAGTTACCATAATTGTCAATAATGGTGTATATACCGGCGGGATAACCATTGTGCTTTCAGATTCAACCGAGGAGGAAACGGAAGAGGGTTCCACTGAGCCGGCGGGCAAAATGCTGCTGCAGATAATTGCTGCTGATGCTTACACGATGGATGAAGAAACCGGCGAAATTACGGCTAATGCCAATTCTGCCGGCGGTGTGGCAACGGAGGGGGCCTGGAATTTCGACGGCTATGATCTGCTCCTGGCGGGGATCTATCTTTCCCTGAAAGATAAGGTCACGGTGAAAAATGCCGATAATGTAACTTATTTTGGTACTTCTCTGGATGATGATGTCACACTGGAACTGGACCAGGTCAGTGAGACAGTCACAATAGACATGGGGGACGGGGATGATGTCCTGGACCTTTCAGTCAAACAGAGTCCCACAGTGGAAATCACTCTGGACAAGGAAACGGTTTTTGACGCCGATGGAGAACTGACGAGTGCAGGCAAGGAAGCCCTTGAGGATGCCATTAGAAACGGGTTTGGCTCTGGAGGGGAAGGCAATGATTCCCGCCTGAAAGCAGTGATCAAAGGCGGGCGGGGTGATGATAAGATCACTATCACTTTGATCAACAGTGCCGATATCAATGGGAATGGCAGCGAAATCAAGGCTGATCTGAACCTGTCCGCTGTCGATCTGACCGTGGAAGGCGGCGACGGTGCGGATACCATTGAGATCAAGGGCGGCATGGCACTGGGACTGAAAACTGTCATCCTGCAGACGCATCTCCAGGAGATCCTCCTGCAGGAGATCCTGAATAGAACTGCTTCCCTGGCAACAGAGGCCGGTCTCCCGGGAACCGAGGCCAACATCGACGGCGGCGCCGGTGATGACCTGATCAATGTGGATACCACCCTTTCTTTCAGCAGTTTCTGCGGTGTTCAGGTCAATGTTGACGGCGGTGACCAGTACGATCTGGTGAACCTCACCGGCAAACTGCAAAAATATGAAGATAATAATAATAACCTTAAGGGCGATGCCAGCCAGGTTCAAATGGATACCCTGGCAGAAATCAATATTTTCAATGAGGCGAATACTATTTCCCAGTTTTTAAGCCTTCTGACGGTAAATATGTTAAATGTTGAAGCAGTGACCGACCAATTGTCTAATAAAAGGACGGTGGAGATAGATAATCCCAATGACAAACCGGATTTCGCCAGTTTCACCGATTATGTGATAAAGAACCCCTCCGGTACGGTGAATTATGCTAATGACAGCGGCACTGGCACCTTCCTGACCAATCTAATCATCAGTGGCGAAGATCTTAAAATCGGCACTGTCAACACACCGAATGTAAACATATTAATTTCCGCTGCCGACAGTGGTCTGAACCAATCTGGTAGTATCACCATCAACGGTACTGTTACCGGTAAAAATATTTTCGTGAAAGTACATAATACTGACAGTCATGCCTTGAAAATCCTGGAAAATGACCTGTCTGATGATGAGGATGATTATAAGCTGGAGGGCAGCTTTTTCGATATTGTCAGTGATGCGGTCATCAGTATCGCTGCCACAGCCCGGCTCATCGCTGACCAGATGGTAAATCTGGCGGCTGGCAGCGAACAGACCAAACCCCTCATTCCTACACTGGAGGAATTGACCAGTAAATTCGGCGATGAATATGCCAATACGCTTAATATAAATTTTGTGGCCGTCAAGGTGGGCAAAGCCCTGATTGAAATCATGGGGGCTATTGAAGCCGGTGTCATCCGGGCCCTGGCCGAAACCCTGGTGGATGTCTCCGCTATGAATGATAACCTGGCGGCTTTCGGACTGCCCCTGGCAGTTGGTGTAGTGGTTTCCGAAGCCGGGATCGTCACCAGCGGCAATGCCAGTTTGAAAGCCAATGAAGGGGGCATCCTCCTTAAGGCGGCTTCCCGGGTAAAACTCAACACACATGCCGTTTCCGGTCTGCTGCCCTTTACTCTGGCAGTTTCCGCGGTGGTCAATAATGCCTATGTGGATATAAAGGGCAATACGAAGGTGAATTCCGCTGGTGATATTACCGCTGCCGCCCGGGGCAATACCAGTATAACTACTTCTGCCACCGGCCCCGCAGCAGATGAGAAGGGCGGGACCACGCCCCAGACAGCTGGTCAATCCGGCGGTTTCTTTGCCGTATCAGTGGCGATCCAGGATGTATTTGCCGCTGTCCGGGAAAATGCCAGTGCCAATGCGGCTGCTGACCTGCTCTTGAAATCAACTGCCGATGAAAGGGTTATAAATAAAGCTACTTCCAATCCGGATGACGGCGGGACTGCTTTCACTCTGTCCAATCTAATCGAGAAAATCAGCAGTCTGATGAATAGTACGAAAGAAAAGACCGGCGACGACAGCAGCGGTGAAGGCAGCGGTGAACGCGGCAGTAATGCCCTGACCAGCATAATTTCCCGCCTCAGCGGTACCAATAAGGAAGACGACAGCAAAAAAGAAGGGGACAATAATAAGGAAGGCGACACTAAGACCGGAGTCAGTGATCTGGTTGACACCGGGACTTCAGGCAGTACCAGCCCCGACAGCACTGAATCTACCAGCAGCACACAATTGGTTGGTGCTCTGGCGGTAACTTATGCAGAAAACACCAATAAAGCTTTTATCGATACAACGGGAACTATCAAAGCCGGCGGGAAGCTTTCCGTCCTGGCCTCCGGGTCGATCACCCAGGAAACTTTAGCCGACGCTTCACCCATCAAAAGTACCAGCAAAGGTGCCACCGGTGTGGACGAACCCGACACAAAACCTCCGGCCGGCATGAAATATGATGGCCGTACCCAGGGCAAGGTGGTTTTCGAAAACACCCTGAACGGTTTTCTGAAGATAGATATAACGGCAGAGGATAAACAGACTCCGGGAACTAAAATCACCATTGACCCGGTGGTTTCCGCCGGATATAAATTGGACAGCATCACCATGAACGGCAAAGCACTGGCGGCGGCAGAGGGGATTTATTCCTTTATCATGCCGGCAGAGGGTAAGGTTACACTGGGAGCAACTTTCGTTCCCAAGGAATATACCATCACCTGCAGCAATGACAATCCTGCCGCTGGAACCTTCTATGCCGATCCCCGCTTTGGCGATGCCGGGGACAGCGTTATCATTCGTGTAACTCCCAATGATGGTTATACGGTGAAAGATGTTCAGGTTACTTATACGGGAGCAGATGGAACTCAGACTACGACTGTGGCTCAGAAAGTTGAAGGCCAGACTAACCAGTACCGTTTGACAATGCCAGCGGCCAATGTCACAGTGACCGTCAATTTTGAAGGGGAGAGCAAGGAACTCTACCTCGATAATATAACCAATGGCACCATTACCGTTAAGGATGCCGAGGGGAATGTCATCCTTTTCAGTGGGAAGGACGGTACCCGTTCGGCTCAGGTCCAGGCGGGAACGGAATTAACAGTTGAAGTGACACCGGCTGACGGTTATAGGTTAAAAGCCAGCAGCCTGAAAATCGGTGACAAGGCTATACTCCCGGACACCGCCGGAGTTTACAAGTTTACTATGCCCGTCCTGGAGGGAAGCAAAATCGGGATGGGTGCTATATTTGAAGAGGGCGCCCCGACTCCTTCCACTACCGGACGTACCAGCAGCACAGCACTGGGCGTCGGTGTGGCAGTAGCAGTGGTCAATTATACCAATGCAGCTTACATCAATGCGGCTTCTGGTCCGGTGGAAGCTGGAGGACTGGAGATGGCAGCAGTAAGCAGAGATATTTCCTCCTCCGCCATTTCCAGAGCCGGCTTTACAGCTGCTGACCTGGGATTGGCCGGAGCTCTCACCGTTCATGTCGTCAGTGCTGAAAACAGTGCCCGGTTAAACCATGATCTCATCCTGGACGGCGGCAGTTTAGCACTCCAAGCTGAGGTGGGCAGAAGTAATTTCGTCACTGTCGCCGATGCTGCCGGTGCATCGGAATCAGATGCTGCCGCCGGTTCTGATTCAGTGGGTATCGGCGCTGGAATAGCAATCGGCGTGATAGGCGTCGATTGCCTGGCCATGATCGCCGATGAGGTGTCGATCCGGGGGCGTCACACTGATACAGAATTAGACTCACTGGATATTACCGCCTCCTATACCGGGACGGAAAAAATGATCGCCAAGGCCGGGGCAGCTGGCGGAACTGCTGTTGTTCCCGTTTTAGCCCTGGATGTATCAGGAATATATGTAGCGGCTGACAGCGGCACTAACCCGGGGGATCTGCTGCTGAACTTCAGTGGCGATATCAACATTCTGGCCGATAATACGATTATCCGCGATATTGAAGCTGATGCTGCAGCCGCCGGCGAAGGGGCCGGGGTAGGCGGCAGCTTTATAGTAGATGTTATCAATGATAGTGCCAGTGCTGTTTTAGGACGCAGCGTACGGGGCAAAAAGGTCAATGTAAAAGCACTGTCAGTCAGCCGTATTAATGCCGAAGGTAAAGCCAGTGCCAGCGGCTCCGAAAGCAACAAAGAAGAAGAGGAAAACGGGGCATCGGAACCAGGAGGTAATGGCAGTGACCCGCCCGGGGATGGCGGCGATGCGGATGACCCTGACCCTGACCCTGACTCGGATTCTGACTCCGACTCGGATGCGGATGAAGATGATCCCTATGATGGTATAGCTAATTTATTTGATGAGGATGAAGAACCATCCGGTGATGATGACGACCTGGGCGAAGCCATGGCAGCATTATTTGATGAGGGCGAAGCCGATAAGATTGCGGACGCCAATACCAAAGCAGCTGCAGATATGGCTGATGTGGCCGGCACCCAGAACGTTTCCGGCGATGCCGTAAAAGACCTGATCGCTGACCGGCAAAAAGCTGAAACCTCAGAAGGCAGCGTGCAGGTTGCTGCTGCCTTCGTACTTAATATTCAAAAGAATATTTCTCAAGCCATCATTGCTGATGGGCTCATAATAGAATCCGCCGGCGAAATAATCGTAGCCAGCAGTAATGATACCGATGGAGTTATCAAGGCTGACGCCTCCGCTGTCAACTCTACTACCGGGGTGGGAGTGGCGGTAGCCATCAATATAGTAACTTATGAAAATACAGCCCAGGTTGGGGATTCCCGGCTGACCGGGGAAAGCCTCACCATAACGGCAGATATTCTGGCCGAAGAAAAAGAAGCCGGGGAAAGCCTGGAGGAACTCCTGGCTGAACTGCTGAAGATGCTGAAGGTCAACGAACTGGCTGATGCCGTCCTGGCCGCCCTTGAAGGTGAGGGCACAACCCTGGAAAGTTATCTCAGCCAGCAGATAGAAGAAAGAAATATCACCCTGCCGGAAGGCAAGACCCTGGGAGAGATGGCTGATCTTCTGGCCGCAGCCATAGTTGCCCGGATGGAGGCAGCACTTGAGGGCAGTGATGTAAAAGACAGCGTTGATGAGGACTACCAGCAGCTGGTCAATGACACCATATCCTATATTGCTGAAGGTCTCACCGATGTCAAGGTCCTGGTGGACATAGTTAAAAACGATTCAGGTACTCTCAAGGATATTTTGGACAAAGTCAAGGATAAAGAGCAGCGCAATGAAATCATTGTCATGCTGATAAAAGCAACCGCCATTTTATTAGGCAGTAATGACGAGCTGGATGGTGTGGGGCATTTGATTTCCACCCAGACGGTTTCCGGAGCAGGGGCCTCCAATGTAGGGGTAGCCGGATCAGCCGCCATCTCGGTGGTGAACGGTACGACTAAAGCGATCATTGCCGATAGGACTGCATTGACAGAAGGCGATGACATAAAGATCAGCGGCGACATAATAATTACTGCCGAAGCGGCGCAAAAAATATATACCACCGCCAGTTCTTCTTCGGATGAAAAAGGCCGGGCGGAAAAAAACAAAACAGCAACAGCAGGGGCGGGCTCAGAAAATAATGGAGCCTCTGATACGGAAGGTACTCCCGGCGGGGATTCTGCTGGGAATAAATCCGTTGGTGTAGGTGCTGCCTTTGCAATAGGTATAGCTGATCTGACGGTACAGGCTGGCATCGGCAGTTATCGCAATGTTGAAGCTGCCAGCATCAAAATTACCGCTAAGGCACAAAATGATCTTGATACTGTCAGTGTTTCCGGTTCCGACCCCCTGGCCCGCACTCAGGAAGATGATGAGGACTCCGGGGATGAAGAGGAACCAGGAGATGGAGAAGGCTCCGGAGGTGAAGGGGAATCCGGCGATGGAGAAGGCTCCGACGGCAAAGAAGAGGTAACCGCCAAGGATATTTCGGTTGATGCTTCAGTATCTGTCAGCCTGATCCAGAATGATGTAAAGGCCTTTGTCGGGAAGGGAACTGTGATTACGGTTACCGCGGACGAGGATACGATTGAAACCGGTCAGGGAGATGAAAAGGTAAGCTTCTTCCTTTATGCGGCCCAGAGCGGGGATACCACCACCAATGCCAGCGGCTTTGCCGTTGGCAGCGACACGGCAGTGGGAGCGGCAGTGGCAGTTAATATAGCCCTGTCGAATGTTCTGGCCAGTTTTGCCGGGCGGGGAACCGTAACCGGCCAGGCTAAAATAGCTGCGTCAGCCATTAAT
>JAAYZA010000121.1 GCA_012515055.1 Syntrophomonadaceae bacterium | reverse complement strand
GGAAAAGAATATATCCGCTGGATGAATTTCGCTCTTGCATTTGCTAAAGAGAACCGGGGTCGGATGATGGATATAGTCCTTGAAGTGATCAAGCGAGAAGTCCCTAAACATACCGATTTTAAAAACATCAGATTCAGCCCGCCTATCGATTGTCATCATAATTATGCCAGTCTGGAGACCCATTATGGGAAAAAGGTCTGGATCCACCGCAAAGGAGCCATCAGCGCCCAGGCAGGAGAAATGGGCATCATTCCTGGTGCCATGGGCAGCACCTCCTATCTGGTCAGGGGCAAGGGCAATCCGGAAAGTTTCTGCTCCTGCTCCCATGGGGCCGGCCGCAAAATGAGCCGCAAACAGGCTAAAAAAAACTTTGGCGTCGAGGCAACTATCAAAGATTTAAAATCCCAGGGCGTTTTTCTGGGCAAAGAAAGAAAATCTGATGTGGGCGAAGAATCTCGTTTCGCTTACAAAGACATTGATACTGTCATTGCCAATGAACTTGATCTGATGGAACCGGTGAAAGCAGTTAAAACCCTGGCAGTTGTTAAAGGCTAGATCGACAATGGCTGGTTCATATTAAAAACCAGTGATACCTGTCGATATTTCCCTCCGTAACTTTTTTAAGACCCGCAAGTGAAATTAAAAACATATCCCGCCCAATATTTTGCTTCCATATTCTAATAACAGTGTTATTAGAATAGTAAGTACTTGTATTTTAAGGAAGTAGTCCCGATGAAAAACCCTTTGATATTTGAAATAAAGGGCAATAGTCTTGATGACGGCCCGGGCATACGTACGGTGGTTTTTTTCAAAGGCTGTCCCCTTTCCTGTGTGTGGTGCCATAATCCGGAAAGCAAAAGGCCTTTTGCCGAATTGTCCTTTGACCCGAAGGAATGTATTGCCTGTGACAGCTGTTTGGATGCTTGTGTCAATGGAGCTTTGTCCCGGGATAATCCGTGTTTTATTGATCGGCAGCTATGCAAGCTGTGCTTTGACTGTGTAAATGTCTGCCCCACAGGGGCATTGTCCCGGATCGGAAACCCTATGAATGTTGAGGAAATTGTCCGGATCGTGAGCAAAGACAAGCCTTTTTACAAAGTCTCCGGCGGCGGTGTTACCCTCTCGGGCGGCGAAGCCACCCTGTACATGGAATTTGCCGGGCAGCTGCTCAAGGCATTAAAAGCCGAAGGCATCCATACTCTTTTAGAAACCTGCGGGTTTTTTGCTATAGATAAATTTGAAGAATTATTGCTCCCCTATATCGATATTATTTATTACGATCTAAAAATATTTGACTCTGATGATCATAAAACCTATTGCGGGGTTCCCAATCAGCGTATTTTATCCAATTTTCTTCGCCTCCACGCACTTTCCAGAACCCATGGTTTTGAAATAATACCCCGGGTACCACTTATTCCCGGTATTACCGACAGTGAAGACAATATTACTGCTATCGCTTATTTTCTTAAATCACATGGGGTTGAAAAATACGAACTTCTGGCCTACAATCCGCTCTGGCATGATAAAGCTGCCAATTTAGGCAATGAACCCGTAAGGGAGGGTGATCAGACATTGAGAAATTGGATGTCAGTCGAAAAACACAAAAGATGTGAAGATATCTTTCAGGCGATAATGACGGAAAGTAATGGGCAAGGCCCTGCTGCTGCAGCTCAGTCATAAGCTGTATAACCATTAAGAGTTTATTGGCATTGAGCGAAAAAGACTTTTTAATGAGAGGAGCTGGTTGATAATGGTCACCAAAACAAAAGCTAAAGGAGGCGGCCTGGCTAATTTTGCTGCTGCCAGAGCATTGCAGCTGATGGCTTTCAGTTTCACCCGCATACCAAAGTATAATAAATATTTAAAGACCGACCAGGGATGGCTGAACTTTTCTGTAGGACTGCGGACTGAAAATGATTCTGTTGCCCAGACCATTATTTTTAAAGATGGGAAAGCCCGGGCCATAAAAGGGATCCCGGATGATGTCAGTGTGGAGTTAACACTGGTAGATGAGCAGGCACTCAAACAGATGGCCATCCTGCCTCCCAATGAAATCCTCCTGCTTTTGCTGAAAAACAAAATGGTTACCCGGGGAAATATGACTTATTTACAGATTTTTAATTTTTTCATTTCCGTCCTCTTGCTTAACAAACAAATCGGACAGATAAATAAGCAAAAGACTGCACTGGAAAAACAAAAAAGGCTGGAAGCACCTCAGGGGGATATTCCGGTTAAAAAAAGACAGCTTCTAAAAGCGGAAAGCGTGGACCCGGGTGTCAAACATTTGACCGAGGACCCGTATTTGTCTGCTTATGACTTAGAAGATTTCCCGCGTTTAAAGGGTTTTGTCGATATACATTTCTCCCAGAAGCCGGCGATCTGTATAGAACGTGCCGCCATTATGACTGATTGGTTCAAAGAAAACGGTTTTGAAACCGACCCGGATGGTAAACCATGGGAACCAGTACTAAGGCAGGGATATGCCCTGAAGAATTTGCTGGAGAAAAGAAAAGCCATTATCCGAAAAGATGATCTGATAGCCGGCACTACCACCACCAAGGAAATTGGGGTGCCTTTATATCCAGATGCCCAGGGCACATTACTCTGGGGGGAATTGCTCACCCTGCCCTATCGTAATTTAAATCCCTACGACATAACCGCTGAGGAAATAGATCAGCTTCATCACAATATTTTTCCTTTCTGGATC
>JAAYZA010000156.1 GCA_012515055.1 Syntrophomonadaceae bacterium | reverse complement strand
TCAAATTAGCGAAAACCAGACCGGAAAACTCCTGTTTCAGTATATCGATTATCCGATCAATTCCGTCGTCATTGTTCCTGGTGGGGTGGGATTCACTGATACCCCGCCCGGCAAATATGTCTTTGATCTTGCCAATGCCGACCACTTTTTGTTTATCTTCTATAATAAGATCCAACAAATTGACTGGCGGTTCCAGGGAATAATCATGCCGGTTAGGAGTTCTGACCAAAGAACCAGGCTCACCAATGAAGGGCCGGGCGATAATCCTGCCTACCCCATGTTCTCCCACCATTATCCTCCGAGCCTGGCGGCACATTTCATAGAGTTCCTCCAGGGGGATTATTTCTTCATGGGCGGCGATTTGAAAAACGCTGTCTGCAGAAGTATAAACAATGGGGAAACCTGTTGCCATATGTTCCCGGCCCAGCTCTTCGATAATTACTGTTCCCGATGCAGCTTTGTTACCCAGGGTTTTGCGGCCGATAGCTGTTTCGAATGCTTCCATTATCAGAGGGGGGAAACCATCGGGGTACAGCGGAAAGGGCTGGGGCAGAATAATGCCCGTCATTTCCCAATGTCCGGTGGTCGTATCTTTGCCCGGTGATCTTTCATTCATTCTTCCAAAGCATCCCCGGGGCTCTTTGACCGGAGGAACACCGCTAATATCTACAATATTTCCCATGCCCAGCTGCTCCAGATGCGGCAGGTTAATGCCGCCGACTGCCCGGGCAATATTTTGCAGGGTATTGGAACCCTCATCACCATACAAATGACTATCGGCGGCACCGCCGACTCCTAAACTATCAAGAACGATCAAAATACATCTGCTCATTATATTTTCCTCCCTTATAACATCAGTTTAAGCTCGGGGATGATACCTCTGGTAGACCTCCCGCAAATGGGTCTTGGTCAAATGGGTATAAATCTGGGTCGTGGATATATCAGCATGTCCCAGTAGTTCCTGTACCGTTCGTAAATCAGCCCCGTTTTCCAATAGATGCGTGGCAAAAGAATGTCTTAAAGTATGGGGAGTGATTTCTTTATCTATCTGCGCCTTCTCTGTATAATTGGCCAGGATCTTAAAAAATCCCTGGCGGCTCATTCGTCCCCCCCGGGCATTTAAAAAAAGGGTCCTTTCCAGTGGCTGCCTTACCAGTAAGCTACGGGATTTAACCAGATAGTTCTGGATCCAGAATATTGAACTCTGGTTGACCGGCAGGATCCTTTCTTTACGCCCCTTGCCTATACAGCGCAGGAACCCGGCGGTCATATTAATGTCATCCAATTGCAAATCCAGTAATTCAGATACCCGTACACCGGTGCCATATAATAATTCCAGCATAGCCCGGTCCCTGATACCCAGGGGTTTTATTACCTGGGGCGTTTCCATTAATTTATCCACTTCCTCAATGGAAAGAACCTCCGGCAATTTTCTTTTTATTTTAGGTGTGTCGATATTTACCGTGGGATCAAATCGGGTATGACCTTCCAGAAACAAAAACCGGTAAAAAGTCCTTATGCTGGATAAGCTGCGGGCCATAGTGGAATACTCCGCACCATTATCCAATTGCCAGTTCATAAATGCCAGTATATGATCCCGGTTTATCTCCACTGGTTCATCGACAGAAAATCTATCCTGTAAGAATTTTTGCAGTTTCTGCAGATCCCGCTGATAAGCGGCCCGGGTATTGGCGGACAAGCCTTTTTCATAATTTAAATAATCGATGAAGGTCTTTATATAGGTTTCCACTTTTTGCTCCCCATATTTTTATTGCTTTTTGATACATTTTACCAGTAAACAATGATACTGGAAAGCAACCGATCCCAGTTGCCGGTTACCCTTCAAGCCGGCTCAAGGGTTCTGTTTATTATCTTCCTTATAAAAATCCTGCATTTTTATGACCATCTGATCGATTATCCGATCAAATTTCTGCCCTGTGGCGTCATTGTTCTCCACTCGCAGCGGATTACCGCTGGGGTTTTCCTCACTGAACCAGTTGCTTAAAGCGGGTATTTGCTGGGACAATTTCCCCGCCAGTACCGGTGCAGAAAAAATAAAGGCGATCAATAAAGCAATGATAGTGATAAAACCAAGTACTTTGCTTTTCCAATCCTGAATAAAGATAAACATCCTGTTCACCTCCAGATTATAAAATCAGGCTCAATAACCAGGGCGATAAATAAGCTTCCACCAATGATCCGGCCAGAACAATCAAAATACAAATGAGCAGCAAACTTGTGTAGATGATCAGTGAGCGCCCCAGGGACATCCGGGCATCATCCCGGCCCCGCAATAAATATATCGAAAAATTCATGGCCATAACCGACCAGAAGATAATAAGCGGCATATAAACAAGATTCTGCGGTACGATGGACAACAGGGTCATTATGATTCCCGCTCCGGCCTTTTCGCGGATCAAAAAACTAATTGTGAATCCCAGGGAGAGTCCCCGCACCAAAACATTGGCCAGGATCAAGGGCCAGCCAATAACTGTTAAACCCAGAAACCATATCAACAAAACCGTTTTCGCCTGATTGAAAAAGATGCTTTTTAAGATGGTAAAACCACTGTTTGAATTGGCCTGCTGTAAGCGCAGATAATTATCGATCATATCCCGCAGATTGCTTCTCACACCTGTTTCCAGATAAACAACCTGATAATGGCCTATTATAATGCCCAGCAATAATAACAGTATAAGGATTGCGTACTGCCAGCGGTTTTCCTTTAAGTGTTGTTTTATCCGGAACTTAAAATCCATCTCAAGTCTCCTTGTTTCTATATAAACCGCTTTTTTTCATACCGCTTTAAACTGTTTAAAATGCTGGGAATTGCAGGGCAGGTTATATCAAATAATATTTAATTTCCTTTGACTTTATGCAAAAAAGCATTGATGTCCT
>JAAYZA010000050.1 GCA_012515055.1 Syntrophomonadaceae bacterium | reverse complement strand
TTTCCCCTAACCAACTACCCAACTAACCAACTATCCAACTATCCAACTATCCAACTATCCAACTATCCAACTTTCACACTTCATAATACTCCCGATACCACTCGACAAACTTCTTCAATCCCACACTAATCGATGTATCAGGTTTAAAATCAAAATCCCTCATCAGATCAGTCACATCGGCATAGGTCTGATAAACATCCCCCGGCTGCATGGGATGGTATTCCTTGACCGCTTCCTTCCCCAGACAATCCTCCAGTGTCTGAATAAAATCCAGCAGCTTTTCCGGTTTATTGTTTCCTATATTATATAGTTTGTGACAGGCCCCATTTTTATCTGCCGCCGGCGGCCTCCGCATCACATTTACAATACCAGTCACGATATCATCTATATAGGTAAAATCCCGGTACATATCCCCCTGGTTAAATATTTTGATGGGCTGACCCGCCAGTATCGCTTTAGTAAAAGAAAAGTAAGCCATATCCGGCCGCCCATAGGGACCATAAACGGTAAAAAAGCGCAGACCGGTGGCCGGTATCCCGTATAAATGACTGTAGGTATAAGCCATCAGCTCATTGCTCTTTTTGGTGGCAGCATACAAACTCACCGGCTTGTCCACCTTATCATCAGTGGAAAAAGGGGTTTTCTCATTGGCCCCATAAACCGAGCTGGAAGAAGCATAGACCAGATGCTCCACCTCATTATGGCGGCAGGCCTCCAGGATATTAAAAAAACCTACAATATTTGACTGAATATAGGCTGCCGGATTTTCGATACTGTATCTGACCCCCGCCTGGGCCCCCAGGTTCACAACGAGCCCCGGATGATAGGCATTAAATACCGCATCAACATCTTCTTTTTTGCCCAAATCCCCTTTAATGAAGGTAAATCCGGCATAATTCCTTAAGATCTGCAGGCGGCTCTCCTTCAAACTCACCTCATAATAATCATTGAGATTATCAAAACCGATAACTGTACAGCCTTCCGCCAGGAGCCTCTCCGCCAGATGGAAGCCGATGAAACCGGCGGCGCCGGTAATCAATATTTTCTGCTTATTTATGCTGTCTAAATCCATGTTGTTCTCCTATCTTCGGGGCCAGAGTTTTTAACATAATATGAAGCTGACTCTTCGATCCTGGCAGCCATTTTCCCGGCCTCCCCCCGCAAACATTATCTATTATATGTAAAATCATACTATGTGATAATGTTTATAACAACATTGGGAGTCTTCCGTTTGTATATTACGGTCGGAACGGTGGCCTTATTCTATCGCAGCCAGGGCTTTTTCCGATCTTAATACACAGGGCGGGAACCGAAATCTTGCCGCCAAAGAATTAGGAATGTCACGGGCCACAATTTTTCGGAAAATCGAAAAATACTCCATTAACGATAAAGAGTAAGAAAATCATGCGCCAATAGTTATCTGCTTTAAGCGAAGACGGGGCGTGCCACAAGTTTTGCGGCACGCCCTTCAAATTTTTATCGGTCCGGGCAGTTTTAGTCTGCGTTTGGATTTACCCGACCAGCCAGATGGGTCATATTCCGAAATGGCGGTTCTCTTTTTGCGGAACACTGGCTCTCACTCGCCGGAAATGCGGCTTGTTTTGATCTGAAATGCTCACCTGGCAATATCCAGATACTCCGATTGAATTATTTTTAATTCACCCTTTATGCTTTTAAGCCTTTTCTTTTCATGTTCGATCATATTGTTTTCCGCTTTTAAAGCCCTGCTTAAATCAGAAACAATATTCTTTTTTTCCGAGATACTTGTCTGCAAATTTCTTAAAACAATTGTCTCGCTGTTAAAAGTGCTATTATTCATGGCCTCCAGGACCAATGTGTTTTCCAGTTCTGCTATTTTCTTCGTAAGGGGGATTTCTTGTATTTTGTCCTTTGCCATTGAAAAATATTTTTTTATACCTGTACCGCTGCCATAGTTTTGCTGTATCACTCTTAAACTATCGACTTGTGCTTGGTAGTTTTGATAGCTATTCAAAATCCTTTTTTTATCTGTAGGCAACAGTATATATTGGAAAAACTGTTTTTGTTCACTATCAAATTGTTGATTCAATATTTTTAGATCATTATTTCCCGTAGAAATCTTATCTTCCAATAAGCCTGCGTTGTTCATTAACATAGTCAATTGATTGGATATTTGGCCTTCCAAAATTTTTTTACTTTCGAAAACCTGCTTTTTCCCCTCCCATAAACTGACCATGTTAGCATAATTACTTCTATAATCATCTGTGATGTTTAATGACGTTTCACTGATGCATATCTGCATAACTACCAATGGTACAAGCTCCTCCTTTTGTTTCCTTCCCTGTCTGAACATGAAATAACCGCTTCCCAACAAAAGCAGTATCATAAACGGCCCGGTTAGAAAACTTAAAAAAGACGCAGCACCAGTATATACCCCGAAGGAGAAAGTCACCCCCAAAAGCTGCGAAACTGCAAATATGATACTGGATAAGGTTGTATAGGAAGCAAAACCGCCCACACTGACCAGTGCAGTTAATAAAACACTGGGACCTATGGCTTTCATTGAGTTTTTTACCGCATCCTCAGAAGTACCCTTAATTCCTAATTTATCGTATAGTTCCTTCTTCTCATCCTCCGGCAAAGTTTCAAAATTATTATATATCTCATCTATTAGTCTGGTTTGGTTGGCATTATCCGTTGCATTATATCTTTCATCGAAATCATTTATCACCTTTTTTATATAATATTTATTTATTGCCTCTAATTTATCGGGAGACCTGTCAAACTCCTTATTCCCAGCTAAATAATCATAGGATAATTCAACAATTTTGTCGCAGTTAGCTTTAAATTCCCTTTCATTGGCGATACATCCGCTATTTATGTCGCATATTTCTAATAGTTTATAATATAATTTCAATCTAATTTCCTGATCGCTGCGTACCGCTAATTTTTTGGCCTCGTTTTCAATATAAGCTTGCAACTCGTCTAAATCAGAGCGGCTAATTTTATTTTTTACGGTATTCAAGAGAATTGTACCAGTGTTTATTTTTTCCAGAATAACATAACTGCGTCTTAACTGATCACCTGCAAGGACATTTAAGCTCCTGTAAAAAAGCGGATATTTGCAATCAGCTATATTAAAACTTTCGTTGAACAAGTCTTTTAATCTTTTAATTTCCCGCGAAGTTTTCTCTAAGTTAATGTCAATTTCATTGAGATCATCAGATAATAACTCTTCCCGGATATTTATTTCTAAAATCTTGTTACCATCTTCATAAGTATCAAAACTGCTGACATTATCCAGCATTCGTTTTAATTGAGTGTTTTCATTTTTGAATTCCCGTAAATTCTCTTCGTAATCTCTTATTAGTTTTTGGTACCTTTTTCTTTCTTCTGCATCAACAATTTTATTGCTCTCATTTTTAACTTCCTGCAATTGCTGACTAATTGACAGAATCCTGGATTCCTTCGCTTCATTAATCTTTTCGGCTTTCGTCTTCTCTAATTTTAATTGTTCTATTTCCCTGTCTTTCTCTTCGACCTTTTTCCCTACCTCAATTTTTTCTCTTTCTTTTTGTTCAATTAATCGTTCTTTATACTCAAGCTCTATTCTTGCCTGCTTCAACCTTGCTTCCGATTCATCTTTTATGCTTTGCAATTCCATTTCTCCGGACATTTCATGATAAGGAATCACAAATTTAGCTTTACCTATGGTAATTCGTTCAAACTTTTTAAAATACCAAAGCAGGCATTCATATAAATATTCCAATATCTTTTGCGGCGAGGCAGTATATTCTTTCTCGTCGGCAGGGTGAAGCGCGACATTGCCGTTACTTTTTATTCGATAAAAATATTTTTTTATATTTTGGGGAAGATCATCTCTTATTGCGCACAGGTAACTATCAAAGGTATCACCATGACTCTGACCGTATTCATTTATTTTGATTTTTTTAGCCATGTCTTCTGCAATAGCCCTGCAGTCACCATATATATATTTACTGGCAGTATCATTATGAAACATAATTTCACAATTGATCAGGTCCTCATAGTACTTTTCCCAATAAGTCCCCAAAATGAATTCAAAATTCACGCTTTTTCTTTCAGCCATTTCACCACCCCCAACACTCGCTTTTTATGCCATTCCCAATTTCCGCATTTCCTTTTGGATCTCTTCCCAGACCAGATTGACTTTTCTTATTGCTTCAAGCAAATTAGGATCATAATAGCCACCGCCAGCAACAGTCTTATATGCTTCTTTTCCAGCTTGCAAAGAATCTAAACTCAAAAGGTTTTTCTTGAATTCATCCAGATAAGCAATCGCCTGTAGATATTTTTTTTCTAGCCCACGAACTATATATGCTTTCCTGGAAGGCCAGACAAAATTCCACCAGGGTACCTTGGTCGCATTCACAACCCGGTTCTTTTTTTGGGATAAAAGGTTTCTCTTTTTATCGATTACAGTCGTCAGTATATTGCCAACTTCAATCAGGGCATTATCCAACTCATCCTGTTTCTTATTCAATTTCAAACGCTTTATCTTGTTCGCGAAATATCTACCCGATAAGGTACCAATTATACTCCCAACAATCAGTCCTGCACCTGCCCCTGCCGGACCTAGAACGCTCCCGATAAGGGTACCTAATTTGGCACCACCTGCTCCCCCCAATCCAATAGAAGCCGTGTCGTAAACTACATGTTTGCCAGCTGTTGTTATATCCGTCTTTCTTTCTACCATCAATTTGGCCTCTTTAAAACTGGATAATCCCAAAGTTATAAATGGTATATGCGTAGCAGCAGAATCCAATAAATCCGCCCCGTCAATGGTGTTCTGAACCATTGCTTTGATTTGCGCATTGGATAACTCCGGGTCAACAAGGACCATAGGATTATCGACAAAATAAGCCCCCATTTCAGAATTAACAATCACCGGAATTTCAGGATATGTCTCAATATGTTTATGAATGATATTCGGTGTAAGAGTATTTTTAACCTGAAAGCGATGCCCGTCTACCAATAAATCGAATCCGCGCTGACTAGCTGATTCCGGGAACTCAACTACATGCCCCTGAGAAATCAAATTCATTGCCACTACCCGCTCAGCCGTATAACCTTGGATACGTGACAATGATCCGACCAAGCCGTCCCCAGGACCCAGATTAGTCTCAATAAATCGTGTTAAATCACGGAATTTAGAAATGTCGGCATTGTATGAAAAATCTATTGCTTTCAGAACGTTTTCATCGATCAAGCTCAGGCTATAAATAGCTTCAATACTAGTTATACCAGCAACACCAGTCGCTAATCCCCATTTTTCCATAAACACAGCGAATTGCGTTTTTTCGGCCTCAGACATCTCCAGTGGGAGTGCTAATTCACTTTCAATCTTGCGAACACGTATATTTCTGATCACGAAATAAATACCCAGAATCGAAACAGCAAGCATAAGTGACAAAATATCTATCCCTCCTGAACCCGGTATTGGTTATAAACACAAAAAACTGCCGCCCGGCAGTTTTCCCGATTTCTTCATAAAGCTAAAATAATTGCTGTGTAAAGGCTATTTACAATAATGTTAAATATTCTTTCTTTTCTTCATAAAACCTTTTAATTAAATCAGTATTTTGCATCCTGTGCGAAAACATGTGAGGAATGCCATAGGTTAGAGGAAAACTTGGAACTCTCCTTTCCCAATTGCTTCTTTTTCCTTTCTATTTGCGATAATAAATGCTATACGTTAAGACAAATATTTGTTAACTATTCCTTTCTAATCACGGACATCTTGTAAATGGAAACTCAAAATTTCTATGCATACAGATAAACCGCAAGTTGCAACAGCTTCAAAGTGATCTGGCTATGGAAGATGGATACAAGGATGATGTATTGCCCAAATCCAGAATTATCGACGAATTACCAGTATTAATACTTAAGTTTCTACATGTTGCCCCAGACATTCTTGCATTTTATCCGCTGCCATTGGAACATGAGCCTGATCCGGATGAAGAGGTAAGATACAATGCTTTACAAAACATTAAAGCCCAAAAAATTAGCAGCGCTCCAGCTTCATTGTCTGATGAGCAGCCCGAGGAAAAAAGCAATGTAATTAATTTCGGTGATGCTTATAAATTTTCAGAAGACGAGTTAAACATGGTCATGAGAAGAAGGTATTCTGGTTCTTCATATCCGGAAGCAGCGAAGGATAAAGATGAATATGCATTTTACGCAACAAATGGCTTTATTGAGGCTAATGACAGCAGGCTGCTTTATAAATATGTTGGTCTGGAATAAAACCCCGGTGTTAAGACGGTTCCAATAAATTGTTTGCCATTGCAGGCGTAAAG
>JAAYZA010000048.1 GCA_012515055.1 Syntrophomonadaceae bacterium | reverse complement strand
GCCAACTGACCGCTTCCCAGGCCATGGGGACAGACCCTTCGTCTGCCCTTCGGCTCCGCTTCGCTTCGGACAAAGGTTCAGTCCCCAAGGCTCGCTGACTGCCCTGACCCAATGGCACAACCGCGCTCCAGCGTGGGTTCGCCTCACACCTTACTCCTCACTTTTTCCAACTTTCAGCTTTCAGCTTTCCGCTTTCATAGACGTCGGCCCCTACAACCGCGCGCCAGCGCGGGTTCCCGCCTCACGCCTTACTCCTCTCGCCTCACGTCCCCCTAAGCCAACGCCCCGCCATCAACCACGATGGCCGCACCGGTGGTATAAGATGAGGCATCAGAGGCCAGGTATAAAACGGCTCCGGCCATTTCGTCGGGTTGTGCGGCCCGGTGCAAAGGTATCTGGGGCAGCAGGACCTTATCCATCAGTTCTTCATTCTGAACCATAACCGAAGCAAATTTGGTGTCGGTAAGGCCGGGGAGCAGTGCATTGACCCTGATACCGGCCGGGGCCAATTCCTTGGCAAAGGATTGGGTCATGGCAATGACCCCCGCCTTGGTAATGGAATAAACTCCCTGAAACAAAGCGGGCCTGACGCCGTTTATTGAAGCTACATTAATTATGGATCCCCGGTTATTTTTCATCATCAAGCGGGCACCATGCTGGCACATGAAGAAATTGCCTTTCAGGTTTACCTCCATGGTTTTATCCCAGACATCCTCGGTGGCATCGATTATACCGCCAAAGTAAAAATTCATGGCAGCATTATTGACCAGGATATCGAGGCGTCCATACTCCTCTTCAACAAATTTGAATAAAGCTTCTATTTCAGACGGGACCCCATTGTGGCATGCTCTGGCCACTGCCTTGCCGCCGGCATTATTAATGGTTTCCTGTACTTCGGGGAGTCCCTCCATAGTCTTATTGGTGATGATAACCTCGGCACCATATTCCGCCAGTGCCCGGGCGATACTGGCTCCAATTCCCCGGCTGGCACCAGTAACTACAGCAATTTTCCCTTTTAAATTAAAATCTACGATCATATTTTTCCCCCCTTGTTTATTGCAAAGCTCTATAAATCCGACTCTTTTATGAGCCTTGACGCTGTTGCCTCCAGCTCCTTAATGGGTACCATGAGGAACTCAAAACGCTGGTCCCTGGTCTGGCCGTGATAGAACCGATAATAGATCTGCTGGGCAATGACTGCCAATCTGAACAGCCCGAAGCAATAATAAAAATCGAATTTGTCGCTTTTGACCCCGGCCAGTTCACCGTAAAAATCAAACTGTTCCTTGCGGGTGAGCATCCCCTCCAGATGAGTGGGCATCTGACGGATCGCTTGCATTGACGGCGGATCACTTTCCTCCACCCAGTAGCCCAGTGATGAACCCAGGTCCATCAAAGGATCTCCCAGTGTTGCCATTTCCCAGTCCAGGATGCCGATTATCTCGGTGGGATTATCGGGATTTAAAACCGCATTATCGAATTTGAAATCATTATGGATGATCCCGACTGCCCCCGATTCACCCGGCATTTTATCCTGGAGCCATTGCATCACTGCTTCGAAATCCGGGGCATCCGGTGTCCGGGCATCCCGGTACCGTCCGCTCCAGCCATCCACCTGGCGTTTCACATAACCTTCCGGTTTGCCAAAGTCCCCCAATCCGGCTTTTATATAATCCACCGCATGCAGCTGGTATTGCACCTTGATGAGATTCTCACTTAAGGTCCGGGCTTCGGCAGCGTTTAGTTCCAGTCCCGCCGGCAGGTCCCGGCGCAGGATGATCCCTGGTATGCGTTCCATCACGTAAAAAGGACTCCCTATCACCGCCTCATCCTCCGTATAGACCAGAGGCTGCGGACAATAAGGGTAAACCGGTTTTAATGCACTGAGTATCCTGTATTCCCGCCCCATATCATGAGCAGTTTTAGCCTTCTTGCCGAAGGGAGGCCGGCGCAAAACCATCTCCCGTTCCCCAACTTGCACGGAATAGGTCAGGTTGGAAAACCCGCTGGGGAACTGTTTGATGGCGATATCCCCTGCCAGCCCGGGGATATGTCCTTTAAGAAATTCCAGGACTTTCCCCGCATCAAGTTCTTCGCCGCTCCTTATGGATGTTGCGCGATCAGTTAAATCACTCATTTCACACCTCCATAAATTTTTTACTTATAAAATAGATTCCGCCACATGGATCACATAATCTGCATATTCATCCACCGATACTTTTCGGCTCTTGTATTTCCATCTTTTCATATACCAATCCTGAAGCATGGCCTTGATGACCGAAGCCGCCAGGATCACATTGCCCTCCCGGAAAATACCGGCGGTTATGCCGTCTTCAATGATATCAATGAAGAGTTTTTCCGTATAAAGCTCGCTGGCTATGGCCCGTTTCTGTTCCTCCCGGGGCAGGTTCCTGGCTTCGATATAGGTAAAGTAAAACCAGGTCTGCATGGCTTCGGAAAGATATATATGGGATTTAATGGCCAGTCGCAGCTTTTCCGCCGGGTCACTGCCTTTAGCGATCTGCTCGGTAAGTACCTGATTGGCGATCTGCCGCCCCTGGGATAATATCAAAATCAGCAATTCCTCTTTACTGGTGAAATAAGAGTACAGGGCACCACGGCTCAGTCCCGAGGCAGCGGAAAGATCCCGGATGCTCATGGCCTGAAAACTTTTTTTACTGCAGATATCCAGTGTAGCATCAATGATCTTGATCAGGTTTTCAATGACCTTTTTTTCCTTCTTGACTTTGATGGAATCGCGGTGGTTTTCCAGTATCTGTTCTGAAATCTCTTCCTTGGATATTGTGACCATTTTTTTAAATTCATTGTAAATCATACTTTATGCAACCGTTCCTTGATAATTCTAGGCATACTGCCGGAGTATTCTCCGGGCCACATTCATTTTATGCACTTCATCTGCCCCGTCGTAGATGCGGGCTGCCCGTTCATGGCGGTAGAAAAAGGCCAGGATGGTATCATCGGTCATACCCAGACCGCCGTGAACCTGAAGAGCACGATCCACTATGTTCTGCATTACATTAGCTACATAGAATTTGATCAAGGAAATATCAATCCGGGCTTCCTTTTGCCCCAGATTATCGATCTGCCAGGCTGTATGCAGTGTCATGAGGCGGGCAGCCTGCAGCTCTGCCGCCGAATCTGCGATCATAGCCTGGATTATTTGTCTGGTGGCCAGGGTCTGCCCATCCGGCGTTATGATCCTTTCATTGGCCCGTCGGCACATCAATTCAAAAGCCCGGTTACAAACACCTATCCATCTCATGCAATGGTGTATGCGGCCCGGGCCCAGTCTTTCCTGGGCAATAACAAACCCCGATCCCTCAGGGCCCAGCAAATTGCTCTGCGGCACCCGGCAGGATTGGAACAGGACTTCGGCATGGCTGAAATACCCTTCCCCCTCATGGCCCATGACCGGGATATTTCTCACCAGGTTAAACCCCGGATTATCAGTGGGCACAATAATCATACTGGCCCGCAGATGGGGGGGAGCTTCCGGATCAGTAACCGCCATACAGATGGTGAATTTTGCTCCATCGGCTGCAGTAGTGTACCATTTCTGCCCGTTGATGATATAATCATCGCCCTCTTTCACTGCAGTAGTATCCATCATTATGGGGTTGGAACCCGGCAGTTCCACTTCCGTCATGGAAAAACAGCTGCGAATCTTTCCCTCTACCAGGGGGCGCAGGTATTCCTCTTTTTGCTGTTCACTGCCGTATTTATGCAGTATTTCCATATTGCCCGCGTCCGGCGCCTGACAGTTGAAGGCATAATGGCCCAGGGGCGTCCGCCCTAGAGCTTCAGAAACCAGACCATGTTCCACCAGATTAAGGCCCATGCCGCCATATTCCTTATCCTGGTTCGGCGCCCACAGTTCCATCTTCTTGACCATTTTCCTTTTCTCTTCCATCACCGGTTCCAGCTTGCGGAAATCCCCGGTAAGAAACTCATGTTCCAGCGGTATCAGTTCCTTGTCGACGAATTCATTGATCATCCCAATAATCGTTTGCATCTTGTCTGAAATTGCAAAATCCATAAGCACCCTCCTCATAATAATAAGTTTAATAAGTTTTACCAGCAGATTTACATGCCCTGGCCGGCATTATATTTTTTACCAGGAGTTAAGTAACCGAAAATCTGATGCTGCCTTGTTATTGCCAGCTCAACGGTAAGTAATGAATTCACCAGCATTGCGGCCTTCCAGGTGGGGATAACTGTTAAAAGTATGCAGGATCAAGCCCGCTCCCCCAAACTTGAATTTGGTTATCGATGTATTGACCAGCCCCCAGCCCGTACGAATAGCATCATAAGGGGACATTCCCGTCGCCAGATGCACGGCAGTCGATATCACCCCTCCCGAAGAAAAAATCAAAATTCGGCTACCCCTTTCATTTTCGGCAGTGATTTGTTCGATAGCAGCCTCTACCCTTCCTCTGAAATGCTGCCAGCCTTCAATACCTTCCGGATCCGAATCCCCGGCCAGCCATTTGTTGACCGCCCGGTCAAAAAGCTGCTGGAAAGCTTTTTTATCCGTAAAAAGGTTTTCGACATGCTGGCGCAGTGAGCTGTCCTCACTGCCTATAATAGGAATGAAATGCTTTAAGATCGCCTCGAACTGATATTCATTCAGGCCCGGAATCTGGGTGAGATGTGGCACGGCAACTCTGGATTGTACCTGCTTTAAAACCAGATCAGCCGTGTCCACCTGGCGCTCCAGGGTCCCGGAATAGACCCGGTCAAAAGACAGATCTGTTTCTAATAAATATCGCGCTGTCAGTAATGACTGTTCTTTGCCCAGCTCAGACAGGACATCATAATTCCAGCTGCCGAATGAAGCCTGCCCGTGGCGGATGAAAATCAATTCCATGTTTTCCTCTCCTATGGTTTCATTTTCTATTTCTGGTTTGATGATTTCAGAATAATTAAAAATAATGAGAATGTCAAGGAAAAAAGACGGACGTCCGTTTTTTTGTTGACTTTTCCAGCCCGGCCGAATATGATGGTTATAAACATATAATATGCAGCATTCATGGTAGATACCCGGGTTGGCCAGGGGTTATTACCAGAGCGAACAAAGCTGGTTTTTCTGTGTTTATCGAATATTTACACAAATTATAATAAGGAGCCAAAATGAAAATACTGGTTTGTATAAAACAGGTCCCCGACCCGGAATCAAAACCCCGGATCAATGAAGCAAATAACTGGGCCCACTATGGTGATAAGGTTTCTTACTGGATCAACCGCTATGATGAACATGCCGTGGAAGAAGCCCTGCGTATAAAAGAAAAGATACCCGCCACCCGGATAGATATCGTTTCCATCGGACCCCAGCGGGTTAAAACTTCCATAAGACGTTGTCTGGAAATGGGTGCTGACCAGGGTTTTCACCTTTGTTATGATAGCGAAGATTACCTGAGCCCGACAATAAAATCGCGTCTCATTGCCGAATTCTGCCGGAAACGGAACTATGATCTGATTTTAACCGGCGTTATGTCGGAAGATATGATGTCAGGACAGACGGGACCCATGATCGCAGCCCGTCTGGGGATCCCTTCCGCTGCTTCCGTCATGGAGCTGGAAATCAAGGAAGAAAAAACTTCTCTGCGGATAGAAAGAGAACTGGATGCCGGTCACCGCTGTTCAATGGAACTGAAACTCCCCGCCCTGGCTGCGATCCAGTCTGGTATCAACCGACCCCGCTATCCCTCCCTTTCCCATGTGCTGCGGGCCAAAAACCTGATAATTGAAGAGATTGAATGCTCTATTCCCGATGCGGTTTACGAAAATATTGCTGCACTTAGAGAAACGTCCTCAGATCGGGAAGGGCTGATACTGGAAGGAACAACCCAGGAAAAAGCTGCCCGGCTCTGGCAGCTGCTCCATGAAAAATCCCTGCTTTGATCATAAAGGAGAAAGATATGCAAAGTTCAATTATGATAGTATGCGAACAAAGTGAAGGACATATCCTGGCTGTCACCCATGAACTGCTGACCTGTGCCGACTTCCTGGCGGCAGAAAGTTGTGCCGGGACAACCGCCGTATTGCCAGGAAATATTGCTGACGTTGAACCTTTGCCCGGTGCCAATTTACTGGTGATAAACAGCCCCACACTAAGGGAATATACCGGTGAAGGCTGGGAAAAAGCCGTCTTACTGGCCGCTGAGCAGATCAAGCCTGATATCATCATAATTGCCCATACCTCCAGCGGATATGATTATGCCCCCCGGGTAGCCGCCCGGCTGGATGGGGGCTGTATAACCTCGGTTACCGGGGTAGAATTATCCCCGCAAGGTGTAAGATATATCCGCAGCGGCTTTCACGGCAAGCTTGAAATGCTGTATAGCTCAGGCAAATCCCCCCTGGTGATAACGGTTCTGCCCGGTGCCTTTAAAGGAGCTGCCAAGCCGGCCCCACCGGGAAATATCACATATATGGATGCTGACATCCAGTTGCAGCAAACCTCTGAGCTGCATTTTAAAACCGCCGATCAAACCAATGCTGAACTGGAAGTCGCTGATGTAGTAATAGCCGCCGGTAAAGGCATCGGCAAAGTTGAAAACCTGGAACTGATCAGACAAATGGCTGCTCGTTTTAAACACTCTGCCATAGCCGGTTCCCGGGTCGTTTGCGATAATGGCTGGCTGGAGTATAATGCCCAGGTGGGCATGACCGGTAAAACGGTTACACCTCTCCTCTATGTGGCCTGCGGCATCTCCGGTTCCATGCAGCACATCGCCGGTATGAAAGATTCCAAAACCATAGTATCTATAAACCGGGATCCCGATGCTGCTATTTTTAAACATTCCGATATCTGCATCATTGAGGACCTGGAAAAATTCATCCCTGTCTTCCTGCAGCAGGAGGAGGGATCTGCAGTTTAATCTCTGAATTCTTCTTGTT
>JAAYZA010000419.1 GCA_012515055.1 Syntrophomonadaceae bacterium | reverse complement strand
TGCGAGAGATACACTCCCCCAAAAGCTTCGGGCAGTACTTCACAGAGAACATCGTGTTTCTCCAGATCCATGCCCAGATCAGACCACATTTGTTGATAATCAGCCATTACAAATTCCTCCTCTTATTTTTTCATTCCAAGCCTTCAGTTATAAAAGACGATTAAACCCGCCGGTAAGACAGGGAGCAAAGCAACTAAAACAATTGCTGACGATACCCGGATTCTAATACCCCTGCAATATTTCAAGGAAAGCACTGATCCTGGTGCTTATCTGTCCGGTATCAGTTTGAGAATAGTCAGTTTCCAGGTAGAGGTAAGGAATATTTTTTTCAGTTGTTAAGAATTTTTTCACCCGATCAGATTCAATGGCAAAAGTATGGCAGGCTTGTAAAACTATTTCTATTACTCCGTCCACCTGATAATCACTGAGCATTTCCTCCAGAGCTTCGATCCTGCCGGGATTGGGGCTCATTACGGAGCAATTCACCCGCAGGTACTTTTCGGCCAGGGCCCAATAGGGGTCCAGGCTGTCATCCACCATATCTATTTGCGCCCGGGGGCCGCAGCAATTTTCAAAACCGACGATATCAGCACCAGATTCCTCGATCTGGCGAATAATTTTTTCCCTGACCCCGCCGGAAGGGCAGCCAGTAATCAGAATCCGCGGCCGCGATGGCCGACCGGCAAAATTACGGGCATAATCTTCTTTTAACTGGGCAGTACGCTCATTAAGCAGAGCTATTTTTTCTTCGGTATCGAAAAGGAAACTGTTGGTGTCTATAATCGTGCTTATTTCATAACCAGAGAGGGGGGAGGGTTTTAATTTGCCTATTTCAAAAAAATCCAACATGGCTTTTCGTTCCCGGTTTTTCAGGCGGATGGCCTCTTTGATATCCTCATCGGTAATTACTGTTCCCAGCTGCTCTTCCAGAACTTCTTTTAGACGCAACATTTCATTGTGCCAGCTTGCCAGCGCCATTTCACCGCTTCTGCCTGGCGGCAGCTGCATGACATGAGTGTATTTAAGTTCATGCATCATTTCGTACATTTTCTTTTTGCCGTCACAAGTGGATTCGGCCAGAATCATATCGGAAAAATAAAAGTAGGGGCAGGTATCGGATGCAGCAGAACCGTAACTGGATTTGATCAAAGGACATAAGTTTTTGGGCAGACTTTTTTCTGCATAGGGAATAGGTTCATCACTTACTCCGCATAAACCGACTGGAACAGCCCCGGCCGCCAGAACCAGCTCGGAGGGGGTGTAAGTGCAAAAAACCCCCACTACCTTTTTGCCTTTTTCTTTTAATTCCTTCATGCGCATAAAACCCTGCTGACGAGCTTCAGAATAACTCTGGAAATTCTCTGGTAGATTTAACAAAATGCTTCCTCTCCTTTTCTGCCGTTCATGCTTGCGGCAATTTATTGAATTTGTCTGCTGCCAGGAGAGCCGCTCCCAGTGCACCAGCATATATTCCCATCTCATGGGTAAAGACATCCTGGCCTAATTTTTTTGCGAGCCGGGCGGCAAAAAACGGATTAATACTCAAACCGCCGGTCAGGATATATTTATCCGGGGTATCGTGTCGGGAGGCCAATAGAGCCACCCGGGAAACCACTGATTCTACGATCCCGGCGGCAATATCTTCTTTCTCTTTTCCAGCTCCGATCTGGCTGATGACTTCCGACTCGGCAAATACCGTACACATGGAACTTATAGGGATCGGAGTTCCTGCCTGGGCTAATGTGAAAAGCTCCTCTATGTCAACCCCCATGCGATTAGCCATTATCTCGATAAATTTGCCAGTACCGGCAGAACATTTATCATTCATTAAAAAGCGGGCGACAATTCCTTTTTCCACCGTAATGATTTTCGTATCCTGTCCGCCCACATCTATAATGACGCAGTCCCCGTCCATTAAACTGGCACCTCCTTTACCGTGGCAGGTTATTTCCGTTAAAACGCTGTCCGCATAATCCACAGA
>JAAYZA010000113.1 GCA_012515055.1 Syntrophomonadaceae bacterium | reverse complement strand
GGTTTTACTTACCACTTATGGTTCGCGCTAAAAAACCATTGCACCTTCTGGATCATAGCTTGCTTTTGCTCCTACATGATCGACCCTTCGCTTCCAATTGGATCCTAGCATATAATAACGCAGACTATCTTTTTCAAAATCTATTATTGCTTCCAACTCATTTCTTAATTTTACAAATTGGGCCGGTTCCAACAAACACTCAAAAACCGAATTCTGCACTCTTTGCCCATAGTTGACACATTTTTTTGCCACTTGCCTCAGCCTTTTCTGGCCAAGCTTATCAGTTGTATTCACGTCATAGGTTACCAAAACCATCATCTTTCATCCCCCCTATTTCATAACAAAAGCCGGATAGGCATCCAGATCACCTCGCAAATATCTGGCCAATAGTAGTGCCTGTGTATAGGGCAACAATCCTACCGGTATCTTTTCTTCCAGATAAGGATGCATGATTTCTTCCTGTTTTCGTTTTTGCCAAGCTGTCAGGAGCATCTTTCTGGTCTCGAAGCCTACATATACCGCCCCATTTTCCATACAAACAAAATCATCTGGTGTTATCTGTCTTCTGTTAATCAGGGACAAAACCATCCGATCTGCCAGATAAGGTCTTAATTCTTCCATAAGGTCCAATGCAAGACTTGGCCGGCCCGGCCTGTCCCTGTGTAGAAAACCTACTGCTGGATCCAGACCCACACTTTCCAAAGCTGCCCTGCATTCATGGACTAACAATGTATAAAAGAATGAAAGCAATGCATTCACTTTATCCAAAGGAGGCCTCCTACTACGAGTTTTCATAAAGAATTCCTGCTTTTGCTCTAGAATAAGGTGATCAAATTCGGAAAAATATCTCCATGCCGCGTCTCCTTCGATACCCCGAATATCATCCAGTCTCTTGCTTTCAAAAACATTTCTGGCGGATTTTCCGAGCATAGCAATATTTCGTTCTATATATTTCCCGACTCTTTCTGGATGATCTCGTCTTCCCCTTTGTAATACGGCTCTACAATTTAATATTTTTGCTGCGACAAAATATTGCGCTAATAGCGGTTTATTATTTTCTTCATCAGCCATTCTGTATTGCCGTCTCCTGAGCAAGACATTTCCACTTTGCGGTCCCTCAACTCTAGCCAAAAATCTTCCTGCAGGCGTTAAAAAACTAACAGTTATACCCCTTTCAGCGCAAAGCCCTAGAACTGCTGGACTTGCCCCAGGGTAGCCAAAATAAACGATAGCTTCAAGGTTATGTGATGGAACACGAAAAATAGTTTCCTCTTCCAACCGGATAAGAATATTTTCTCCATCTTTGGCCAGATACGAATCCGGAGTAGTTACATACAATGTATTCAATAATTTCCTCAATCACTCACCCCATTTTCATCCGGTGATCATTCTGCCAGCAATTCCTCCCAATAGTTCTTTACACTTGTTTTGGTCCTCATATTGGGCATGCAAATATTAAACATGGAACATTTTTTGCACAAACTCAACTTTTTATCTGGTTTCGGCGTTATACCTTCACTGTATAAGCTGTGCATATGTTCCGACAAACGCTTAACTTCATCCCGTAATTGTTCATCGAGTAAAACGGTTTCCCGACTTCGCGTTTCTCCGTAGTATAAATCAGCCTGTTCAATATAGCATTGCAGCATTTCTTCAAGGCAAATTGCCTGGGCGCACAATTGAATACGGTCATAATCACCTTTTTTACTTTTGCCGCGTTTATATTCAACAGGTCTGGGCAGATATAATCCTTTTTTACCGGGCAGGACGATACCGCTGCCATCTTCCGATTTAATAAATTCTACGATATCAGCAACACCATAAATGCCCAGACTGGAAGACTGCAGTTTCATGCCTCGAACAACAACTACTCCCGGTTTATAACTCTTGTATTCCGGGTCATGGACTTTTTCATGCATGACCCGCCCTTCGGCCGTCCTCCCATCCTCTTCCCATTGCTGTTCAATGTGTATAAGTGCCCACTGTCGTTCGCAAAAAGCAATATGCTGGAGGCCAGAGAGAGGGAGGAGCTGGTCTTCACTATACTTGTTATAGTAATTCAAGGACTTTCACACCTTGCGGAATCGCATCTTTATCAATTAATATCCGATAATCACTGAATTCCCTTGCTGGTCTTTGCTGGTCCCGCTTTTCTGCTTTAACAGCATCGAATAGTTTCTGCACCGGAGCATTTCCCATTTTGGATGCATGTTCAAACACGATTAGTTTTCTAGTTCCCATTAAACCACGGGCAGCAGAACGGTCATGCTCAAACATATTCTGGAGTGCTTCCCATAGTAGTTCCAGATCTTCTACCGAAAAACCGGTTTGATTTGCTAATGGTGCTGAAATAAAACCATGCGCCCGGTAAAGACCATATGGAACTGTGAATTTCCGCCCCATGGTACGATTGTCTCCCCCCTGTTTTTCAGCCTCTGCTTCGGTCGCAACCGCCATTCGGGTGATACTATGTTCCAGGGCGACAACAGGGTCTACTGAACGTCCAAAAGTAAATTGTACAGGTCCACGAACCTGACCAGCATTTGCCCCTGTTGATAATACCGCTCCAAAAGTTCTTATATCAAAAAAATTCTCGCACATATATTTTCTTGCACGATCAACTTCTTTTCCCTGACCTTGACCAGTTTTGTTCCGCTTTTTACCATCATTTTGATCAGCCGGCGCTTCGTTCAGATCAATGCCCAGGCTGGCATAAGCCTTTTCAATGGTATTGTTCAAAATCGCTTTTTCTTTTATAAAAATTGCATAAGGTGATTGTTCTTCGTTCTTTAACGTCACATAGTTCCTTATCTTTCTCTTTAAGCAGACATCCGTAACCAATCCATGCCCTGTTTCAGCATCCACACGGGGCAAATTTCCCGCATCCGGGTCTCCATTGGGGTTTCCGTCCTTAATATCAAAATAAAGTACAAAGTCATAACGATTTTGAATCTCTTTTCCATTGCCCATTTTCTCACTCTTCCTCTCTTTTTAAACTATTCTTCAGTCTTGCCCTTACTAGATGTAAAAAGCTCTTGTCTTTGGTGATAGTAGCCGATTGCAAAGCGCCCCTGTTCATGTAAATCAAGATGTGCGGGGAAATCAGTAAGATGGCTCATAATCTCACCCAGCAGTCGTTCAAAATTTATAATCCTCCCTTTATTGTCCAGTTTCGCTAAATGATGATTCTTAAGTCTGAGCAAATTGGTAAATACGGTTACCGGTGTAGCACATGCAGCCCCATAGTACCTTTCTCTAATAGTTGCATTCAGACCTGGATTTGCTTCTTCCTGAATTTTTTCCAGCACTGAAAAAAGTCTGCCTAACTGGTAACCAATCGATGGTTGATTCTTATCCAATTCCATATTTACCTCCTTATAATTTTTGTTAGGATAAAACCGGTAATAACGGTTCAAATATGCTTTTAACAAGGCAGCCCGCACCGGTTTAACCCGGTTTTCAGTGTCACTTTTAATTCGGCGCAGACATGCCTGCAGCAAAGTAGCTGGGTAAGGAGTTCCATTAAGTATTGCGCGCATGAAATCTCCGGCAAGATTAGGAGGAATATTTTCGCTTTTATCTTGGGCAGAGACATTCACCAGTATTCTCCAAATAGAATAGAATTCCGGCTCTTTTGGGGATTTAACAATAGCGAAATCATCAAAATACTGTTTGATCCGAGAAGCGAAATCCGATATTTTTCCCACCTGCCAGAACCGAACTGATATGCGTGCCGCATTTGGCGCCAGGCCAAGAACATAAAAACGGATATCCCCTTCTTCTTCAACAAATGCTCCCGTATTTAATGCGTGATACAATGCTTTTATTTTCTCAACTCCTGAATCTGGATCATCTTTGTCTGGTTCTTTAAAAAAGAAGGAAAACTCATTTTCAAATAATGTTTCTTTCTCCGACCAGAAGACAGTAGAAGCATCACCAATATGAATACAATTTCTTGGGGAATCAAGCAATGTGTTGAGGGCTTTACCGTATTGAGATACAACCGTTTTACTAACCGGCGCATTTAAGCTCTGAGTTTTTCCATAAGAATTAAAAGCATCTTTATTAAAGCTTACTATACATGCACCTGACGTCTGAGCGCCCCAAACACCTTTTGTAACAGGATGTGTAACTTCAATCGGAACATTTGTTTTACCAGTAACCATACAGGTCCCAATATTTGTGTCTGACTCTAAAACATTAGTTTTTGAAAGAGCTTCATTAACAACCGGGGAATGAAACACAATTTTTCCGTTATTTAAATAACGGAAACTAATTTTGGCATTTCCAGACTTAAATAATTCTCCATATTCAGAATGCTTTAGCGCCGGATCAAAATGGCACCTATTTTCTAATCCTTTCATAAGAAACATTTTTACAGCATTGATGCCCTCATCTGTTGTATCACCTATCCACGTTTCTATCGCTTCAATCATGCTTTGAATTCTAATATCGCCCTTATCCCCCATCCCAAATACAAATGAGGCATTATCCCAAAGCAAATTAGCATCCTTGCCGCTATTAGTATGTTTCAATGCTTGTTTTCCAATATTAGGGACATTAATGGCTTTGGGCACGCTCTTTTTCCCTTCCATTTCTCTTAAGTCTTCAATATTTGTTATGTCACCTTCATGATCGAGATTAATAAGAAAATCTATCCCGCCAGCAATCCATCCATCACCAGCAATCAAGCCTTCTGCATCTTTGCGATCGTAATATTCTTTTAAAGCCTGTAATATCATCCTCTAACCTCCACCTCCTTCCTGTCTGTATTGATTACCCCTTTTTCAATATGTGCACGGAAAAACAAGGGAACCGGGTTTTTTATATCCCTCTCAAAATCCAAATCATACAGCATATAACCTAAATCTCTGGTTTCATCGATTAATTCAGCCGGCTCCGCCTCTGGATCAACCAACCTGAAATCACAGGCGAATTCTCTGCAGCCTAAATATGGCCTATGAAAGCATTGCCCTTTTTTGGCTCGTCTTTTAAACATCGCCGCATACTTGGCCGGCGTTTCATCCTTTCCCAATATTTCATCTTTCTCCTGTTCATCTGCCCAAAACTCCTGGTTAGATGAAAGGTTTTCCTTTCTGTCTTGCGGAGGAATAAAATCGAAATATCCATGGATTCGATATCTCACATCCCTGAGAAACAATCCCGCCCTCTGTTGTCGTTCATCTTCGATAAAAATACCCATCGACGTACCCAACACACTTTCCATCTGTCTCGCAGTGGGGGCTGGCACTACTTTACCAACTTCATTGCGACGAACGGAGATCCACTTTATTGGATTAAGCACTTCAATCTTTGTGATATTCCACCGAATAGCCGGTTTCCATAGAATTGCCTCAAAAATTGCTCGTGCTGCTGAAGGAGTCATAACATCGTAACTGACTCTCTCAACCTTCATCTCCGGTCTGGTAAAGCAAGCATAATCCCCCCATACTTCCAAACACCAATCCTGCAAACTTCTCAACTCCTTTCTAAATAATAAACCCTCCAGGGTCAAAAACAGGTTCCACCAACAAACCAATTTTCTCGGAGTACTCAACTATTGAGCGTAGAGTAAAAATACCCGGGCTTACTTCATACAAAGAACCTCTTTTTAACATTTGTGTAAACTCATCATTATAAATATTGACTGCATAACGTTGTAGCCTGCGCATTAGTATTCTATCAGCATCAAAATTTTTCAGCTTATCGATTAACCCTTCCCCTTCCCCATAAGGAACTAATATCGTTTTTGTCTGTGAGTCGTCTATGATTCGAAATCTCTTGGCAGCCGTTCGAAAGTATATACCCATTTCTTTTCTGTCCGGCTGAAGTAATTCAATAATTCCTTTTGAATCTAATGAATTCGCCTTCCAGTATAATTCGGTAAAATACTTTTCAAATACAGCCACCTGTAAAGGTTCATTATTCCTTGCTACAATATTGCAGGTAGTATCAGCTGCCTTGCGGAGTATTCCCAATGGAGCCCTTCTGGGTGGAACAAAAACAAACACTCTGCCTGGTTCGGACATTTTTCCCTCCCTATTACAACGCCCAGCCGCCTGCACAATTGAGTCCAGTCCGGCAAGGGCCCGATAAACTACAGGAAAATCTAAATCTACTCCAGCTTCAATTAACTGGGTGCTAATAACTCTGACAGATTCTTTATTGCTCAGTTTTTGTTTGATGGTCTTGATAGTTTCGCTACGGTGTTGCCCACACATTAAAGCAGAAAGGTGAAATGTTCCCTCTGGCATAAGCATATATAATTCACGACAGCTTTTGCGATCAGATACAATGCACAAAACTTGTTCGAATTCCTGCAATTCTTTTGCAATCTCTTCCCAAGTAGATGGATTTTGAAAACTTTCCGGGAAATATACCTGGTATCTTTCCAAAGATTTATAAAGCAAGTCCACCTTATTCTCATCACCCATTATCTCTTTAATGTGCTTTAACCCTCTGAATTGTTCTCCATCTATAATCCGTTCTTTAAATGCTGGTTGTGTAGCTGTCGAAAGCAGAAAAGTAACCTGGTAATGCTCAGCTAAAAGTTGCATCGTTTCAAGAATAGGCTGTAAAAATTCTACCGGCACTAATTGCGCTTCATCCAAAATCACAACCGAACGGGCTATGTTATGAAGTTTCCTGCATTGGCTTGATTTTGAAGAAAATAAAGATTCAAAAAATTGTACTGATGTTGTAACGATGATAGGACCATCCCAGTTTTCAGATGCCAGTCTGACTTTTGGCGTAGTATCCTCTTCCAGAATATTAGAGTGGTGTTCTACCACTTGATCCTGACCAACTGCCGCCCTGAAAACATCTGCATTTTGTTCGATTATGCTGGTATATGGGATAACATAAATAATTCTATCCAATTGATGCTTTATAGAATGCTCAAGTCCAAATGCCAGAGTAGATAAAGTCTTTCCACCGCCTGTAGGAACTGAAAGAGAAAATATTCCTTGTTTTTCCTTTGCTGCTTCCAAGCATTGCGTGCGTATTTCTCTTCGTATTTGGTTTACTTTGGTATTAGCCGATGTGCCTTCTAAATATTTGATATAATCATAAAGCCGATCTTGTAATTCTGACATCGTCAGGTAACCACCCCGTTGACCAGCTCTTTCATGGTCCATGTAATATTCTGTATCCAAAAAATCCGCATCAACTAAGCTCGAATATAGCATCCTGATCCACAAGGATAAATCCAAACCTTGTTCAAAACTCCATGGAATATCTTTTGGCCTGGCTGAACTCATAAGTTTAATGATTGAATTATCTATCGTTTTAATGCTTTGGTCATTTTTTAATTGGAATTCCAGGGAAGCCCGCCCCTCTCCCTCTGCACCCGACCAATCAGGCAGACCTGCATGATGCCCGGCGATGCAGTAAGATAGAACTCTGCCTATTTCTTTTCCGTATTGTTCCTCAACTAGTTTTGCTCCATGGATGGCATGAGGAATCTTTCCCATTTTTCCTTCCAAATGTGCCTCTTCATCGTATCCACTGCTTTTTTTAAGATAACCTTGCCATACCTCTCTGCCTTTGCCTGCATCATGTGCCAACCCCAAAGCTTTACCCCATTCACCTGAATTGAATTTACCCGCGTTAAATTCTGCTCGATTGGCCGTATCAGAAAGATGGTCCTTCAGGCTATGAGGTTCAGCCCATGTTCCATCTGGATTTCTAAATACATGTGCAATATAATTCAAAATCATACCACGTTCCTTTCAAATACTGGAGTTTGCTTAATTTAGCAGTACGCCGTCACATAAAATCCCTTTATAGGAAATTCTACTAATTGTTACCGTTTCCTTCTTATTACCCTATGATTCACCATATTTATTTAATAATTATGACACTTTAAAATGACAGCATGCTGCAATTCCGTTTAAACCTTCTCTGTTTTTTCCTTTTCTCATCCGGTAATGCCGGTTTAAATCCATAAACACTTAGCAGGGCTTGCGCCCTGCAGCAATAACCGCCATATTTACTTCTTGGTTCCTTTCTTCCCCCGCCTGGCAAAATCTTCATCAATTTCGGCTTTCCAATTGGGGGCCATGGCTTTGTTGGCCCGCAGGAAGCTTACGGCTTCGCCTACCACGTTGAAGTTCAGACTGGTTCCTGCGCTGTCGGCGTGGTAATTGGCGGCCCGGCTGGCATTGATGCCGAATCTGCCG
>JAAYZA010000397.1 GCA_012515055.1 Syntrophomonadaceae bacterium | reverse complement strand
TATCTCTTTTCCTCCACACAAAGATCTGCTCCTGCTGTTATAGAAAAGCAGAAAGTGGAAAGTGGAAAGGAGAAAGTCGGAAAAAAGTGAGGCGGGAGGGGTGAGGAGTGAGGCGTAACCCGCGCTGGCGCGCGGTGTAGGGGTCGACGCCTCTGTCGACCCGTGGTGGGCGAGGAAACAGGAGCCTTGGGGACGGACCATTTGTCCGGAGCGAAGCGGAGCCGCAGGGAAGACGAAGGGCCCGTCCCCATGGCGGGGGGAACAGCGAAGCGGGGTCAGGGGTTAGGGGTCAGGGGCCGGAAAGGGGAAAGGGGAAAGTGGAAAGCAGAAAGTGGAAAGTTGAAAAAGGTGAGGCGGGAGGGGGGAGGTGTGAGGCGATTCCGCGCTGACGCGCGGTTATAGGGGCCAGGGGCCAGGGGTTAGGGGCCAGGGGTTAGGGGTTAGGGGCCAGGGGTTCAGGTTCAGTCAGGACATGGGTAATACTTCTGCAGGATTTTTAATGGATTGCGGAACTGGACCTCTTTATGCTTTTGCGTTAGTATTAGTTTGAGGCTGTTTCATGTTATCTTTCTCGTGCCTTTAACGGGATAAGAAAGAGAACATGGCAGGGGATTCAGCTTTTTATGTAGAATTTTTAGGGGTGAAGTTTTGGAAGGGAGAAAGGCGATGTGGATAGACCCGGCAATGTAGAAATCGTTATCGACGGAGTTACGGGGGTAGGAAAATCCAGTCTGGTCAAAATCCTGTGTGAGGAATTTCATCTTAAGTCGTTTAATGAGATGTTTGAAGATCAAAACCGGCTTTTGAACAAATTCTTTCATGACCGGCCCAAATGGGCTTTTCCCATGCAGACTAATTTTTTAACCAACCGTTTTAAACAATACCGTCAGGCCATGAAAATTGGCAATGCGGTCATGGACCGTTCCATTTATTCCGATAAAATATTTGCCCGCATGTATCTGGCCTATGGGTACATGATGCCGGAAGAGTATGCCGTATATAATAACCTGCTCCACACTATGCTGGAACATGTTGAGCCCCCCAAGCTGCTGGTTTATCTCCGGGTAAATACTGATGAGGCGATCCGGCGCATCCGCAAACGGGGACGTGAGGATGAAGTGGATGTGGAAAGGGAATACTGGGATACTTTGAACAAGTTTTATGAAGAAAACTACAAGAATTACGATGGCCGGATGCTGACGCTGCAGGTGGATCACCTGGACTATGTACACCGCGAGGAGGACAGGCTGTTTGTAGTAAACCAAATTAAAGCGGCAAGGGAGAAAGCTAAGTTTTCGCAGAGTGTTTAAAGATAAGACCGGGGAAAGGTGATAAAGATTGAAGATAATTTTAGGTATATTTGCCGCCTCGATATTTTTGCTTTACAGCTTGTACTTTGTGCGTATCATCAAGGGTTCCCAGGAGGAATTTGAAGAGGAATTGCTAGGGGCCCTGGCTGAGTGGATGATAAGTACCGGGGAGGCCGCCCGCCGGCAATCAGTATATCTGATAGCTTTTGCTATCCTGTTGGAGATCACTTATTTCCTTTTGACCTTTCTGGTAATCGAAAATCCATTGCTGCTCGCTTTTACCGGATCTATGGTCTTGCTGGAAACACTGCACGTTTTCAGCATCATCAATAATTTTGTCAAATTCTTCAAGGGATCTATTGTATTAAAACAGCTCTTTGAATGGCGAGTAGAACGGATCTGCTGTATGGTGTTTTTCACCCATTCCTTCTTAATTCTGGCCTCCTTAATATTTATCCGCTAAAAAAGATTAATTTGGAAAAGGACCTGCCCGCTGGAGATAAAGGATTTCAACCGGTTGAAAGGAGATTGCATTGACACTGGATAAAAGTCCGCAATGGGGCTTTCTTGAAATAATAATGGTATATCTGGGCATTATCTTTTCCAGTATCGTTTATGCCATGTGGGGAGACGAAATTGCCGAGATATTGGTTAATCTGAGACTGCCGGATAATGATTTCACCATGTTTATCATTGCTTTTTTGATCCAGTTTTTTTTCACAGTGATTCTGGTCTATTTCTTTACAGTAGTGACCAATAAGGCTACAGCCCGGGAAATAGGTTTTGTTGTGGCTTCAGGGGATGATTTTTTACGCTATGGTGTGGGGGGAGGTATCCTGCTGCTGACCATAGTTTTTATTATGAGTATTCCCATCGGTTACTTGAATCCTCAGTTAGAACCCCAGTTATATGAGGAGATGCTCCGTTCCCTGACCGATGATTCAACCCTTTTCTGGCTGATTATCACGGGAGTGGTTTTAGCACCTCTGTCGGAGGAAATGTTTTACCGCGGCATGATTTATCCTGTTTTTCGCCGTTATTTAAGCCTGCCCTGGGCAATGGCTGTTTCCGGGATAATCTTTGGTCTGGCTCATTTTGATTTATGGCGGGCACTGCCTCTGGCAGTAGGCGGCGCGGGCCTGTGCTATATATACGAGAAAACCCGCAGTATTCTGGTGACGGCTGTTGCCCACGGAGTGTGGAACCTGATCATGACCCTAATGGTCATCTATAGTATTAATGCTTTGGTCTGAAGAAACCATTTGACAAAACAGGCAATCAGTTATAAATAATTATATGGATGAATTATTTTAATTAAAGAAAGGTGTACTCCCATAATGCCAACATACGATTATAAATGTGAAAATTGCGGTGCATTTGAAAAAGTCCAGAAAATCACTGAAGATGCCCTGACCGAATGCCCCGAATGCGGCGCTCCGGTTCATCGCTTGATCAGCAAAAATGTGGGAATTGTTTTGAAAGGATCAGGTTTTTATAAAACTGACAGCCGTGAGGCCCTGAAAGATAGAGCCCGCAGTGTTAACAAAGAAAGGCAAAAAGACAACCAGGCACTTCTGGATGGCGATGTATCAGGTTATGTCGCCCAGGCCGAATCCACCGATAAAAAACTGGCTGATATCTAATTTATTCAGCTACCGGCAACAATAATATTTTACCTGTTGGTATGAAGTCCTTAACAAAAAATTGCTTGAACAGCCCCGCCAATGATTGCTTTTTCGCATCCCTGACGCGGGGCTTACATGTGCATTTGTATGCTTTGGCAAGGGATTTGGGTTTGGCAATGGCAGGCAATTTCTTTGCTGTGTTAGGGTTATGGGCAGGTGGGCTGCTGGATTAGCAGGAATTTATTGATTTAAACCGTATTATTAAATAGGAAAGTTACCAACCCAACCGGGCTTTTTAAACCCCTCCTGCATAAGATGGGGGGAGTTATGAAGAGGCCCGAATGGGGGATGATAAATTAACAGATATAGCAGGGTTCAAAATGAGCGGGATGACGGCATCTGGCCTGATTCCGGCGGGATCTTAAAGTGCCGTAGGCTTATAGCGCCTGCGAATCAAAAAAAGTGACTGAGCCTGTGGCAAAGGAGCTGCGCAATGAAAAAGATCATTATTTATACTGATGGGGCCTGCTCGGGTAATCCCGGGCCCGGAGGATGGGGAGCGGTGCTGCTTCATGGCCGCAACAGGAAAGAAATATCCGGTGCCGAAGTCCTGACTACCAATCAGCGCATGGAACTTCTGGCAGTAGTAAAGGCCCTGGAAGCTTTGAAAGTAACGGGCTGGGATGTGGAAATCCACTCTGACAGTGCCTATGTAGTCAATGCCTTTACCCAGAAGTGGCTGGATAAATGGCAGCAAAACGGATGGAAAAACAGTAAAAAAGAAGATGTTGCCAATCAGGATCTGTGGAAGGATCTGTTAAGGCTGACGGCCTTGAACCGGGTCGCCATGAAGAAAGTTAAAGGCCATTCCGGCGATGAATTGAATGAACGTTGTGATCAACTGGCACGTCAGGCTATCGGCAGCCTGGACCAACAGCAATAGGAGGAATGCTTATGCAACAGGCTTCTTTATGGCAGCGCACCAAGGATCGTTACACCACCTGGCGGGTGAAACGAAAACTGACCACCTGTGGCAGCAACTTGCGGGGCAGGAACCCGGGCATGTTTTTTCTGGCAGAAAATTCGGAGGTTCATGTTGGCAGCCATGTAATGCTGGAAAAAGATGTGCGAATATCTACCGGCGTCGGTGCCAGAATAAGTATCGGTGATCATTCTTATGTGGGAGAGGGATCCAATCTGATGGCGGCCCGGGATATCACCATTGGCAAGCATTGCTCCATCAGCTGGCATGTCCTGTTCATGGATAATTCGTCACACCCCCTGGGGTTTAACGGTGATACACCCACAATCAAAGTTGGGCCGATTCACATTGAAGACCATGTTTGGATCGGCTGCCGGGCGGTAATTTTAAAAGGTGTAACAGTGGGGGAGGGTGCCATCATAGCCAATAATGCTGTTGTTACCAAAGATGTGCCGCCCCGTACCATGGTGGCAGGGAATCCAGCCAGAGTGGTGAAGGAAGATGTTATTTGGGAATGAGGTTAATTGAGTAAAATTGATATAATTGGGCCCTGGTCCGGTGGACAAACCGGCGTGGGCCTCCGGGTAAATGACCCGGAGGCTGATGTTGCTGATCTGCTGGAGAGCTGGCAGCCCCTGTGTGATGACCCTCGGATCATAAAAAAATATGGTGACCAGGAGTCGGGGGTATGCAAGGGATGCGTAAATAATTGCTGTAGTACGGCTTATGTGATTCCCGATTTGATTGCCTTTAAAAAGATGGCGGCTTTTTTAAAACTTGACTATCAGGATTTTATCGCCGGCTATTTTGACCCGGAAAAAGTTAAAAGGGGCATCTTGCGGATGCGCCCTGATCCCTGTATATTTCTGCAGGATAATATCTGCACTGTTTATCCTCACCGCAGCCTGATCTGTCGTTTTTACCTGTGCAGCGATATGGAAGGGGATTGTGAACAATTGATTTATTCCCTTGCCTGGGCGGGCAGTGCTGCATTGCAGGTCTTTGCTGAAAAGAATCAGCTGATCCTTCCCGGGAAGGAAGCCGGTTTGAGCAGTTTTGATCTTATGTTTAAGGGCTTGATAGAAGAATACCGGCACACACCCCTGGTAAAACTCTTCCTGGTGGCCGAAGATTATAGTGATATTCCTTTAAAACCCTTTCTGTCTTAATGTTTTTTTCCCTGGGCGGCAGGATTTTCTACGGTTAAACGGAATATATATATGGTTATTCTTTTATTTCCAGGCGGCAAAAAAATTTTTTCATATAAGCCAGCCAATAAAATTAAAAAAGTTAATTAAGGAGGGGAAAATTTTGTATTTTAAAAACAAAACCTGGGTGGCTCTGGCATTGAGTATGGTCATGGTCTTCTCGCTCATGGCCGGCTGCGGAGGCGGTGCCGGCGACAGCGACAAAGCTGCGGGGGACACCATCAAATTAGGATTTTTGGGGGCCACCACCGGCTCAGTTGCCAATTACGGGATTCCCGGTGAAAAAGGCATGAAGCTGGCTATTAAAGAGATCAATGCCGAGGGCGGAGTGCTGGGCAAACAACTGCAAGGGATCTATGAAGACAATAAGGGCGACAATACGGAAATCGCCAATATCACCACCAAGTATATCACCCGGGACAAAGTGGCGGCCTTAATCGGTGATCCCTGTACCGGACTTACCAAAGTGGCGGCCGACATTGCCCAGAAAAATCAAGTTGTCATCTTTTCTTCCGGGGCTACTGGTGATGGTGTTGTTGAAATAGGTGATTATGTTTTCCGCAATACTCTATTGGATATCTTTGCTGTTCCGGCAGTGGTAGACTGGATGCTGGATGACCAGGGCTGGGAAAAAGTAGCTGTGATAACTTCATTGAATAATGGCTATAGCACGGCATTGACTCCGGTATTCAAAAAATCCCTGGAAGCCCGCAACGCTAATATCGTTATAGAGGAAAGTGTCAATGATGGAGAAACAGATTTCACCGCTCAGGTCACCAAACTGAAGAACTCCGGTGCGGATGTACTGGTATTTACCGGCTATTATACCGAAGCAGCCCTGATCATGAACGAAGCCCAGAAACAAAATCTGGATATCAAATTGATCGGCGGAGACGGACTCTACGGACAGGATCTGGCTAAACTGGGGCTGTCGGCAGTGGAAGAAAAAGTAATCTTTTACTGTGGATTTGCCACTGACCAGCCCAGCCCAGAAACAGCTGCCTTCCTGGAAAAATATCGGGCGGAATATAATGAAGAACCGGATATGTTCTCAGCCCAGTATTATGATGCCGTATATATTATTGCTGATGCCATGGAAAAAAGCGGCAGTGCTGACCCCACAGTTTACAGGGATGAACTGGCCCAGCTCAAAGACTACCCCGGTGTTTCCGGACAGACCACCTTCAGAGCTGACCGGGAACCGGTCAAGAGCCCGGTGTTCCTCATGACAGTAAAAGACGGCCAGTTTGCACTGGTCAACAAGATACCGGTTGAGGTAGAATAAATAGGGTTTAAAATTAAGATGTAAAAATGGCCCGCCTGCTAAGGTCGGGCCATTTAACTGATAATAGAGATCAACCCCGGAGTATCTGAATACAGACTGGCCCTGAAAGACCCGGGGGGAAAAAGAACCCCATTATTTGCCGTTATAGGCAGCCATAAATACATATAGTTTAACAACAGCACAAGGACGGTCTGTGTTAAACTGTGTATAATTGAATCGCAGCAGGGGAGGAACCATATGTTCTTGGAGCAATTCCTGAACGGACTGACATTGGGCAGTACTTATGCTTTGATTGCCCTGGGTTATACCATGGTTTACGGTATTATTCAGCTGATCAATTTCGCCCACGGTGAAATCTATATGTTCGGCGCCTTTGCCGGTCTTCTTTTAGTAACAGTAGCGGGAGTGAATTTATTTGTCGCCCTGATTGGTGCCATGCTGTTTTGCATGCTCCTGGGCATGCTGGTGGAACGCATTGCTTACCGGCCGCTCCGGGGAAAATCCACGCGCTTATCGGCTTTGATAAGCGCTATTGGTGTGTCCATCTTTCTTTCCACCCTGATGGCCTTGCTGCGCGGCACCAATACCACTCGTTATCCGGACATAATCCACCGCCACACCTATACCATCGGTTCAATAGAAATATCTTCCCTGCAGATAATCATTCTGGTGGTGGCAGCATTGTTGATGATCGGACTGGAACTTCTCATTCAGCGTACCAGAATCGGCAAAGCCATGCGGGCCTGTTCTCAGGACCTGGAGGCCTCAGCCTTGATGGGCATCAATGTCAACCGGGTAATATCGGCTACCTTTGCCATCGGGTCCAGCCTGGCGGCAGCCGGGGGCGTGATGGTGGGGATTTATTATAATGCTGTCTGGCCCTATATGGGGACAATGGCCGGCCTCAAAGCTTTTGCCGCTGCTGTTTTAGGCGGCATAGGTTCGATACCCGGCGCCATGATCGGAGGACTCACCCTGGGTGTGATGGAAATAATGGGTGTGGCCTACCTTTCCTCATCCTATAAAGATGCTATTGCTTTTGCCATTTTGATACTGGTCCTGATAATACGTCCCCAGGGGATCATGGGTAAGAAGCAAGTTAAAAAAGTGTAGGTGAACCAAAGCAGATGGATGCTATCCTGACTCAATACATCGATGCATATTATCTTCGAATCATAATCCTGATCGGCATCAATATTATTCTGGCCCTGGGACTCAATATTATCACCGGTGTGACTGGTCAGCTGTCGATGGGACATGCGGGATTCATGAGTATCGGCGCGTATACCGCTGCCATTTTAACCATGAAATTCGGTCTGCCCTTCTGGATGGCATTGCTGGCCGGCGCCAGTCTGGCAGCTTTTTTTGGTTTTCTCATCGGTATACCTACTCTACGGCTGGAAGGCGATTATCTGGCCATGGTGACAATTGGCTTTGCCGAAATCATACGGGTATTTTTCCTCAACTTTGAACCCGGGGGCAAAGCGGTGGGCTTATACGGGATGCCCCAGCACACGACTTTTACCATCGTCTGGGTCCTGGTGATCATAGTTATCCTGCTCAATGCTAAATTGCTGGAGTCCCGAACGGGACGAGCCTTTTATGCTATACGTGAAAATGAAATAGCAGCCCAGGCCTCGGGGATAAACACTACCCGGTTCAAAGTGCTGGCCTTTACCGTCGGCTCCTTCCTGGGGGGATTGGGCGGCGGCCTATATGCCCACTACATGAGCTATATCGCTCCCCAGGACTTCGCTTTTATGAAATCAATTGAAATACTGAACATGGTCGTTTTAGGCGGCATGGGCAGCATACCAGGGACGATACTGGGGACCATAATTTTGACTATTGCTCCGGAAATGCTGCGCATTGTAGCTGATTATCGTTTGTTATTTTACGGCGCCCTCCTGGTGATCCTGATGATCTTCAGGCCCAATGGTTTGCTGGGGGATATCCGGATTTATGATATTAGAAAACGCTGGTTCAACCGAGGGGTAAACTAATATGGAAATATTGCAAATGGAAGGAATAACATTGGAATTTGGCGGTTTGCGTGCTCTGGATTCCGTAGATCTGACTATAAATGCCGGGCAGATCTTTGGAATAATCGGGCCCAACGGAGCCGGCAAGACAACTTTGTTTAATATAATCACCGGTATCTATGTCCCCGTGGAAGGGACCATTTCCTTCCGCGGTCAGGATATGCAGGGTGTTACGGCGTACAAGGCGGCGGGATTGGGAATCGGCAGGACCTTTCAGAATATCAGGCTTTTTAATAAGCTTTCTGTCATCGATAATGTACGGGTGGGCAGTCATGCCATCAACCGCAGCAATTTCATCAGTGATCTGCTGGGACTGCCCCGGGCCTGGCGGGAAGAAAAAATTATTCTGGCAAGGGCCCGGCAGCTTTTGGAAATGGTAGGCTTATATAGCAAGCGCCATGAATATGCCGACAATCTTTCCTATGGTGAGCAGCGCCGGCTGGAAATCGCCCGGGCTCTGGCCATGAACCCTGCTTTGCTTCTCCTGGACGAACCTGCCGCGGGGATGAACTCCAGCGAAAAAGTGGAATTGATGGATTTGATCTATCAGATCCGCGAAGAATTCAACCTGACCATACTTCTGGTTGAACATGATATGAATCTGGTGATGCAGATCTGCGAAAGAATTGCAGTATTAAATTACGGGCGCATTATTGCTGAAGGCACCCCGGATGAAATTAAAACCAATGAAGCGGTTATCAGTTCCTATCTGGGAGCACAGGCATGAAAAACTCCCGCATCTATCTGGCTATATTTCTGGCTGTTGCCTGCATGTCCACTTCTTCCATCATTATCAGATCTACCGCTGCACCAGCAGTTGTCATAGCTTTTTATCGGGTGGTCTTTACTGCTGCCATAGCTTTCCTGCTGAGCGGGGGAGGGGCAGTGAAAAACGCCCGCCGGATCTCCCGGAATGATTGGTGGTATGTCATCGGTGCCGGCTTTTTTTTAGCCTTGCATTTTGCTTTCTGGAACACCTCTTTAAATCACACCACTGTTTCCAGCTCGGTTTTGTTTACCAACCTGCAGGTGATTTTCGTTTTGCTTTTTTCCCTGGTATTTCTGCGGGAAAAACTCAACCGTATTGCCCTGGCTGGCATTCTGGCTGCCCTCATCGGCAGTATATTCATTGTATCCGGCGATTTGCATGCAGGGAAATTTTATGGTGATATGCTGGCACTGGCCAGCGGTCTGTTTATAGCCATCTATTATATTATCGGGCGTAATGTCCGGGCCCGGATCGATGCCATTTCCTATACCGGTTTTACCGCCGCAATAGCGGTGGTGGTTCTGGTACCCGTCATGATCCTGGGAGGCTTTTCTTTCACCGGCTATCCACTGCAGGTGTGGATGATGTTCATCCTGCTGGCACTGGCTGCAGGTATCTGCGGACATCTGGTCTTAAACTGGGCCTTAAAGTATGTCCAGGCACCCATCGTCTCCGTTTCCATCCTGGGAGAATCAGTAGGGGCCACCATCCTGGCCTGGATAATCTTCAGCGAATATCTGGCCTGGTATCAATTCGTGGGCGGCTTTTTGATCCTCAGCGGCATTTACATCGCTAATACTAATCGGGAAAAGGGGAAGCAGTGAGG
>JAAYZA010000308.1 GCA_012515055.1 Syntrophomonadaceae bacterium | reverse complement strand
TGGTGGAATATGGCCGCTTTGCCACAGAAATCGATGACCGCATCAAAACTGAATGCGTAGGCTGCCCCCCGGATGACCACCCGGAAGAATGGTACTGCGCCTGGCGGTTTATTTTGGAGCCTTGATAAATCCCTGGCCATGCCCGCTCTGCCCCTGGATCGCTTCGGAGTTAACAGGGGACGATGCTATAAACATCGTCCCCTTTGTCATGTACTTATTCGCATTCCTATGCCCTACCGCGGTTATTACTTCAGGGCATTGAAAACCACTGTCACTGTTTCTGCCCGGCTGGCATTATTCAATGGTTTGAAGCTGTTATCCGGATAACCGGACATGAGATCATTTGATACTGCTGCCAGTACCCATTCTCGGGCCCAAGGAGAAATATCCGTTTTGTCGGTGAATCCTGTTTCGCCTGATCCAGCCTCAAGTCCGGCCGCTTTAACGATCATTATGGCCATCTGCTCTCTGGTTATCAAATCATCGGGGCCGAATTCCTCATCATTGTAACCCAGGATGATGCCCTGGGCAGCTGCAGTGGCTATATATTCCTTTGCCCAGTGTGCAGCTGTATCGGCAAATACTTTGCCTTCCCCACTTAAGCCCAAGGCTTTGACCAGCACCACAGCAAATTCGGCCCGGGTAATGGTGGCATCAGGCTGGAAGCTCTTATCTGGATAACCGGTGATGGCCCCCTTTTTCACCAAATGCTCAATATATTTCTGGGCCCAATGACCGCTGATATCATTTAATACCATCTGTTCAGGTTCTGTAATTATCGGTTCTTCTTCAACGGGTTCTTCCTCCAACGGTTCTTCCTTCACGGGGGGTTCATAACCTCCACCACCTCCGCCGCCTCCGGTCGCAGGAGCTTTGGGGGTTGCACTGATGGAAGACGAGAGTTCACTCCAATAAATATCGTGACCTGATTTGATGGCAAAGTAATAAGTAGTTCCGTTTTCAAGGCCGGTCATTGTGTAGCTCTCATCATCATAGATCTCAACAATGCTGCCTTCAGTAAATTCATCATCCTTGGTTGAATAATATAATTTATACCGCGCATCCTTGACCGGCTCCCAGCTCAGGACTACCTGCCCGTTGCCGGCTGTAGCCTTGAGTCCTGCCGGTACTGGTGGAGCATCATTATCTCTGATGTGAACGATCAACGATTTCTGCTCACCTAAAACCGCTCCTCCAGTGGGATTGGCAAGGATGCAGGTCAAATCCAGATAGCCATTGTATACACTGTCATCAAAAGAGGTAAACCTGATCACCTGTCTGGATGAATCACCATCTGCCCAGGTCAGTGTGCCGCTGTAAGGCTGGTAATGTATCCATGCTTTGGCTGTCCCATCAACCATGTCATAAGAAACGGAAACTTCGCCATCCGAGCCTTCGGTCCGCTCCACACCGATCATCCAGCCATTATACCCCTCGTAAGTACTATGGCTACTGGATTCAAACTGGATGATACCCGGTATCGGGGGAATATAGGCAGGAATCTCCATCTGCAATGCCTCACTGACATTACCAGCCGCATCTTTCACCACGATATAAATATCCAGATCACCGGCAGAAAGGGAGCCCAATGAAATGGTTTGTTCACTGGTGTCACAAGGAGTTCCGCTGCCGCTGGTATCGATATCAGGCTGCTGTGACCCGGCTGTTGCCACTTCATAGTAATACTCACCCGCTTCATCGGAGGTGAAGGTGACTGTCGCATCGGTATCCGAAATTCTGTTGATCGCACCTGCTAGAAGAACAGGAGCAGTGGTATCAGCAGCAATTTGCTTTACTCCTTCTATATATGAGCCATCCACTTCACCAGCACCTTCGATCAAACAAGTACCGAATACCAGCCCGTAGGGACTGAAGCCACTATCAACAAAATTAATTTCCGCGCGAGTGTCTATCGGGTCACATACCCATTCCGATGGCTCGCCGGTGAAACCGATATGGATGACTCCTGATGGGCCGGCATTAATCGCAGTTGAGTGTGCTTGGTTCTCCACCGATGCATTGACCAAGGCCTGGGACAGGATGATTTTTCCACCGCCGCCGGTGCCATTCCAACCCACTGCCCCGCTGCCAATTGCACTTCCGTATTGACCGCGGGCTGTAATATTACCTCCGGTTATAATTATTTCTCCGGCAGTCATACCATATCCGCCGCCAATACCAGCACCATAAAGGCCTCCGGCAGCCGTGATGTCTCCGCCCGAAATATTAATTATACTGCCTGGTACGTCTACCGCATTCCCGTTATACCCGCCGCCTATGCCAGCGCCGCCATCAGGACAGCCTTGTGCAACAATAGTTCCTCCAGATATATTTATCGTTCCGGCATGATTTCCTCCAGCATATGCGCCACCAATCCCAGCCCCATAATTGGTTGATTCTGCATTTATTTCACCACCCGAAATATTTATCACGCCTTGATTACTGTTGATCCCTCCGTGGGAACTGGTGGCTTTAATTATTCCCCCCGTTATATTGATGGTTGTAGGCATATAATATGTAGAATATACCAATAATCCGCCACCAATGCCTGCACCACTATTACTGCTTGCAGTGATATTTCCTCCGGATATATTAATGGTCCCGCCATCTTCGGTGACCGGGGCATTCTGCATTCGACCTCCACCTATCCCTGCGCCATCATGCCCCATTGCCACGACAGTTCCGCCTTCAATAGTGATAGTGTCTGCCTTTCCACTGTATCCACCGCCTATACCGGCGCTATAGCTTGTATCTCCCGCCGTTGCATTTATGTTGCCGCCCTTTATCAGAATTATTCCACTGGAACCACCTTCTCCGCCTCCGATGCCTGCTGCCCGATATCCTCCGGAAGCCATTATTTCTCCGCCTTCAATGGTTATTGTTCCACCCGAACCGTTTCGTCCGCCGCCTATTCCAGCGCCTGCACCTCTACCACCTGGTGCATTCCCCCCATTAGCAGTTATTATGCCGCCTTTAATGATAATGCTCCCTGCGGAACTGCTTCTTCCGCCACCGATACCCGCAGCGTATTCGCCGCCAAAGGCATTTAAAGAACCGTCAGCCTCAGCTGCTACAATCAATTCTGCACCAGCAGGTACCTCTAAACCAGCGCACTCTGCACCACTTCGTAAATAATTCTCTCCTGAGAAGACCAACTCTACCTGCGAACCAGCAGTAATGCCTATCGCACAAGCAATGGTCGAAATATTTATATCCTCTAACCTCATGCTGATAACAGCATTATCCTGAATATTGATAGTATTTGATGTAGCTGAATAGGAACCACTTTGCATGATGATATAACTGTTGCTGCTGTTTTCAATATTAGTAGAAGCGCCAAAATCATAAGCACCCGCCTTGATTACGATGCTGCCATCCGCTAAATCCAGCGTCACCGGTTCTGCCTTAACTTCGTCTGCACTGGCGGTCATTGGTGAAAAGGATATCACCGACAGCATCATTGCCAATATCATGACCAGGGATAAACACTTTTTGTTCATTTTTAACCTCCTCGTATAATGTTCCATTTTGTTATGACAGTCTTCCATTCACCTCTCTTATGGCCGAAATTATTATACTTATAGGATACAGCCTTATTACCCAAAGAATAATCACCCGAAAGGGGTGATTA
>JAAYZA010000054.1 GCA_012515055.1 Syntrophomonadaceae bacterium | reverse complement strand
TAATCACCCCTTTCGGGTGATTATTCTTTGGGTAATAAGGCTGTATCCTATAAGTATAATAATTTCGGCCATAAGAGAGGTGAATGGAAGACTGTCATAACAAAATGGAACATTATACGAGGAGGTTTGAAATGAAGAAAAAACATTTATCCCTGATAGTGATTTTCGCAATGATGTTTTCGGTGATATCCTTTTCACCATATTATTACAGTGGTGCAGAGGGATTTACTACGCTCACTTGGAAGGCAGAGAGCACGGCTTTTAATTTTGATATATCTGAAGGTGAGGTCACCATTGCCGATGGAACTGATCCTGGCACATATAAAGTCACTTATGGAGACCCGCAAACGGAACATGATAATATCCCGCAAGATCAAACTATCACTTTATGGGGGGCAGCAACTACTGCAAATTTAATTAATGTTATTGCAACAGAAGGAACCGTAAAAATATCTTTAGACGGCCTGGAAACAACCGGAGGAATGCGGTTGTCCTCCAACTTAAATCGAGATGTGGAAATAGTACTTGCTGATGGTTCGGATAATATCATACGAAATTCCTTATCCAATGCTTCACCTGATAATGGTGGGGGACTGGTGATCACCTGTGAACACGCTAATGAACCAGGCCATATATGTATGTGATGAAGATTGTGGTTGCCTGGAGGTCTATGGACCTGGAGGAAATGGTGCGGGGATCAGCGGGCATAATATAACTATCAACGGTGGAAATATTTATGCCCAGGGCGGCGACAGCTCCCCAGGTATTGGCCTGTACGGATTTTATGGAACGGTATATGATCTTTCTTTCAATGGCGGAAACATAATTGCTGACGGTAGAGGTCGCTATGGAGCAGCTGGTTTCGGCGGAGGGGACTGCACCAATGTAAACGGAGTATATATCGACGGTGGCGTTATAAAGGCTAAAGGGGAAAGCAGTGGCCCTGGGATCGGCGGAGGACAAATGTTCTATGGTGACGGCGGGCAGGCCCATAATATAATCATCAACTGCGGCACAGTGGTTGCAGCCAGTACCGGTTATGGTATAGGCGGAACAGGTAATTGTTCAAATATACAGATCAATGGTGGTTCAGTAAATGCTTCTTCAATTAAGATAACGCCCGTAAATGCTCTCGGCGAGGAAGTATACAAAACAGTCATAACTTTAGACGGGGTAAATACAGAGATCCACGTAACAGACATTAGAATTACCGGTGCTGATTATTATAATATCAAGGATATTTTCACTGATAGCTCTGGAAAAGTTTATCTCTATCTGCCTGAGGATTCATCTGTCGTTAGTATAGTAGCAGGAGGGGATGAATATTCAGGTGATATAATCACGACTTCTGATGGGCTGGCCAATGCTGTTTTTGAAATAATTGACACGGAAGCCCCAATAATAACTCCTGGCGAAGTCAACAGGATTTCTGATACCGATGCAACCGTCACCTTCACCTCTGATGAAGCGGGTGAGTATTACTATGAAGTGGCAACAACCGGGTCACAGCAGCCTGATATCGATACCAGCGGCAGCGGAACTCCTTGTGACACCAGTGAACAAACCATTTCATTGGAATCCCTTTCTGCCGGTGACCTGGATATTTATATCTTGGTGAAAGATGCGGCTGGTAATGTCAGTGAGGCATTGCAGATGGAGATTCCGGCCTATATCCCCCCGGTACCGGGTATCATCCAGTTTGATTCCAGTGGTCATGATACTTACGAGGGGTATAATGGCTGGATGATCGGTGTGGAACGGTCTGAAGGCTCAGACGGCGAAGTTTCCGTTTCTTATGCCATGGCTGATGGGACCGCCAAAGCGGGGACCCATTACCAGCCTTACAGCGGAACATTGACCTGGGCAGATGGGGATTCATCCAGAAAGTTGATCATGTTTACCGCTTATGAGGACAATATATACAATGGCTATCTGGACCTGACCTGCATTCTTTCCAATCCCAATGGAGGGGCGGTTTTAGGTGAGAAAAACCCGCTGATCGTTCGGATTAGCGACAATGATCCCCCACCAGTACCGGCAGGACTCAAGGCTGTAGCCGGTAAGGGACAGGTAGTCCTGAACTGGGAGCCGGTTAAGGATGCGCGGTATAAATTATATTATTCAACCAAGGATGGTGAATTTACAGAAGGCAGCATTGTTGAAATCTATGATGATGAGAGCTACACAATGACCGGTCTTAAAAACGGAACCACTTATTACTTTGCCATCAAATCAGGCCATAGTCTTTATTACAGTGCCCTTTCTCCCTCCGTCAGTGCAACCCCTAAAGCTCCCGCGACCGGAGGCAGCGGAGGTGGGGGAGGCTATACGCCTCCAGTGAAGGAAGAGCCGGTGGTGGAAGAACCGGCAGACAAGGAACCGGTGATCACGGAAACGGAAACGCCGGGTTTAAATGATATCAGCGGCCATTGGGCCCAGAACTATATTGAGCATCTGGTGAAAAAGGGTGCCATCACAGGCTATCCAGATAAAAGCTTCCAGCCTGATGCTACCATTACCCGGGCCGAATTTGCTGTGGTGCTGGTCAAAGCCTTTGGCTTAAGTGGGGAAGGCAAAGTATTTGCCGATACAGCTGCACACTGGGCAAAGGAATATATAGCCACTGCAGCTGCCCATGGCATCATCCTGGGTTACAATGAAAAGGAATTCGGCCC
>JAAYZA010000041.1 GCA_012515055.1 Syntrophomonadaceae bacterium | reverse complement strand
TCCTGGCTGATTGTCTGCTGCAAAAGAATAAAATAGATCCCGGTTATATTGCATCTGCCTATCTTGAAATGGCCCTTTACCCCCGTGATAATACCTTTGGTTTATTCCGGGGTGCTGGTCCCGGTTTTAAAACCGCCGTCAGTAATCTACAACAAGGCAGACCTTACCATGAATGCGGTGTTATCAGTGCCGGCAATGGTGCTGCCATGAGAATTGCCCCCCTGGGCATTTATTTTCATCACGATTATGATGATTTACTGCAAGCCATAATTGATGCCAGCCTGCTTACCCACCGTGACATTCGCGGTATTGCTGCCGCCGGGCTTATTGCTTTTACTATCGCTTATACTATTAATCATAATCTCTCTGCCATTGATAACGAGCCCTTCCTGACAGAACTAAAAATCTTCATACGCAGTCTGGAAAAACGTTTGACACTTGATTATCCCCTTGTTGTGTGGGAAGATTTTACTGTCGATCAGATATCAAAATCCGTCGAGAGTTTGCGCCACCTGCTGGATAATAATTATGATGAAGCGGTAAATAAACTTGATACGCAGGCCGCCGCTTTAAGCAATGATCCGGAGTGTAAGCACAACCATCCCTTTGCACCAGGTTCAGTAATATTCAGTTTGTATTTGTTTATCAAGCTGGGGCATGATCCCGTTAAAACCTTACTTACCGCTGTCAATGGCGGGGGGGATACCGATACCATTGCCGCAATGGCAGGAGCCCTATGCGGAGCCCTGCATGGCCCACATTTATTCCCCCGGGACTGGCAGGATCAACTGGTCAATCGGGAACAAATTTATCTTCGCAGCCAGGGACTGGCAGGAGCCAATTATAACCCTGCTCTCATAGAAGATTTATTTGCATTGGAGAAGAAAGCCTGTCAGGCGATGGATGATTATCGCCTCCAATACCAGAAAATTTGGCAGGAAAAACTCGGCTTTTAACCGTATTAATGATTAAAACCAATTGTGGGGAGGAAATAATGGGAAATATCGATAAAATCAAGATTGAACAAGCCGTCAGGATGATACTGGAAGCTATCGGAGAAGATCCGCAGCGGGAAGGTTTATTAAACACCCCTAAAAGGGTTGCCAGTATGTATGAAGAAATTTTTTCCGGAATAGAAGAAGACCCCCGCCAGCAGCTGCAGGTATCTTTCACTGAATACCATGATGAGCTGGTCCTGGTCAAGGATATACCTATTTATTCCATGTGCGAACATCATCTGCTCCCCTTTTATGGCACTGCCCATATCGCTTATATTCCCAAAGGGGGAAAAGTCATCGGCATCAGCAAACTGGCCAGAGTCGCCGAGGTTTATTGTAAAAGACCCCAGCTGCAAGAAAGACTGACATCCCAGATCGCCGATTGCATCAATGATACATTAAACCCCTGGGGAGTTGGTGTGGTAATTTCCGCCGAACATATGTGCATGACTATGCGGGGGGTCCGCAAGCCCGGTTCGGTAACGGTCACATCTGCCGTAAGAGGAGTATTTGAAAGCAAGGCCTCCACCCGGGCGGAATTTTACTCCTTGATTGGATATAAATAAGAAACCCGGCCTTCAGGCCGGGTTTTTCTCTTAGAACAAGCCTACTATTTCACCTTCGGCATTGATATCAATTTTTTCGGCGGCGGGAACTTTCCCTAAGCCGGGCATTGTCATGATGGAACCGGTTAATGGTACAATAAACCCGGCACCGGCTGAGAGTCTGACCTCTCCGATATCAACTTTAAAGCCCCGGGGCCTGCCCTTTAAATCTGGATTATCTGATAAGGAATATTGGGTTTTGGCACAACACACGGGAAGATTGCCATAGCCCAGTTCTTCGTATTTGCTGAGTATCTCATCGGCAGCAGCCGAATAATTAACGCCGTCCGCACCGTATATTTCCTGGCAGACGATTTCGATTTTTTTCTTGAGGGGCTGTTCCAGTTCATATAAGGGTTTGAAATCGCTGGGTGTTTCGGCGGCAGCTATGACCTTTTCCGCTAATTCCAGCCCGCCGTCACCACCTTTAGCCCAGACCTGTGATATTGCTACACTGGCCCCCAAGGCATTACATTTTTCTTTGACCAGTTCTATTTCTTCCGGAGTATCGCCGGGGAATTCATTGAGGGATACTACCACCGGCACGCCGTATTTATTGATGTTTTCCAATTGTTTTTCCAGATTCTCAATGCCTTTTTCCAGTGCTGCCATATTTATCTGGCCCAAATCTTCCTTGGCCACTCCGCCATGGTTTTTCAAAGCCCTTATGGTAGCGACTAAAACCACGGCATTGGGTTGTAAATTGCCGAAGCGGCATACTATATCAAAGAATTTCTCCGCCCCCAGATCAGCACCGAATCCGGCTTCAGTAACCATATAATCGGCTAATTTCAGACCAATTT
>JAAYZA010000248.1 GCA_012515055.1 Syntrophomonadaceae bacterium | reverse complement strand
GATGCAGCGGTAAACTCACCGGATGCTTCGATAGCTGCTGGAACGATTTCATTGAAGAAAAGCATGGTCTGAGCAAACTGGCGATATTCAACATGATGATAGGGAGGTACGCCAAATTTGGCTGTCCAGCGTTTGACAAATTCATCAAAGATGGCAGCATATTCAGCGGAAAAACCATCAGTATTAGGATTACATGGTACCGGGTCAACCGTCATCAGGTAGTCAGCATCTTTGCCCACACCGTCAACGAATGCCTGGACACTATGTCCGCCGCTGTGAGTGATAAGGATGGGTACCTTAAGACCAAGTTCTTTGGCCTGGCGATTAAACAAAATACCATCGTTTACATAACCGGTCAACAGTAATACATCGGGTTTTGCAGCTTTGATCTTCAGGATGATACTGGAAAGGTCCACTGATTTAGCTGAATAAGCTTCATCAACGGCAACATTCATATTATATTTTTTTGCAGTGGCTCTATTGCCGTCAGCAACAGCAGCGCCGTAAGGTCCATCTTCATGTACAATAGCAACTACCAGGTCTTTGGCCTTTTTGCCTAATTTCGCTTCGATTTCAGCATCATTGCCCATGATAAATTCAACTGATTCTGCTCCCCAGGCAGATGCATTGGCTTCATTTCTGAATGTCCATTCATACCCTTTGAGAAGTAAGGCATCAGCTGCGCCGGACATTTCCCACAGGACAACTTGGTTTCTTTCAGCTACTTCACTGATGGCAGCAGCAATAGCTGATGAATAGGATCCCATCAATACCGGTACACTTTTACTGGTAATTAGTCGTTCTGCTTCAGAGGCACCTATGGCCGGATCACTTTGTGAATCAGCAAAATCGAAGGTAATCGGATATTTCCCCATTACTCCGCCCTTTTCATTGATCATTTCAATAGCCATCTGAATACCGTCATATTCCGCCTGACCCAGAGGTGCCTGAGGCCCGGTGACAGGTTCTACAACTCCCACATGGATCTTAATGTCCCCGGCGGCTTTGTCGCCGTCTGCCGCAGGTTGTTTTTCACATCCTACAACTGCTACTGCCATAAATACTACTAGCAATAAAATCCCGATAGTTTTTTTCATCTTCAAAGCATTTACCTCCTCTTTCATTTAGGCTATTCCCAGGTAAACCTGGCGCACATAGTCATTGTCCAACATGGATTGGCTGTCCTCGTGTAGTGCAATGCGCCCCCCTTCCAATAAATATCCCCTGGATGCAATTTTTAAGGATTGTTCAACAAACTGCTCCACGAAAAAAACCGTTATACCCCTTTCCTGCAGCTTCTGAATCAAATCAAAAACTTGTTCGACTATTAATGGCGCCAGACCCAATGAAGGCTCATCCAGCATCAATAATTTGGGCTGAGCCATTATGCCTCTGGCTATAGCACACATTTGCTGTTCCCCGCCGCTCATGGTTCCCGCCAGCTGTTTTCTGCGTTCGGCCAGCCGGGGCAGGGTTTCGTAAATCCATTCCAGGGTTTCTTTTTTACCTTCTTCCTTCCAGGCTGCAATTAACAGATTTTCCTCCACCGTCATTTTTCCAAATAGCTTTCTGCCCTCCGGGATCAGTACTACTCCTTTTTTGGGTCGATCCCAGGGATTGATTTTCAACAAATTATCTCCTAAAAAAGTGATCTTTCCAGATTTTGCTGGAACCAGACCGCAGATGGTTTTCATCAAAGTAGTTTTACCGGCGCCGTTGGGCCCAAGGAGGGTGACGATTTCTCCTTCTTTTACCTCTATATCAACGTCCCAGATTACCTGGGTATCCCCATATGATACGCTTAAGTTTTCGATTTTAAGCATCTTTTTTTGTCCCCCTTCCCAGATAAGCTTCAATGACCGCCGGATTCTCTGCTATTTCCCGGGGCAAACCTTCGGCAATTTTCTGGCCATGATCCAATACGATGATTCGGTCACTGATATTCATGATAACTCTCATGACATGTTCTACGATTACAATGGTCATGGTCTTTTTTAGCTCCCGGATCAGATCCATCATGTCATCCATTTCTTTGGGTTTGAGTCCGGTCATAACTTCGTCCAGTAATAGTATTTCGGGATTGGTGGCTAAAGCTTTGCCCAATTCCAGGCGTTTGCGTTCCAGGGTGGTCAGGTCAGCACCCAGTGTATTAGCTTTTTTATCCAGGCTGACTATTTTAAGGACCTCCTGGACCCGGGCCCGGGCATCCGCTACTCTTGCTGCTTTGGGCAGGCAGGCTACCAGAATATTATCGGCGATGGTCAGCCCCGGAAAAGGCTTGGCCACCTGAAAAGTTCTGGTTATCCCCAGATGACAGATCTTGTCCGGTGTCAGACCGTCAATTCTCTGATTCTTATAGGTAATGGAACCACTGTCAATGGGATAAAATCCGGTGATAAGGTTAAACACCGTTGATTTGCCAGCACCATTAGGTCCAATGATCCCTAATATTTCACCTTTATTAACATCGAAGGAAACATCATTGGTGGCCGTCAGCCCCCCAAAGCGTTTAACAATATTTTCTACCGCTAAAATTTTCTCAGCCATTTACAGCACCCCCTTTGAAGCCTGATTTTCCGGCCCGTCTTCTGTACTCTTTTGGGCTCTTTTGGCTCTTATGATTCCCGGCAGACTGGCGATCCCCTTCGGCAGGAAGATGATGCAAACCACCAGCAATATGCCGTATAGGAACAAATGCAGTCCCGGTATCTGTGCCCCCAGTGACATACGCAAAACTTCTGTCAGGGGTATCAAAAGAAATGCCCCGATGGTGGGACCAAAAAGTGTGCCGCTGCCGCCGATAACTGCTACCAGAGCCATATTGAGTGACAGAGTAAAACCGGCGATGGAATAAGGGTCAATATAGCGGAAATATTGTACATAAAAAGTTCCGCCGACTGCTACCATAAATGCACTGATACAAGCAGCTATGATCAGATTTTTATTAACAGAAATACCCAGAGCTGCTGCTGCATCTTCATCTTCGCGGATCGCTTCCAGGTAATATCTGGTTCTTTCCATTTTCCAGGTGATAAAAATTGCTGCCAGCCAGAAAACCAGAATAACCAGATAATAGGGTTCTTTGCTGTCAAACTGTAAATTGATAATCGAGTTTATTACGGTGGTTCCTTTGACATAGGGAAGTGACATCCCCAGAGAACCGCCGGTAAGATCGCGGCCGTATATCAAAAGATAGTGAACTATTTCTGCCACCGCTATACTGGCCAGGGTAAAGTATGGTCCGATCAAACCAAATCTGAAACTGGGGTACGCGATTAAAAGCATTACTACTACAGCAACTAATCCTCCTGCTATCATGCCTATCCAGGGGGTAAGGCCAAAGTGACTGAACAGGAGCAAACTGGTATAGGCGCCTACGGCTACAAAGGCAGCATGTCCCAGAGATAACCTTCCGGCATAACCGCACATCAGGTTCCAGCCGGTACCCATAAAAGCGTAAAACAGGGTTAATACCAAAATATGTTTGGCAAAGACAGTTAAAGGAAGGAAATAAACACCCAGCAGAACTAATGCCAGTATTCCCATTACTATCAGAGATTGTTTTTGCTTCATTATGTTTTTCACCCCTTCCTTCTATACTCGGGCACTCTTGCCCATAATCCCCTGAGGTCTTACGAACAGGATGACCAAAAAGATCAATAAGGAGAACACCTGGGCCAGTTCGGCACTGGCCATGACCCCGGCAAAGGATTCGATCAAACCAATGATCAGGCCTCCGATCAGTGCGCCGGTAAAACTGCCCAGTCCCCCTAAAACTACGATAATGAAAGCCATGGTGTTAAAATATAAGCCTACAGTGGGATAAACATAGAAAGTTGGTGTAAGGATCACCCCGGCCAGACCTACCAGAGCTATTCCGAAAGCAAAAGTCAATGTATAGATTCGATTAACATTTATCCCCATTAAGGTTGCCGCTTCTGTATCCTGGGAAACTGCCCTTATATGTGAACCTACTTTGGTTCGCATTAATACATAATACAGGATCAAAGCTACGGCAATACAAACGACAAAAGCCCAGGTCCGGCCGGCACTTAACATGATACCGGCAAATTCATAGCTTTTCCCTGTCAGGCTGGTTTCTATTGCTCTGAAATCTGATTTCCACAGCATTAAAGCCAGATTCTGCAGGACAAATCCCAGTCCGGCAGTGGCAATGATTGTATTTACTTCCGTTTCCGCTTTGCCCAGCAATGGTTTTATTATGAGGCGGAAAATCACAACACCAACCAGAATAAAGGCAGGAAATACAATCAAGGTTGCTACATAGGGGTCTATACCTTTTACAGTAAACAGAAAAAAGGTAGCATACATAGCCATCATCAGGAAATCGCCATGGGCCAGGTTGACTATTTTTATGACACCAAAGATCAGGTTTAACCCCACACTCACCAGTGCATATATGCCTCCCAGCAACAATCCGCTGATGATAATTTGCAAAATCATATCCATTCCCTTTTCACATCCATTCAATATATAGTTTTTCGTTTATTTCCCAACAAATACTGGCTTTCTTTTTTCCAGAAAAGCCCCCATGCCTTCCTTTTGGTCAAGGGTGGCAAAACATATTCCAAATAGTCCGGTTTCCACTGCCGCCCCCAGGTCATTATTGATCTGCATGCTGTGATTGATTTGCTGTTTGGCATAACGAACTGCTAAAGGAGCATTAGCGGCAATGGTTTCAGCCATTTTTACTGCCTCCTCCAGCAGGGCTTCAGGGGGATAGATTTCGTCTACCAGTCCGATGCGGTGAGCCTCCGCAGCTTTGATCCGCTGCCCGGTAAAAACCAGCTGTTTGGCTTTGCCTGCACCAACCAGCCTGGTCAATCTCTGGGTTCCGCCATATCCGGGGGTTATGCCCAGAGTCACTTCTGGCTGACCTAACTGGGCCTTCTCCGATGCCAGGCGAATATCGCAGGCCATGGCCAGTTCGCAGCCGCCGCCCAGAGCAAAGCCATTTACGGCAGCAATGATTGGTTTTTCCGTCATTTCAATCAACCGAAAGACCCGGTGTCCCAGGAGCCCCCAGTTTCGTCCGCCGGTTGCATCCAGTGGCTGCTGTGCTTCAATATCAGCCCCGGCAACAAAAGCTCGGTCCCCGCTGCCGGTAATGATCATAACTGCCGGTTCTTCCGCTGCGGCAAAATTCTGTACGGCGGCCTCGACTTCCAGCAAGGTTTTTTCGTTTAAGGCATTTAACACTTTGGGCCGATTGATATATAGTATTTGTACCTTGTGCCGATTTTCTATTAAGATGTTTTCATAAGGCATTACCTTCCCTCCCAATAATTATTCTCTGAGTTAATACAAATGCAAATAATATACCACCTGTTTTCTTATTACAGCAAAATTAGCAATAAAAAAAACTAAGCCTGCCTTTTAAGCTGTCGGGGCTCTTAAGGGCAGGGCTGTTTTTTTAACTTATTTAGCTTTTATTTTTTATTTCCTTATTTGACACAATAATGTGTCATTTCTTTCCCCTCCGCTTCATAAATGACTCAGGGTTCAATCCCTATTTTCCTCAATTGATATGTCATATTGTTTGGCCTTGCGCCAGATGGTAGCCTGACTGACCCCCAGAGCAGCAGCAGCTTTGCGGGTGGTTACATGCTCAGCCAGGGTCTGTTTGATGATTTCGGCTTCAAATTGCTGCATAGCATCTTTTAAAGTAAATTTTCCTGATTCTCCGGTGTTCCCAATGATTTTTCCTTCACCGGGTGTCGCCTGTCCCGGGGGTGTAATAGGATCTGCGTTTAAATGGATTTCCTGCGCCGGTCCCATTTTAATTTCGCTGATCAGAGCGCCAGGAGTGGTAACAAAAGCTTGTTCCAGCACATTGCGCAGTTCCCTTATATTCCCCGGCCACTCATATTCCAGCATGCCCTTGATAAGGTCCGGGTTGAATTGGCGATTTAAATTATACTTTTTATTCAGCATGCCAATAAAGTAGTCAATAAAAACCGGTATTTCTTCTTTGCGTTCCCTGAGAGGAGGAATACGTATCTGGATAACATTGAGCCGGTAATAAAGGTCTTCCCGGAACTGCCGATCTTTAACCATTTTCCACAGGTCACGATTGGTGGCAGTTATTAGGCGTACATCGATAGCAATGGGGGCTGATGCCCCAATGCGCATGATTTCATTTTCCTGGATGGCCCGCAGCAGTTTGGCTTGCAGATAAAAGGGCAATTCCGCAATTTCATCCAATAATAAAGTCCCCCCATCAGCCAGTTGAAATATCCCCATTTTCCCGCTTTTGCTGGCCCCGGTAAAAGCCCCGGGCTCATAACCGAACAATTCGGATTCCAGTAAATTATCAGGAATAGCGGCACAGTTCACGCTTATATAGGGTTTGTCGTCCCGCAGGCTGTTTCGGTGTATTTCCCGTGCCACGATTTCCTTGCCCACCCCTGATTCCCCGTTGATCAGCACCGTGGAATCTACCCGGGCTATCCTGTTTACCAGGTCTGCTATCTCTATCATTTTGGGTGATGCCACAATATAATCACCGGTTTTGTCCATTTGTATTTTCAACAGTTCATTTTGATAATGCTGGCTTAAGCTCTCAGCTTTTTTTATTTCATTCTTCAGGCGGTTTAGTTCAGTTATATCCCTGCCATTGGTAACTACCCCGGTGAGTTCGCCGGTTTCAGCAAATATCGGATTGCCGGTCACCAGAACCGTTTTGCCGCTTTTTAGAGTCTGGGTCAATGTAATAGTCTCTTTGGTCTCGATCACATCAATGGTAGCAGCCCGATCAAAATACCCTCTCTTAACCAGTTCATAAATATTTTCACCCAGGATCTCGTCAGGCTCATAACCAGTTATACGCGTATACGCTTCATTGATCCTTTCAACATTGCCCTGGGCATCCGTAAGAAAGATATAATCAAAAGAGCTTTCCAGGATCTTATCCATTTCTTCTTTCCTGCCTCTGGTTTCCGCTAATTCAACATTGAGTGATTCAAGAGCTGTCTGTTCCATCAGCAAAATCAGTTTGCCAGTATAATCTTCATTTTCCAGAAGATACAAACGATAATAATATTTTTTATCGCTTATTTTTATGTTTTTCTTTTCCTCCCTCCGGCTGTTGGCAATCATCTTTAAAATAGAATTATGGGGATCTACTCCCTGTAATTCGCGGCCGGCAGCATTCGGAGGCAATTTTAATAATCTGGCCATCTCCTCATTAAAAAAATCAATCCGGCCCTCACCATTGATCAGCATCAATGCATGAGGCAGGGCGTTAAATATTTTTTGCACAAAATCCTTTTGTTTTTTCATTTTGCTCATCCGTTTCTATTCTTTTAAATCTTTCCCGCTGGTTTAGTATTGCCTTAAACCACTCTATCAACATCTCCAGATCTGATTCAATCATAAAGCAAAATTTATCCTGGGTAAAATTCAAATTGTAGTGTAGAAAGAACCAGACTTGCAAAAGCCTGGTTCTCCAAAAAGAGGGGTGGGATATATACAAAGGCTGGGGACGCCTTTATAATCTGCCGTAAATACGTTCATAATCAAAGCGCAGCTGATCCCTGAATTCAGGAGCCGCGATACTGATCAGCGCTTTCGCGCGATCCTGGTTAGTCTTCCATTTTAAATGGGCGGCTCCGTATTCGGTCACTACTATATCAACATCGTAACGTCCGGTGGTTACAGCCTGTCCGGGTTCCAGATCTGCCACGATTCGGGATACGGTTCCTTTAGCCGCTTTCGAAGGCAGGGCAATTATCGCTCGTCCCCCTTTAGAATTGTTGGCCCCGCGTACAAAATCAACCTGCCCGCCTACTCCGCTGAATTGCATGCCGCCTAGAGTATCTGCAGCAACCTGCCCTAAAAGGTCAACTGATAAAGCGGAGTTGATGGCTACCATATTATCGTTTTTACATACATTGAATGGTAAATTGGTTATATCAACGGGCAAGGCTTCTATCATGGGGTTTTTGTCCAGCCATTGATAGAATTCTGCCGTGCCCATGGCAAAAGATATAACAATTTTTCCGGGGTAATAATTCTTGCGCGAGCAGTTTATTACCCCGCTTTTGACTAAACTCATGACTCCGTCAGAAATCATCTCTGAATGGATCCCCAGATCTTTTTTATCGTCCAGACAGGAGAGGATGGCATCTGGTACTGCACCAATGCCCAACTGCAGGCAATCTCCATCCTGGATCAGGGCAGCAATGTTCTGTCCGATGGTCCTTTCCACTTCTCCAATTACCGGTGGTGCCTGGGTTATAAGCGGCGTATCAACAGGTATGAAGTAATCTATTTCTTCTACATGGACCAGTGATCCTGCTCCGGTTACCGGCATATCAGGATTTACTTCGGCAATAACAATTCTACTGCTTTTTATAGCTTGCAAAGTATAATCCACTGAAATACCCAGACTTACATATCCGTTCTCGTCAGGAGGGGAAACGGTGACCAGGGCAATATCGATGGGGAATTTTCCACTGGTGAAGAGACGGGGTAATTCGTGTAAATATATTGAAGTATAATCAGCCCTGCCATCCTTAATAGCCTGTCGGCTCGGTTTACCAGCGAACAGAGCATTGTGGCGAAAGCTTTTTTCGTATTCCGGAAGACAATAAACACCCTTCCCCATTGGAACTTCATGGGCAATCTCCACCCCGGTCAGTTCTCCGGCTCTGGCAACCATTGCTTCCACGAGCACCTGAGGTTCTCCACAAGCATGGCCCAGAACCACCCGATCTCCCGATTTAATTGCCTGGACCGCTTCTTCCGCTGAAGTAGTGCGATTATTATAGTATTCCTGCCACTTCATATATGAGTACCCCTCCATTTTCATTGATTTTATTGCACAATTTTTTTAGATTTATTTAAACCTTTAGATTCATAAGCTTTACTGTTGCTTCTCTATATTGCAAATTCCATACCAAATGCCAGGAGAAAAGTTGGTCAGTCCCCCATCACTGAAAAAGAGCGCCATTACGCCTTCCCTGATTTATTTGAAAATGAAAGCATAGGGCCAAAAAAAAAAGCTTTTGACTCATTTCTGGGTCAAAAGCTTTTATATTAAATCGGATCAAATTATAAATAATTACCGACAATGAGATCAAAACTGGTTTAAAGCCACCAGCACCGGATCCCAAACCGGGCTGAAGGGCGGGGAATAGGCCAGATCCATATCAATTAAATCTTCAACAGTGGCTTGCATGGTTATGGCGGATGCCAGCATATCGATCCGCATGGCGGAACCTTGAAGACCAACGATCTGCGCGCCAATCAAGCGTTTATCTCTCCGGTCAGCAATGAGCTTGATGTGAATTTCACCTGATGCCGGACAATAGTGTGCGGCACTATTGGCCTTGATCTTTTTGGCTATATAATCGATGCCCAGCTGGCGGCATTCCCTTTCACTGAGTCCGGTTCGGGAGATTTCCATCTCTATTACCCGGGCAATTCCAGTCCCCAGGACCCCTTTAAAAGAGGCCTGGCCACCAGCGGCATTTTCCCCGGCGGCCTTCCCCTGCTTGTTGGCGGTGGTGCCCATGGGGATATAGACTTCCTCCCCGGAGATAAGATGCCTGGTGGTAGCGCAGTCGCCGGCAGCAAAAATGTCTTTTATATTGGTTTCCATTCTGTCATTAACCCTGATGGCACCCCGGATGCCTAATTCTATACCAGCTCTGGCGGCAATTTCCCCATTGGGCAGCACACCAATTGACAATAATACAAAATCAGCCTCAATGGGTCCCTTATCGGTATTGACCATTGTAACCCTCTGCTCGCCGGAAAAACCAGCAACAGCGGTGTCGGTGTAGACTTTGACTCCCTTTGACTGCAGATAATCGGTTACAATCAGGGCCATGTCTTCATCCATATTGGGAATAATATGGGGGGCTCTTTCTATTATACTTACTTCGCAGCCCTGTTCCAGGAGGCTTTCTGCCATTTCCAGTCCGATGTATCCCCCGCCGATAACAGCTGCTTTAACCGGTTTCTGATGATGTAGATAGTCTTTTATATTCAGGCTGTCATGAATGGTGCGCAGGGTAAAAACTCCTTTAAGTTCGGAACCATCCATTGGCGGCACAAAGGGGCGGGCTCCGGCAGCAATTATCAGCCGGTCATACTGGTCTGAAAATACCTGGTCATTTTTCAGATCTTTAAGTACTATGGTTTTGGTGTCTGCTTTTATTTCTTCAGCCCTGATACCCGTTTTGACAATAATCTTCTGGGCAGCAAATTCCTCTGCCGTTCTGGCAATCAGGCTGGCCTTTTCTGTAAATCTCCCCCCGATGAAATAGGGAAGCCCACATCCCGCATAAGAAATATATTCATCATCAGTGTAAACAGTAATTTCAAGTTCAGGGTCAACTCTTCTGGCTTTGGCCGCTGCGCTCATGCCTGCTGCAACTCCGCCGATAATCAATAGTTTTTGTGCCATAATCTAATACTCCTTCCCTGGTGAAATCAAAAAGAACGCCCTGATTCTCCAGTCTGACGCTCATTTGTTTTCCCTGTCATTCATTATATTTTAATCCAGCATAGCACCTTAAAACAACTGCAACAACTTAATATTACTATTTCTTCCACTACCACTGCAATTTGTGCTAACCTTTAAATAAGTATCGTTTATCGAGGGGGAGGATGACATCTTATGAACGAAATGCAGTTTGAGATCCTTAACATGGACGCAGTTACCCTGGCCGCTGAGATAGCCGCCCGCCGCATTTCTTCTTTGGATGCGGTCAATACCTATATAATGCATATCAACAATTTCAATCCAGCCATAAACGCTCTGGTGGAAAACCGTTTTAGCGCTGCGCGCCGGGAAGCACAGGAAATCGATGCCAGACTGGCCCGGGGCGAAGGCGGCGGACGTCTTATGGGAGTGCCCATCACCATCAAAGAGGCCTTTGACATCGCGGGGATGAAAACCACCGGGGGGCTTATCTGGCGCAAGGACATGGTCATGGAGACCGATAGTGAAGTTGTCACCAGATTGAAAAATGAGGGGGCTGTCTTCCTGGGTAAAACCAATACCCCCATCCTATGTTTTTATCAGGAGACTGATAATAAGCTTTATGGCCGCAGCAACAATCCCTGGGATATTAATAAAACCACCGGGGGTTCCAGCGGAGGGGAGGGAGCTCAGATCGCAGCCGGAGGAGCAGCTGTCGGCATCGGTTCAGACATTGGCGGATCGATCCGTTTCCCCAGTCATTTCAACGGTGTTGTTGGATTTAAATCCGGTAATAACCAGGTACCCCATACTGGTTCTTACCCGCCTTTCACGGTTTCTTTACAGGAAAAGATGCTGGGGATAGGAGCCATGGCCAAATCCGTCCGGGATGCCAGGCTGATCAATGATATCCTTGCCTTTACTCCCCCGGCACCAAGAAACCTGGAAAAATTTTCGATAACTCTGCCCATGGATAATCTTTTCTATCCCGTCGATAATGATACATTAAGGAGTCTGACTGAAGCCCGGAAGTTTTTAAGCCTGCAGATGGAAGTGGTTGACGCCCCTCCTCCTTACTATACTGATGCTGCTCTTTTATGGCAGCAGATCATGTCAATTGAAATCGATGCAGTTGCTGCCGCAGGATTCGGTAAGAAACCAGTGAGATTATGGCGGGAGTATCTACGGGAAGTCCTGTTCAAATCATCTCAATTGCATCGTTTTTTTACCTGGGTGATGATCGGCGCTAAAATGTTTGCCCCCAATCCGGCCAAAATTGCCCAAATAGAACAAACCATTGCCACCGGCGAACAGACGGTGAATAATTACCTGGATAATCGTCTCCTGGTTTTGCCGGTTTTCCATACTGCGGCCAAACCCCATGGTGAGGTTATCAGGGATATTTTCTCGGTGCGCCGGACCTACCTGCGTTATATGCCTTTTATCGCTTATGCCAATACCTGGGGATTACCCTCCCTGATCGTTCCGGTTGCTGAAGATCAGGAAGGTATGCCCATCGGGCTGCAGATCATCAGCCGGGTGGGTAATGAGGATGCCATCTTCCAGCTGGGTGAAATTATGGAAAAACATTTTCGCGGTTACCGGCGGGCCCCGGTTAAATAAAATTCCTGCCTGGCGGCAGAAAATTGTCCCAGAGGAATAAGGGCTTTTTCCGGTTCAGGGTTGAGAAATACCTGCTTTATTGCTAGACTTTTTTCAGGTCGGAAAAAAGCTGCCCAAAATAGAAAACAGGAGTGTTTTAATTCATGCTCAAACCAATCAGTTCCCACCTTTTTTGGATTGAAGCCCCTTACCAGGCTAAATACCTTTACAGCCACAGTATGTTCATTGCCGGCAGTGATGTCAATGTCCTGGTCGATACCTGCTGCGGCGAAGATAATCTGCAGCAATTAAAGAAAAACGGTATAGATATAGTACTCAATTCCCATTTTCATGAAGACCACACGCTGAATAATCCTCTTTTTGAAGAGGCTGTCGTCTGGGCACATACTGACGATGCCCCGGCAATGCGGTCCCTGGATGTTTTCGCCGATTATTACGGTTTTAATGAGCCAGAAACCATCCGTCTGGGTGAACAATTTATAAAAGGTATCAATTTGCAGCCTTCAAAAGTGGATAGGGAATTGCTAGCTGATGAAATCCTGGATTTTGGCGGGGTGAAATTGCATGTCATCCATACTCCCGGACATACCCCGGGGCATTGCTGTTTTTATGAGGAAAAAAACGGGGTGCTTTTTCTGGGTGATATCGATTTAAGCGGCTTTGGTCCCTGGTATGCCCATCAGTGCAGTGATATAGATGACTTCATTGTTTCTATAAAAAAGTGTCTCCTGATAGATCCGGCTATTGCCCTATCATCCCATAAGGGACTGTTCACCGGAGATATAAAGCCGTTTTTGCAAAAATATCTGGATAAAATATTTGCCGTCCAGGATTTAATCCTGGAAAGTTTAAAAGTCCCCCGGACCCTGGATGAATTAACTGACCAGCAAATGTTTTATGGAAAAAGTATAAGCCTGGACCCTTTATACCGGGCTATGGAAAAAATGGCTATAAATCTGCATCTGGAACGGCTGATCAGATCAGGACAGATAGAGCAGAGTGATAATTTATACTATTTATCCAAATAGTTTTCCTCTTCTTCGGGGACCTTATAGAATATAATTGCATCTGACGGGACAGCATCCGCCTGCACTGGCAGCTCAATTGATATCCTCCTGTCGGTGAAGAAATGGCCTTTCATTGATTTATACTTAGATTGTGGCAGGAATTTTAGCATTGATAAATGTGAGGAGTAATTCTTATGGCTACAAAAGTACTGGTAACCGGCGGGGCCGGTTTCATCGGCTCCCATCTCTGCAGAAAACTCCTGGACAGGAATATGGAAGTAATTTGCCTGGATGATTTTTCTTCCGGTCACCGCAAGAATATTCAGGCTTTGATATCCCATCGTGGTTTTTCGCTGGTTCAGGCAGATGTGACTGCTCCTTTGGATTTTGCCGCGGATGAGATTTATAATCTGGCCTGCCCGGCCAGTCCCCTGCATTATCAGTGCCGCCCGGTCCAAACCCTTAGAACGAACGTCCTGGGAATGATCAATGTCCTGGAACTGGCCAGAAAAACCGGAGCCAGAATCTTACAGGCTTCTACCTCTGAGGTATACGGCGACCCGGATGTCCATCCCCAACCGGAAACATACTGGGGCAGGGTCAATCAAATCGGAGCCCGCAGTTGTTACGATGAAGGCAAACGCTGTGCCGAAACTTTTTGCTTTGATTATCACCGCCAGTACGGAATCGACATCAAGGTGGTGCGCATTTTTAATACCTATGGACCGTTTATGCAGCCCGATGACGGACGGGTGATCAGCAATTTCATCACCCAGGCACTCCAGGGACAGGATATAACTGTTTTCGGTCAGGGCTCTCAGACCCGCTCTTTTTGCTATATCGATGATCTGCTGGAAGGCTTGTTGGGCATAATGGCAACTGGTCCAGATTTTACCGGTCCGATAAATTTAGGTAATGACATGGAGATAACTATGCTGGAACTGGCGGAAAAAATAATTGCCCTGACCGGTTCAAATTCCCGTGTGGTATTTAAAAATCTCCCCCCTGACGATCCCCGGCAACGCCGCCCCGATTTAACTCTGGCCCGTGATTTAATAGGCTTTGACCCCCTAACTGATCTGGAAACCGGATTAGTATCCACCATCCAATATCTAAAGACCACCCTGGCCCGGGACCTCCCTGCTTCTTGCTGACCCGCACAAAACCTCACAAAAAAGCCGAGATCCCCTGAAAGGATACCGGCTTTTTTTAGTGATTCTGTTGGTTTTTAACCTTCTGTATCAGGAAGGGCCGGTATCTGCTCTGCCAGCCATTCATTCATGGTCTTATAATCTTCAATAATGGGCACCGGAAAAGCGATACCATAATCATACATATGATAACTGGCCTTCTGTTCCGTTTTCATCTGCATGGATTGGGCCGGCGTCCCGGCAGTCTCATTAGCGGGAATATCCATCTCCATTGATAATGTGCTGCTAAGTGACATATTATGAGGCAGCAAGGTTTCCTTGTCATAAACGATATCATAGGTCATATCGATTTTCATGCCGGCAAACATTTCTTGCATAAAGGTTTCAAATTCAGGGTTTTCCTGAGGGTCAACACCCAGATTCAATAATCCGGTCTGTCCCAGTACATCCTCGATGTATTTGCCGGCAGCATCCTGCCCCATCACAATATTGATGACCCCATAGTCTTTTCCATCGATGGTTTTATCAGCTTTTTCGGTGATCACCGCACCGAATTCCGCCATCTGCATAATGGATTGCAGAGGATCCTGGCTGCCGTATTGTTCCATTATCTGATTGAAATTGATTCCTTCCATATCCAGCCTGATCCATCCCTCCTGGCCGGGCATGGTCATGAAATAACCGTCTTCATTAAGAACGGCCGAGGTTTTCAGCATATCCTTCGGGATCTCCTCATCAGTCCCCAGCAGGGCATCAACTGTCATATCTGAATCCATTACCAGGGTCAAAGGCTCCTGACTCATGGAAGCATTTACTGTTCCGGACATGCTCATCTGCTGGTTTTCCCCGTCGGCGACAATATCCATATCCATTGATGTTTCAGCCTTTATTTTGTAGGAATTGCTCTGGACCACGGCCTCAGATATCTGCAGCAATAACTTGCCCGCTGTAGTTGGCAGCCCTGTTTTAACCGCTATCTCATATGTGGCTGGGTCCCAGTCCACTTTTTCCCCAAAACCCTCGGTAACATATCTTAATGGAACCATGTACTTATCATTATTAATTGCCGGAGCTTGAAACATAATACCCTGCTGCTGATTGAATTCCGCTTCTTTACTGCCAACAGCAAGAATCAGAATGTCCTGTTCTTTTT
>JAAYZA010000217.1 GCA_012515055.1 Syntrophomonadaceae bacterium | reverse complement strand
TCGTCATTGTTGTTATCCTGTCGTTTTTAATAAGTATTGTAGCTTTTGCTATTTAAACTGTTATTTATAAGATTAAAAATGCCGGCTTAAAATAAGCCGGCATTTTTTGTTGACAAATTGTGAGGAAAGTTATAAAAGGTTACAATAAATGGTGGGGGGTGAGCATTTTGTTTAAACTCAGTAAATTACCAAAAAAATACCTGGATGTCATTGAAACGATATTCAGTGACTTTGAAGGTGCCATCATTATTGATGAGAACGGTGTCATATTAATTTTTACTGATTATTACTCCCGCGAAACCGGTTTTAAAAAAGAAGATGTGGTGGGCAAAAGGGTTGACGAAGTTTTTCCTGCTACTCGTATGCTGGAGGTTTTAAGCACCGGGAAACCTATTATTGCAGATATCTGGCAGCTCCAGGGCAAATCACAAGTGGTAAGCCGGGTGCCCATTACTATGGAGGGCGAGATCATTGGGGCAGCTGGATTTAATGTATTTCGTTATATGGATGATGCCAAGGGCTTCGCCAGAAGATTGGACCATTTAACCACAGAACTTAAATATTATAAAGAGGAAGTTAAAAGGCTTTCAGCGGCCAAATACTCTTTAAACTCTATCATTGGTAATAGTGAAGAGATCCAGGAGGCCAAAATGAGGGTGAGAATTTCTGCACCTTCGACATCTCCTATTTTGATAACCGGGGAAACCGGGACGGGTAAAGAACTATTTGCCCATGCCATCCATCAGGAAAGCCCCCGGCGGGATCTGCCCTTTATTAGAGTCAATTGCGCTACAATACCTGCCAATTTGATTGAATCGGAACTGTTCGGCTATGAGGAAGGAGCGTTTACTGGAGCTAAAAAGAGCGGTAAACCCGGAAAATTTGAATTGGCTGATCGGGGCAGTATCTTTCTGGATGAAATATCGGAATTATCAATACCGGCACAGGCACAATTGCTCAGGGTCCTGCAGGAAAAGGAGATTGACAGAATTGGGGGGACTGCCAGTATCAAAATTGATGTGAGGGTCATCACAGCTACCAACCGTTCTTTGCACGAATTAGTCCAACAAGGTAATTTTCGCAGTGATCTTCTGTTTAGATTAGATGTATTTCCCATTAATATTCCGCCCTTGCGGGAAAGAATGATTGATATAGATCCACTTTGTGATCATTATATCAAACACTATAATAGTGAAAATGGTACTGAAATAACCGGTTTAAGCTCTGAGGCCCTGGAGGCTTTATACGATTATCACTGGCCCGGCAATGTCCGCGAATTATACAATATCATTGAAAGAAGCTGCATCAATACCAGGGATGGTGAGATATCAATTGAGAGTCTGCTGCGATTTGCTGAACGACTGGGGGACCTGGACCATATAAAAACCTATCGGGGTTTTGATATAGAAAAGGCCAGAATAGAAGCGGAAATAGCAACGATTCAAAGGGCACTTAAGAAAACAGATAACAATCGTACCAGGGCCGCCGAATTGCTGGGAATTAGCCGTAGTGCACTGTATTATAAAATGAAACAGCACAATATTTTTTACACAGAATAATCGGAAAATTCTGAGATGTCCAAATAGTTGGACTGATGTGTTGAAATTGCTACATGCATATTGAGCCAAAGCTTTATGAAAATCAAATTACTGTCCAAAAAATTGCACATAAATTTGAAACATCTCATTGAAATGCCGATATCAAGCGATAATCTGCCATGGCATGTATTTTGCAACCCCTAATTTATTAATAGAATAAAGGAGGGGTCGCTTTGAGTTTATTGCAGCGGGAAAGAAAGAGTTATACTACCTGGCAGGAAGAATACAAAAGCAAAATGACCAGTGCGGAAGAAATCGCCCGGCAGGTTAGAAATGATGATGTTGTGATGCTGGCAGGCGGAATAAATATTCCCCATGAGTTTTCGGTTGAATTGAGCAAAAGGGCTGAAGAACTAAGAAATGTAACTATTTGTCTG
>JAAYZA010000244.1 GCA_012515055.1 Syntrophomonadaceae bacterium | reverse complement strand
CTTCCACCATTTTCCATGTCTAATGCTGGTAATTTTTGTCGCCGCAGTGGGAATCTTCTCAATATTTTGCTTGCTTACCTCCCAACATCCTGTCTTCCAGCAAGTTAACAAGCTTTTTGATGTCAGGCAGATTGTACATTTCAAAGTGATTTGTAACCGCAATTATACGATTAAGTTTATTCTGGCAGCAAAGCTCCCAGTTTTTCAAGTTAGCAGTTTGATCTCGAATAATGTTGTCGTTAATTGCCTCAAAATAATAAACAGGAGCTTTTACTCTCCTGGAAGGAGCGTAGGAGGAAACTGCATCGTTCAAAATTCTGTTTACGCAAAGATAATAGACAAAACCAGCTAAATCTGTTTCGGTAAACTGACGCATTCTTGCTATGGGCGCAGGCAACCGTTTGCGTGCATTTTTTAAAACTTCCGGTTTTCCTTGCAGCCGTTCGACTGTGACCTCCCATAGTTTCCCTATCTCCTTTATCTGATTCATTTCTTTATTAAGATCTGGATCTGTAAACAAGTAATTAATCAGTCTTTTTTCCGCATCAATATTAAAATTAATGTCGTTCATTACTTTTTCAGGAGCAGGAGAATCCATTAATGCTAAAAGACCAACCTGATCGCCATGGATTTCAAGCTGGCTTACTGCTTCATAGGCAATTATTCCCCCGATACATCCACCCACAATATGATATGGTCCATCAGCCTGGATTTCTTTAATGCTAATAATATATTTCCCGGCAAGCTCTTCCACACGTGTTTTTATGGGAAGATAGCCGGCCGGTTGTTGAAAGCTAATTCCCCAACAGGTGATATCACTGCTCAGCAATTTACATAGTTCCGAATACTGACCTATTTCTCCGCTGCCGTCATGAATCAGAAATACATTCTTATTTTCCTTTGATCCTTTTTTTAGACAAATCATGTTTTCATTGCTGCGGTTTTGTTTTTTGCACGGATAATCACTGATTTGCAGTAACAATTCTCTTATTGTTGGTGTGCTGTATATCTGCCGAGGCATAATATCAATACTTAACTCTTTATTCATTCGCAGGATAAGGGAAGTAACTTTTAAAGAATGTCCCCCCAGATCAAAGAAGTTATCAAATACGCCAATCTTTTCAATGCCTAAAACTTCAGACCAGATCCGGCATAGTATTTCCTCAGTATCATTGGCCGGCGGAACATAGTCAGCAGTGATATTGTTCTTGCCTTCAGGACCCGGCAATGCCTTGCGGTCTATTTTGCCATTGGGGGTAAGCGGCAGCTCACCAAGCCTTATGAAATATGAAGGGATCATGTAATGGGGCAAGGCCTGGGCCAGATGTGACCGTAATTCGGTTACAGGCAGTTCTGATTCTGAAACGTAATATGCACATAGATACTTGTCGCCATCTGCATCATTCCGATCAATGACAACCGCTTCTTTAATCACTGCCCAGGCCAGGAGACAGTTTTCGATTTCTCCCAGTTCAATCCGGTAACCGCGGATTTTCACCTGGTGATCTATTCTTCCCAGGTATTCAAGAGTTCCGTCTGCCTGCCATCTTGCCAGATCGCCGGATCTGTAAATCGTTTCCTTTGGTATGTACGGATTACAAATATATTTCTCTTCTGTTAACTCCGGCCTGTTCAGATATCCTCTGCCTACTCCCAGGCCTCCAACGCATATTTCTCCGGCACAGCCAATCGGAAGCAGGTTTTGTCTGGCATCCATAATGTATACAGAGGTGGTTGGCAGTGGTTTCCCGATATTGGCTGAATTGCTTTCTATCTCATGGTCTTGTATCTCCTTATATGTAACATGCACCGTTGTTTCAGTTATTCCATACATATTAATCAGCTTTGTTTCGGGATGGTGTTTTCTCCATTCTTTTAATTTACCGGGCTGCAAGGCCTCCCCGCCAAATATCACATATCTGATACCAGGCAGCCTTTTATACTCTTCTTCATTTAAAAGGGCATAAAATGCGGATGGGGTTTGGTTTAATACGGTGACTCCTTCACTTTTAAGCAATTTTGCAAAGGCAGCGGGGTCTCTGGTTATGTCTTTGGGTACCACCACCAATGTACTTCCGCTTAAGAGTGCGCCATACATTTCCCAGACAGAAAAGTCGAAGGCTATTGAATGAAACAATGTCCATACATCCTGATCATTAAAATCAAATGCAGTATTGCTGTTCTTTATCAACCTCACTACATTGGTGTGGCTTATCACTGCTCCTTTGGGTTTGCCGGTAGATCCAGATGTGTAGATAAGATAAGCCAGATCGGATGGCTGGTTTAAATTGGCAGGGTTGCTATTGTTTCCGTTATCAAGGTTTAAGCCATCGATCAGAAGGATTTCGCCGTTAAAGTTTATGCGGTCCATCAATCCCGCCTGGGCAAGCAGCAGTCTGGCCCCGCTGTCTTCCAGCATATACTCTATTCTTTCCGGGGGGTAATCCGTATCTATCGGGAGATATGCCCCTCCTGCTTTAAGAATGGCTAAAATGCCTGTGATCATCTCCAGGGAACGGGGGACCATCAGACCAACTATTTCGCCCGGCTGAACACCCTTTTCCCGAAGTACCTTTGCCAGGCAGCTGGCTTTGTCGTTCAGCTCCCGGTAGCTAAGATTTTTATCTTCAAAAACTACTGCTGTTTTATCCGGTGTTTTCCCGACCTGCTCGGCAAAAAGCTCATGAATGGTCTTTCCCCTGGGATAGTCGGACTGGGTATCATTGAACTCATATAATTGCTGCTCTTTCTCCTGCTCGGAGATGATTTCCAGCTCGGAGGGCTTTTTGCCAGGGTTTCCAACCATATCTTCAATAATAGTCAAAAGACCGTCATTTATCTGTTGGATTTCCCTTTCCTCAAACAACTCTGCCAGGTAATCCACATCAATCGTTAAATTGCCTGTGTTTTCGTGGTCACTGACACTAATGCACAGTGAGTTCGTTTGGCTGTAGCTGAAAAACCAGCAAGCTTCCAAATCCCCCGGTAGAAATACCCGGGCCTTATGGTATGATAGCACGATGTCATAGAGCATTTCCTGAGTATGGTGTTTTTTTCTTATGTCATGCAGCAGCCGGTTATATGGATACCGATGTTTTCTAATTTCCTTCCATACCTGACTAACCCATGTAATGTATTTCTCACAGCTTAGATTCTGATCAATTTTTAATCGTACCGGGACAGTATCTATGAACATTCCCACTGTAACCTGCTCTTTCAAGGTGGGCCGAAGCAGCACGGGGATACCAATAATAATATCTTCTTTTCCGGTTACGCGGTTAATATAGATCGACAGAGCGGACAGAAACAGAATAAAGCCTGACACTTTGTTTCTGTTGCTGTATTGGATGATTTTATGGGTAAGTTCTTTATTGACGTTAAAGTTGTTTCGTTTTGCCTGGGTACTTGCTGTATACTCCCTTCTCGGCTTTAATGCGGCTGTCTCGGGAATAGTATCAAACAAATTGTCCCAAAACTGCTTGGCTGATTTAAATTCAATGGATTTTTCGAAGTCTTGCTCTGATTTAATAAAATCTATGTAGGAAGGGGGATTGCCATCGGGAATAGTACCTTCATTTACTAACATTTTATAGGAACTGCCGATCTCATTGCACATCAATGCCATTGTCCAGGCATCTGATATGAGGTGATGTATGCGGGCAAAGACCCCGCCTTCGTTCTCACTTATTTTAAATAAACAGAAATGAAAAAGATCCGAATTAATAAGTTGAAAAGGTACCTGTGCCTCTATATCTGCCCATTTATAGAACGCCTCCCGCCCCCCCTGGACGGAAAAGTCAATATACTCGAATTCTTTTTCTTGATATTCTGCTATGTATTGCTCAGGTTCCAAATTATTGTCAGTAATCCTTAGTCGCATGCCATCATGCCTTTTTATAAAAAGATTGACTGCTATAGCAAGTTTGCCATAGTCTATAGTTTCTTTTAAGCTGGTTGATGCAACAATGTTTCCAATGGCTGTTCCCGGATAAAACTGTTCTGTATACCAGAGGCCTTTTTGACTATTGGTAAGTGGATAAAGTTTCGTTTCTTCACTCATCTTTGACCCTTTCTCCAATTATTTGGCATCACTATCAGTTAAAATACGGCTATTATTACCGAACAATCCCTGATTTACATATTTATTGAAATACATTTAGTAAGAAAGAATAGATCATTTCAGGTGATTAATTGATGTGATTGAAGAAAATTTATTAATACAGCCAGGTGTTTTGTGACATTTTATCTTATTTTGTAATTTTCTCCATCATAATTTTTTATCCTTCTTCCGGTCTGTATTATTTCCTGACATCAAAAAGCTTGTTAACTTGCTGGAAGACAGGATGTTGGGAGGTAAGCAAGCAAAATATTGAGAAGATTCCCACTGCGGCGACAAAAATTACCAGCATTAGACATGGAAAATGGTGGAAG
>JAAYZA010000179.1 GCA_012515055.1 Syntrophomonadaceae bacterium | reverse complement strand
TTTCTTCCAGTGCCGCCATTCCTTCTGGATCCAGTTCATACCCTTCCTGATCACTGATGATCCGGTCCAATGCCTGACGATAGGTTTGAACCAGATGACTTATATATTTACTGTCCCTCATCCGGCCTTCGATTTTAAATGATACCACCCCGGCAGCAATCAATGCCGGGAGATATTGATAAAGACATAAATCATTGCTGGCCAGCCGGTATTGATAATCCCCTCCCGAGGCCAGAGCATATTGCCAGCGGCAAGGTTTGATACAGCGCCCTCGATTGGAGCTCTGACCGGCCATGAAACTGCTTAAATGACATTGACCGGTGTGGGATAAACATAGATCACCATGAATAAAAAACTCTATTTCCATTGCCGTTTCCCGGTGGATGGCGCCTATTTCTTCCAGGCTCAGATCTTTTGATAAAATAGCCCGGGTAAAATTCATCTCCTCCAGATAACGCACTGCCGGCAAATTGCCTATCCCCATCTGCACACTGGCATGTAATGGAGTGGTCAGCCCCATTTCCTGGCATATCGTAACAATGCCCATATCCTGTACGATAAAACCATCCACACCATAATAATCCAGATTAAACAGATATTCTTTTATTTGCTCAATTTCTTGTTCGTTATATAAACTGTTAATGGTTATATAAATCTTTTTATTATTCTCATGCAGCCAGGCTGTTGCTGCCTTGATTTCTTCTTCGCGAAAGTTGAACTCTGGTCTCAGCATACGCATATTAAAACCTTTTCCGCCCAGATAAACGGCATCAGCGCCTGCCGCAGCCACCTGCTCCAATGCCTCCCATTTTCCCACCGGTGCCAGAAGCTCAATTTTATGAAAATCCATAATTTAAAACCCCATTACATTAGTACCATTACTAAAACCTGATGAACCAGTCTCTGAGCGATACTCAAAACAAAAATAACCAGAATAGGAGAAAAATCTATGCCCCCCATCACCGGGACCAGATTATAAAAAGGTCTCATGACCGGCTCGGTGATGTCATAGATAAATTTAATAATGGGCTGATTGCGGTCATGTCTGACCCAGGAAAGCAATACCTTGATGATAACCAGCCATATTAGTACCTGGAATGCAATATCTACTGCTTTGATTATTTGGTAAGCTGCAACCGTTGACAAAATACTTCCCCCTTCGTTTTATCCATTGAATTCCCCGACCTTTTGAAAAGCTCTTTGCACTGCTTCTCGATATGCTGCTTTGACCTCCCGGCTTTCCAAATGGCAGATGGCAGCCTCCGTTGCACCACCGGGCGTTGACACCTTTTCCCTGAGAACCTCTGGAGATTCACCGGTTTTATCCAGTAATTCCATACTCCCTCTTAAAGTCTCAACAATCAGAAACTCCGCCAGCTGGCTGTCCAGCCCTAAGTCTTTGGCCCCATCCCGTAAAGCTTCGGCAATATAATAAAAATAAGCCGGTCCGCTGCCGGAAAAAGCGGTAATGGCATTTAGATAATTCTCTTCAATGATAATGCATTTGGCCATATTAATAAATAATCTTTCCGTTATTTTAATATGCCTTTCATCAATATAATTGCCGCCTGAAATAGCAACAACTCCCATGCCTGCAAGACAGGGAGTATTGGGCACCGTTCTTACCACCGGGATTTGACCGATCAAATCCTCCAATGATTTTAATTTTATTCCTGCAACAATTGAAACCAGCAGCTTGTCATTGCTCCAAAGTGCTTTTGTGTCTCTCAACACATCCCTGGCCTGCTGCGGTTTCACTGCCAGTAAAATAATATCACTGGCTTTAATCAGTTCTGGAATAGTCCGGTGTTCTGCTTTAAATTCACGGACGAATAATGCTGTCCGTTCCTGGTTGATATCATTTATCAATATATCTTTAATGCCAATTTCTCTGCGATCAGACTGTCCCTGCACAATAGCATGAGCCATTTGACCGCCTCCAATAATACCCAGGGTCAAGGGCACTATTTGCCCCCCCCATATGTATTAAACACGCTGCCTTTGCGGGGCAGGCGAAGATCTTTGGAGATTTCAACATTGCTGGGGGTAAATATAAAGATGGTTTTACCCACCTGCTGGCTGTGTCCTTCCAGTGCATAGGTAGTTCCACTGACAAAATCAACAATTCTTTGTGAAATATCGGGGGTAGTGTTTTCCAGATTCAATATAACCTGCCGCCTGCTTTTCAAATGGTCTGCCAGAGCCTGGGCATCATCGAAAC
>JAAYZA010000356.1 GCA_012515055.1 Syntrophomonadaceae bacterium | reverse complement strand
TAAATTTATGTTCCCCGCCCCCCATTTGCTCTTCTTCCACTACCCCGGTCACTGTCCACTTGCCCTGCCCGGCTTTGACCGGGAAAGCAGTCGATTCCACTTCCAGCAATGTCCCGCTGCTGGGGCCATGAACCGCCAAACCGTTAACGATTCCAATTTGAGGCTGCTTCTGGGGTTTTATTTCACGACGGGGACTGAAGCGTCCATTATTAACAACTTTTTCAATGATATCCAGAGAAATATATTGGCTGTTTATCATTTGGGCGATTCCAGCGGCCAGCTGAATTATATTTACTGCCTCCCGGCCATTGCCGGCATATCTGGTAACCTCATTCAGTGTCCTTTCGTCAATTTTATACTCTATTTTGTTGACTGCATTTTGGGCAATCTGATAAATATTTTCGTGTTTTAATGGTGAAAAAAATATTTCCAGGCAACGGGATCTTAAAGCAGGGGGCAGTTCATCCGGCGTTTTTGTGGTTGCCCCTACTAAACGGAAATCCGCCGGGAGCCCATTCATGAAAATATCATAGATATGCCCGGGCATACTGCGATCATTTTCACTGAAGTAAGCACTCTCCAGTAACACTTTGCGATCTTCCAGAACCTTTAAAAGCTTATTCATTTGCAAAGGGTGAAGTTCCCCAATTTCATCAATAAACAGGACACCTCCATGTGCTTTGGTGCAAGCACCCGGTTTCGGCTGGGGTATGCCTGCAGTACCCATTGCTCCTGCCCCTTGATAAATAGGGTCATGGACTGAGCCGATAAGAGGGTCAGCAATATTACGTTCATCAAAACGACAAATGGTAGCATCCACCTCTACAAATTTAGCTTCTGTTTTAAAAGGAGAGAGAGGGTTTTTTTTAGCTTCCTCCAGAACCAGTCGGGCTGCTGCCGTCTTACCTATCCCCGGGGGACCATAAATGATAACATGCTGGGGGTTGGCATGGCACAGGGCAGAACGCAGCATATCGATACCCTCTTCCTGTCCGATAACATCATCCAGGCTGGCCGGTCTGGTCAGACTTGACAGCGGTTCAGTCAATTTTATACTGCGCATCTGTTTAAGCTTGAGGATCTCTTTTTCAGATTCCCTCCCGGCAACGATTTTTCGCGATTGCTGATTCTTCAGCAGTGTCCAGAAATAGACTCCGATAATAATAGTGAACACTAATTGGATCAAATAAAAAAGTCCGGCGTATTGCGTAAAAATACTGTTCATGTTTGTTCCTTCCTCAGGATCTTTATCTTTATTATTCCCGTATAGCTCCAGTGAATAAGGAAAAACAAACTGTAAAATAAGTCATTTTAAACTACCTTTTCCAAGAACGTCGATTTGCAGTCATAAAAATAAGGACATACTCTGATTTGAATATGCCCTTAACTTCTTTATTCTGCCGGTTGTAACTTCTTATTTATCTAGCCGTATCCCCTGCCGTAATCTAATTAACTTTTCTTTTGGCATCAACAGTGACCAATAGCGGTTTGTCTTTTTTCAAGATCACATCCCTGGTAACAACGACTTTAGTTACATCCAGGCGGGATGGGACTTCGTACATCACTTCCAGCATGATGTCTTCAATTATGGCTCTTAATCCGCGGGCACCTGTATTGCGCTGTATAGCTTCTTCGGCAATGGCCTGCAAGGCTTCATCCATGAATTCCAGATCAACCCCATCCAATTCGAAAAGCTTTTTATACTGTTTGACCAGTGCATTTTTTGGTTCGGTCAGGATTTGTATCAAAGCGTCTATCTCCAGGGCTTCTAGGGTGGCAATAATGGGAACCCTGCCGACAAATTCCGGGATCAAGCCATATTTAAGCAGGTCCTGGGGTAATATCATATCCAATAT
>JAAYZA010000219.1 GCA_012515055.1 Syntrophomonadaceae bacterium | reverse complement strand
TTTGATCTGGATGGTACTTTGCTGAATATTGATATGCAGCAGTTTATACCAAAATATTTTAAAAAGATGGCTCTTATGGCCAGTAAAGAAGGGATTCCGGATGCCGGTCAGCTGGTGGAGCAGGTGTATAGATCCACCGGTGTGATGATAGCTGATAAGAATTCTGCGGTAACCAATGAGGAAGTTTTCAAACAGGATTTTTTTGCCGCTACCGGCTGGGAGGAAGAGCCGGTGCTGAAATTCCTGGATAAATTTTATGCCGAAGGTTTTCCCCTCTTGCAAAAACATAGTGCTTCTTTTCCCGGTATTCCCCAGATGATGGAAAAGCTTGTGGCTCAAAACATCAGGATAGTAATCGCTACCAATGCGGTATTCCCATTGACCGCCCTGGAACAAAGGCTGGCCTGGGCCGGGCTGGGGGATTTCAATTTTGAATTGATCACTTCTTACGAAATCATGCATTTTTGTAAACCCCATCCGGAATATTACCAGGAAATTTTGAGTTTGATCGGTTTATCCGCCGAAGAATGCTTGATGGTGGGTAATGATATTGGAGAAGATTTGCCGGCAGGAACCATCGGCATGAAAACATTTTTAGTGGAAAACATGCTGATCGATAAGGGGGTCAGTTATAAACCCGATTGGCGGGGGGATTTAAACGATTTCTACCGTTTTGCTGCCAGTTTTAAATAATAGTATCGAGGCACGGCGGGCAAAGTAAGATAAACAATGAGGGAGGTATCTTGCTTTGAAAGCTGAAGGGCAGAAGGGTAAAAAAACCAGGATGCCGGCAGAAAAGGATCTTTTAAAAATTGAGATCGCCAAGGAATTGGGCTTATGGCAACAGATTCAAACCGAGGGCTGGGGGTCTCTTACCAATGAAACCTGCGGTAGAATCGGTGGATTAGTCCATAAAAGGCTAAAAGAAAAAAGAAATGAGTCAAAATCATAATGTCCCCCAATAGCTGGCAGAACAAATAATAAAGGTATGAACAAATACGGCAATTAAGCACCCAGCATTGTGATGATTGAAAAGGGCGGCCCCTTTGATGCTGACAAATCGGTCTTCAAAAAAAGACCGATTTGTCATATGACGGGATTTAATAATGAAAAGCAAGTTATAATGGAAGAGATAAATTTATACAGGAGAGGTGGAATGGATGGATAAGATTGAAAGAGTGAGGGCATTTTTAAGCGAGCATAATCCGGAACTTAAAATCATGGTTTTAGAAGAAGATACCAGCACTTCATTCCTGGCTGCCCGGGCATTGGGAACCGAAGTAGGGCAAATCGCCAAAACTATTTTATTTAAAACCAGGGATGGGCAATATTTTTTGATAGTTGCTGCCGGTGATGCCAGGATCGATAACAAGGCAGTGAAGGAGCTGATTGGTTCGCGGGCGAGGATGGCCAATGCAGAAGAGGTAGAGGAGATAACTGGTTTTTCTGTCGGCGGGGTATGTCCCTTCGCTTTGCAACAGGCGGTCCCGATATTTGTGGATGAAAGTCTGCAAAGGTATGAAACAGTTTATTCTGCTGCCGGTACCTCCAATGCGGTATTGCCTGTCACTTATGATGAAATTTGCCGGATAACTGGCGGAAGCCCCTGTCGGGTATCAATTACGGCCTGAAGTGTAGTAGTATTTTATTCAGGGGAGAAAGATATGAAACAGGGATTTGTGCATTTACATAATCACTCAGAATACAGCTTATTGGATGGGGCCTGCCGGATCGATGAATTAACGGCTTATGCGGCAGAACAGGGGATGCCTGCCATTGCCATTACTGACCATGGTGTTTTATACGGGATAATAGACTTTTACCGTTCAGCGAAAAAGCAGGGGATAAAACCGATCATAGGCTGCGAAGTGTATATAGCACCGCGCAGCCGTTTTGATAAACAGCCAAGAATTGATGATGACCTGGCCCATCTGATCCTGCTGGCCAAAAATGAACAAGGTTATCAGAATCTGATCAAAATAGTCAGCCTGGCTTTTACAGAGGGATTTTATTATAAACCCCGGGTGGACAAAGAGCTGCTGGAGAAATACCATCAGGGCTTAATTGTAATGTCCAGCTGCCTGGCCGGGGAAATACCCCAGCAGCTGCTGGCAGGAAATTATTCATCAGCGGTGGAAACCGCTCGTTATTACGATGATTTGCTGGGACGCGGCAATTTTTATCTGGAATTGCAAGATCATGGCCTCCCGGAAGACAAGACGGTTTGTCAGTTGTTATGTCAGATCAGCGATGAAACGGGAATACCGGTAGTGGCGGCCAATGATGCTCATTACATAAAACAGAGCGATGCAGCGGTGCATGATGTTCTTTTGTGCATCCAAACCGGAACAGTGGTATCCGATGAACAAAGAATGCGTTTCACAGGCAATGAGTTTTATCTGAAAAGCGCGGAAGAAATGGCCAGACTTTTTGCCTGGCGTCCGGATGCTATCAGCAACAGTCTGCTGATAGCGGAACAATGCAATGTGGAGTTTGATTTCAGCAAATTTTACCTGCCCTATTTCAATCTGTCCCCTGGGGACAGCGAGGAGGCCTGCCTGCGCAGGTTAGTTAATGAAAATCTAACCGCTAAATATCCCGACCCCACACCAGAAGTAAAAGCCCGGGTGGAGTACGAACTAAAGACCATCATTGATATGGGATTTGCCGCCTATTTCTTGATCGTATGGGATCTGGTCCGCTGGGCCAAAGAAAATAAAGTGCCGGTAGGTCCGGGCCGGGGCTCGGCGGCCGGCAGCCTGGTTTCTTATTTGCTGGGGATTACCGCTGTCGACCCCCTGCGCTATAATTTGCTTTTCGAACGTTTTTTAAATCCGGAAAGGGTAAGCATGCCCGATATTGATATTGATTTTTGTTTCGAAAAAAGAGACCGGGTCATCGAGTACATAATAGAAACCTATGGCGAAGATAAAGTGGCCCAGATCATTACTTTCGGTACCCTGGCGGCCAGAGCTGCAATTAGAGATGTGGGGCGGGCCCTTGATATTCCTTATGGGGCAGTAGATAAAATCGCCCGGTTGATACCGGAGCAAATCGGGGTGACCATCGATAATTCCCTGAAAATATCAGCGGAACTCCATGATCTATATCAGAGTGATTATGATGTTCGCAAGATAATAGATATAGCCCGGGCTGTGGAAGGGATGCCGCGCCATTCATCGATCCATGCTGCCGGGGTGGTGATTGGCCAGGAGACATTGACCAACCTGCTGCCCCTGGCTAAAACCGTTGACGGCCATGTGATCACCCAGTTTACCAAGGAAACCGTGGAAGATATAGGACTTTTGAAAATGGATATACTGGGTTTGCGCACTTTGACCGTCATCGACCGGGCGGTTGAAATAATAGCTAAAAGCCGGGATATCAATGTTGATATTGATAATTTGCCCCTGGATGACGAAGCCGTGTTTGAACTTCTGACAGCCGGGGAAACCATTGGTGTCTTCCAGCTGGAAAGTGACGGATTGCGCAGGATTCTAACTGAAATGAAACCAAGTTGTTTTGAAGATATTATAGCAGTCATCGCCTTATACCGCCCCGGTCCTTTAGGCAGCGGCATGGTGGAGGATTTTATCAGCCGCAAGCATCATCAGCAGAAAATTGAATACCTGCACCCGTCTTTGGAACCCTTGCTGAAGGAAACCTATGGGGTTATTTTATACCAGGAACAGGTCATGAGTATTGCCAGTGTGATAGCTTCTTTTAATATGGGTGAGGCGGATGTGCTGCGCCGGGCTATGGGGAAGAAAAAACCTCAGGAATTGATGGCCCTGCGGGAAAAATTCATAAACGGAGCGCAAAACAATCAGGTTGATACCAGTATCAGTACCAGATTATTTGATTTAATGGAGAGTTTTGCTGGCTATGGTTTTAATAAAAGCCATTCAGCCGCATATGCTGTGATTTCTTATCAAACCGCCTGGCTGAAGGCTCATTTCCCGGCGGAATATATGTGCGCCTTTTTAACCAGTGTAATCGACAATCAGGACAAAGTGGTTTTTTATCTGAGCGAATGCCAGCGTTTGGGCATTGAATTTTTGCCGCCGGATATCAATGAAAGCTTTGAGAACTTTACTGTGGCCAGTCAGGGCATCCGTTTCGGCTTGGGAGCTATTAAAAACGTGGGTTTAAACACAGTTAAAGCCATTGTTCGGGAAAGAAAATCGGCTCCTTTTGCAACTTTATTCGATTTTTGCTGCCGGGTCGATTTATCCCAGATCAACAAAAGGGTACTTGAAAATCTCATTCTGGCAGGATGTTTTGACAACCTGGGACAGACCCGCAAACAATGCCTGTCAATAATGGACGAATGTCTGCAGCTGGCGGCACAGATAAGAGCTAATGAAAACAGTAACCAATTGTCACTTTTCGAAGAAAATGACACAATGGTCATAGAACCTGTTCCCAGCGGTTCGGATGAAATGGAACTGGCGGATCTGCTGCGGCTGGAAAAAGAAGTTCTGGGGTTTTATGTATCTGCCGATCCCCTGGATGAATTCAGTTCGGTGCTCCCTTTGGTCACTACCTGGCAATTAAAGGAACTGACACCGGCGGCTGATGAGGAATATGTCAGGGTTGCCGGTACAGTGGTCAATTTAGAAAAAAGACGCAGTAAAAAAGGCGAACAATATGCCCGTTTTTCTTTAGAAGATCATGGTGTCCGCATGGAAATGCTTCTCTTTCCTTCATCATTTGGGCATAATATTGAAACACTGCAATCCCACCGGGCAGTTATAGTGGAAGGCTTTTTTGACAACCGCGAAGAACAGCCCAAGGTGATTGCCCGCAAGGTCTTTCCCTTAAATCAGGGAATTGAAGAATTACATATTCGTTTGACCGGTAATGATAGTCAGGAACGAGAAAAAATACTGCGTATATTGAAGAAACATCCGGGTACAGTTGATGTTGTTTTGCATCTGCCCAACCGAAAAGTCATCGTGTTAAATGATGAATACAGGGTGGAGGCCAAAACTATCGTTAAAAGAGAACTCGGTATGATACTGGATAAAAAAGATATATGGTTTAATTAGATTTAAACCGTCTTCCTGCATGGTGGTAAGTTATTTGGGAGAAGACTATAAATGAATAGTCATATCTTCGGTCAAAAATAAGACCGCAGCAGGAGGACAGGGTGAAGAAAGTAGCAGTATTGACCAGCGGCGGGGATGCCCCGGGGATGAACGCAGCCATCAGGGCAGTGGTCAGAACCGGCATTTACAGGAACATGCTGGTATATGGTGTAAATCATGGATTTGAGGGACTGATAGCCGGGCAGTTTACGAAAATGTCACTGGGTTCCGTTGCTGATATTATTCACCGCGGCGGTACCGTTTTAAAAACTTCTCGTTCCCGGACTTTTATGACTGACAATGGCTGCCAGAAAGCTTTTGAAAATCTGCACAGCAAAGGGATAGAAAATCTGGTGGTGATTGGCGGCAATGGCAGCATTAAAGGAGCCTATGAATTTTCGAAATCAGGGATAAATACAGTGGCTATCCCGGCAACCATTGATAATGATATCGTCTATACCAGATCAATTGGTTTTGATACAGCCATAAATACTGCCCTGGAAGCCATAAACCGCATTCGGGATACAGCCACCAGCCATGGGCGGATATTTATCATTGAGGTGATGGGAAGGGATTGCGGAGAAATAGCTCTGTCGGCCGGTGTGGCTGGCGGAGCGGAATCGATTCTTATCCCCGAAATCGAGCCTGATTTGCACCAGGTGATTGAAAAAATAGAAATGGGGATCGAGCGGGGTAAACTTCATAGCATCATAATTGTCGCCGAAGGGGTTTATCCGGTAATGGAACTGCGGGATTTCATCCAGGAGCATACCGGGCATGAAACCCGGGTAAGCATACTGGGTCATATGCAGAGGGGAGGCATGCCTACAGCGGTTGATCGAATTCTGGCATCATGCATGGGAAAAGCCGCTATTGATTATATTGCCGACGGGGGAAGTAATGTGATGCTGTCAGGTTATGACATAAAAGTCAGGCCGATTCCGCTGCAGGAAGTAATACATGGCAGCAAAACACTGGAATTGGATTTGTTTGAAATAGCCCGTATACTGGCAAGATGAGTAACCGAGGTGAATAAAGTGAGAAAAACTAAAATCATTTGTACAATAGGCCCCGCCAGTGAGAAACCAGAAGTGCTGGATAAAATGATTGAAGCGGGGATGAATGTGGCGCGGCTTAATTTTTCCCATGGTACACATGAGGAACATTTACAGCGGATCGAAAACATTCGTGAGGCTGCTGCCAGAAGCGGACGCCCCCTGGCCATAATGCTGGATACCCGGGGGCCGGAAATCAGGACGGGTCTTTTAAAGGACGGTAAAATTATACTGCAGTCGGGGGAACGTTTCATATTGACCACCCGGGAAGTTCCCGGAGACGAACAGGCGGTCCATGTAAATTATCCGAATTTGCCCCGGGAAGTTGATAAAGGTATAACCATATTGCTGGCCGATGGTTTGATCAGTTTGCTGGTTGAGGAAACAACCGATAATGATATTATTTGTAAAGTCATTAATGGTGGGGAACTGGGAGAAAGGAAGGGGGTCAATGTTCCGGGGGTCAGGATCAATATGCCCTTTTTAAGCCCCAAGGATATAGATGATATTAATTTTGGCATTGATCAGCAAGTAGAATTCATTGCGGCTTCATTTGCCACCAAAGCAGATGATTTGCTGGATATCAGGCGCCTGCTGGAAAAACGTAATGCTGATACGGAGATAATCGCTAAAATTGAGAGCCAGTCAGGTGTGGATAATCTGGATGATATGATACAAATAGCGGATGGGGTAATGGTGGCCCGAGGAGATCTGGGGGTAGAAATCCCTGCTGAGGATGTGCCGCTGGTACAAAAGGTTATCATGGATAAATGCCGCCCCATTGGCAAAATGGTGATAATTGCCACTCAAATGCTGGATTCTATGATATTAAACCCCCGCCCAACCCGGGCCGAAGTATCAGATGTGGCTAATGCAATATTTGAGGGGGCGGATGCCATTATGTTGTCCGGTGAAACCGCTGCGGGCAAATATCCGGTGGAAGTGGTACAAACCATGGCGCGTATAGCCAAACGAACAGAACAAGCCCTGCCCTATGAAGATAATTTACGTAGAAAAAGAACCTTGAGCAATGCATCAGTAACTGATGCCATCAGTTACGCTACCTGTGCCACGGCCATGAATCTTGATGCCTCGGCCATTATATCTGCGACCCGCTCCGGATATACAGCCAAAATGGTAGCTAAATACCGGCCTTCTTCGGTAATTATTGCCGCCACCCCCGATGAAAGGATCTACAATAAACTGTCGTTGGTATGGGGGGTTTATCCCCTCCTAATTCCTGATACTCCCGGCACGGATGATCTTTTTGATATATCAGTAAAGAGTGCTGTTGATGCTGAATATATCAAATATGGTGATCTGGTGGTACTCACCGCTGGTGTCCCCACCGGTTTTTCCGGTGCCACCAATTTATTAAAAGTTCATGTTGTGGGGAAGATTTTGACCCGGGGGATGGGAATTGGATTTACCCCGATATCCGGCCGGGTAAGGGTCATAAAATCTGTGGACGATTTGCTGAAGATCAAACCAGGGGATATTATCGTTACCCGGGGGGCCGACAGCAGTCTGGCGCCGCATCTGCAAAATATCTCGGCCATCATAGCAGAAGAGGGTGGCCTGACTTCCGATGCGGCAATCATGGGGCTTAACGCCAGAATCCCCGTCATTGTAGGTGCCAGCCAGGCCACCAGTTTGATGGTTGACGGCATGGAGGTCACTCTGGATACTCAGCGGGGGATAGTATACGAAGGCCGGGCCATGGTCCGCTGATCAGAGCGGCAAAAAGGGGCAATAGCTGCGTTGACCGCCAACCCATTCAATCGACGTACATTAAGTACGTCAGGGTCATGGGTTTTGGCGGTCGCCTTGCTCTTGACCCTTTTTGCTCGCTCTGATATAGGTAGAAATGAGTTGATAGCTTGCGTTAACCGCCAATCCATTCAATCGATGTACATTTGGTAC
>JAAYZA010000309.1 GCA_012515055.1 Syntrophomonadaceae bacterium | reverse complement strand
TGGGCTGGATACTTTTTATCTGGAACGAATTCAGCAAGATATACCGGCCGAAAATATCACAGACCCGCGAATGGCTGGCTTCCCTGGAGTACAGCTATTGGAATTTGAAAGGTCAGAAGATCAATTTTGCTCAGGTAGCCAAAAAATTTAACGTTTCCACCGGCCTGGTCAGTAAAAAGGCGCAATTGATCATACGTCACTTTCAGAATATCCCCCTGGATTTTAATGTCGAATTGGTTACTTATCCCTATTGGAATGAAATCAACAACCGGGAAAAAATAAGGGCTTATGAGGAAGTGAAACAGCATTTAAAACTTTTCTCCTATTCTGTGAAAGAAGAGTGGGGGCATACAGAACAACAAGTCCATGAGGATTTCTATGACAATATCAATACAGCCGGCAAATTCTGGGATGAAAGCAATAAAAAAATTTATGGACAGTTTTATCAGCAGTATTATGAGCTTGATTGTCAGAATAATAACAGCAGCACCATTGCCAACCTGTTCTGGGAAAGTCAGGGGAAAAGATTCCCCGGCAGTTTAAAAACCGCCGCTTTCAATCTGATGACCAGCTATGTTGGTGCCTATAAAATAAAACCAACCGGCAGAAATGAATTGATTTTTGAAGATTATTTTACCGGCAAACAGTATAATGCTCAGGGTAATTTTGGTGTCAATGTACATCAAAGTATTGTGCCGGGCATGATCAGCATTACCCGCCTGCTTCCTCTGGAGGCAAATAGTATGTGGGTGGAAGAGCCTATGTTCATTGTGATGCCTGATATGCAGGACCTGTTTGAAAAAAACTATCAGATGTTGATGGAAAGGTTAAATCCTTTTGACATTACTGATATCGTTTATCTTAAAACCAGGGGTAAGAATATTTTGAAAGCCAATATAATGGCAGTAGACGACCTGGAGCAGAACGCCGTCCATTTAGCCAAACAGCCATTACAAATGAAATGGCAGATTGCCAGTGTGATGCATAGTGAATTGATGCTGGATCTGCTTTATCAATGTAAAAATTTCCGCCTATTGCACAGTGATCGGGAGCGGGCATGCTTCATCTGGATGATTAATGATCAGGGGAAGAGCTATCAATGGGGATACCTGATTATTGAACAGGGTTATTTACTAATATCGATGCCTCCGGGGAAGGATATAAACCGATTTATTAAAGATATCCGCCGTACAGTGAAAAGTGCAGATATTGTAGTAGCTTTCCGTCCTTTTAAATCCAGTATCAAAACATTAAAAGCGGTTGAAAACTTATTTATAGCCGATCTGGCTGAGTTTTTCCACAATAATCCTGATTTATCCCTTAATCTCCTGCGCCAGGATGTTTTAGATGACGAAGATTTGGAATGGGAACAGGGAATTTTTCTTTTGAAACTGGGGAATTTGCTGATGGAGCATTTACACGAAACCAATAAATCCCTCCGCTAAGCAACGAAAGAATGCGTATATCACTTGACGAAGGGGTTTTAATTATTTATTCTTATATATTGAAGGGATTCCTGC
>JAAYZA010000335.1 GCA_012515055.1 Syntrophomonadaceae bacterium | reverse complement strand
TGGCATGATGGGTACAGGCCTCGGCAATCAGCACCTTGTCCCCCTCCTCCAGCACATCAATGGTTTTAACCCCTGTGACCAGCTGCGTCAGATCCCCTTTAAAACGCGAAAAAACCGTAGAAAAAGTAGTCAATGGTATACTTTCCGGGACCGTTGCCGCTGCCTCCTGAACTATCTGGGAATCAGCAATGACCAGAGCGGGGGGCTCAGTTAGTTTGCTTAAAGCGCCCTTCAACTCGGTCCCTTTAACCACCAGGGCCAGGGCCTGATTATCCAGTATATCCCGGATGGTCTGCACCTGCGGCAGAATCAGTCTGCCTTTGGGAGCCCCAGCATCAATGGGGGTCACCAATAACACCAGATCCCCCGCCCCGATCAATCCGGCCAAGAGGGAAGGTGATTCCAATCCAGTTATATTTTTGAGTCCCCGGATATTTTCTTTCAGTGCAGCGATTCCTTCGCCGGTTACTGCCGATACCGCTGCATAGTCAAGACCCCGTTCCCGGACAGCTTTTATAACTTCCTTCCCTGAACATTTATCGATTTTATTCACTACCACAATAACCGGTCTGGATTTTGCCTGCAGTCCAGCCAGTATTTCTTCTTCAAAAGAAGTCCATCTGCCATCACCGACAATGATCAGCCCCACATCGGCATCCTTTAAAACCTCCCGGGTTTTCCCCCGGCGCTTCTCACCCAATTCCCCTTCATCATCGATTCCAGCCGTATCTATAACCATACAGGGCCCCAGGGGGCTTATTTCCACATTTTTGCTGACCGGATCAGTAGTAGTCCCCGGGACATCGGACACAATGGCCAGATCATATCCCACCAGGGCATTGAGCACCGAGGATTTGCCTGCATTGCGCCGGCCTAAAAAAGCGATGGCAACCCGCATACCCCGGGGTGTTTCATTTAAACTGGTCATTTATCCGTCCTCCATTCCAATCAAATCAATGCTTCTTCTTTTAATCTCTGTTTAGAACCTGAAATCACGCTTTCCCCCGGCAATTTCGCCCAGGTTTCTTTCAGCAATTCCCCTGATCTTATCACTGGGGATATTACCCAGTTCTTCATTGATCAATTTTTCCCCGATTTTTCGGGTTTCTTCTGAAGCATAATCCTCCAGATACTCTTTCAATGTCATCAGGGCATTGGGATGGCAGCAATTTTGGATCTGCCCGGTTTTGGCCAGCTGCATAAAGCGGTCACCGGTCCTGCCCTCCCGGTAACAGGCGGTACAAAAGCTGGGGATATAACCAAGCTTCATAAGCCATAAGACCACCTGATCCAGTGTCCGGGTATCACTTACCTCAAATTGCTCGGATTTTTCATCTTCCGGTTCCGGTTCGTCATATCCTCCCACACTGGTACGGGAACCGCCGCTGATTTGTGAAACTCCCATTTTCAATACCTTCTCCCGGCTTTCTTCGCTTTCCCGGGTGGAAACTATCATACCGGTGTAGGGGACAGCGATACGGATACAGGCCGCCAATTTGGCAAAAGTATTATCATCAATGCCATTTTCAAAGGCTCCGGCATCAATACCATCTGCGGAACGTATCCGGGGGACACTAATGGTATGAGGTCCTACCCCAAAAGCCGCCTCCAGATGTTCGGCATGCATCAAAAGGGCGGTAAATTCATAACGATACCTTTCCAGACCGAAAAGCACCCCGATCCCAACATCATCTATCCCGGCCTGCATAGCCCGGTCCATGGCCTCGGTATGCCAGGCATAATCGTGTTTCGGTCCGCTGGGGTGCAATTTTTCATAGCTTTCCTTATGATAGGTTTCCTGGAACAGGATATAAGTCCCGATCCCGGCCTCCTGCAGCTTCCGGTAGTTTTCCACCGTAGTCGCCGCAATATTGACATTGACCCGGCGGATGGCACCATTTTTATGTTTAACACTGTAAATAGTTTTTATGGATTCTAAAATATATTCAATCGGGTTCATTGTCGGGTGCTCCCCAGCTTCAATAGCCAGGCGCTTGTGCCCCATATCCTGCAGGGCCGTGACCTCACGGCGGATTTCTTCCTGGGTCAGTTTCTTGCGAAGGATATGCTGGTTCTGTAAATGATAGGGGCAATAAACACAGCCATTAATGCAATAATTGGAAAGATATAAGGGAGCGAACATAACGATACGATTGCCGTAAATATCCTTTTTTAGCTGCCGGGCCAGCTCATATATTTTTAGATTCTTCTCCTCAATATCACAATCCAGTAAAACGGCAGCCTCCCGGTGGGATAAACCCTTCTTGCGGCTGGCTTTGACAAGGATGTTATCAATCAATTCGACATTGTTCTTATTCTGCTGTGCATATTCCAGAGTTGCCAGAACTTCTTCGTGGGCGATGAACTCTTCCGCTTTAGATGATTTTGGATTGTACATAATTTAAACTTCCTTTCCTGGCGCAGCCTGTATATTATAAACGGTTATATTTATGAACCATCAATATAATCTCCCCGGTCGACAACTATCCGGCAGCCGATCTTATCCATGCTTTTTTTCAGATCTTCCAGGCCTTCGGCAGCCTCCTCACCCTGACAGGATTTGTTGTCATAGAGCAAATATTTTTCTCTGACTTCCGGCGGCGATAAATTGGGCATTATAACATTGGCCCCGGCCAGGATTCCCAGTTCCCTCCCCGCCGGGTCTATAGTCCCCAGAGCCGTTGTTGACGGCAGTAAAACACCGGGCAGGAGCAGGCGTATCAAGGCCAGCATAAAAAGTGTCATTTCCAGCGTCCCGGCAGGTTCCCGGGCAAAGGGGGTGTCGTGATGAGGAATAAAGGGACCGATGCCCACCATCTCGGGTTCAAAATCTTTTATAAATAACAGGTCTTCCGCCAGATGGCTGGCCGTCTGAAACGGAGAACCCACCATAAAACCGCACCCCACTTGAAAACCGATGGCTTTAAGATTATATAGACATTGTTTGCGGGCAGATAATAACATCTCATCCTGGTGCAGTTTTTTATAATGAATATCGTCAGCTGTCTCATGGCGCAGCAGATATCGATCAGCGCCGGCATTGAAATAAGCCCGACAGCTGGAATAGCTTTTTTCTCCGATGGATAAGGTCAGGGCACAGGCCGGATAACGATTTTTTATAGTCCTGATCAAAGCGCAGATCCGTTCATCATTATAATAGGCGTCATCCCCGCCCTGCAGCACGAAAGTCCGGAAGCCCATTTCATATCCAGTTTTACAACAGTTTAAAATCTCTTCGTCGGTAAGCCGATAGCGGGCAGCGCCTTTGTTGCTCCTTCTGATACCGCAGTACAGGCAGTCATTTTTGCAGTAATTGGTAAACTCGATTAGCCCGCGGATATAGATATCATTGCCGTAGATTCGGCGGCGAACCGCAACAGCCTGTTCAAATAAATAGCTGTCCAGGTCTGGGTTGCGGTTTTTGATGAGCATAACCAGTTCATTTCTGGTCAATATATGTTCCCGAGCCAGTTTATCGATTAATGCTTTCATTAATGCCACCACCATTTATATCTGATTGCTGCAAAATCTATTACGGTTGCTCAATTGACAATTTTACTTGTGATTATATATTTACGAGCCATATTCTTTTATCATCAGCTATCCTCAGTCCAGGCTAAAAGCTTATACCGTACAATGAATGGTTAACCAAATCTAATCATAATTTCCACCAGTTCGGGGCGGTTGCCGATGCGGATAGGAGGGCCCCAGGTAGCATAGCCATTGGAAACGACCACCTGCAATTGACCCAGACGCAAATAGCCCCAGTGAGTAGCAAATATTCGGGCGGTAATATAATTTAACGGCCAGATCTGCCCGGTATGGGTATGTCCTGAAAACTGTAAATCTATACCGTTGCTGGCTGCCTCATGAATATCAATAGGATTGTGATCCAGCACCAGGATCGGCAGCTTGTTCTCCGGCCCCGGCATTAGTTCATATAATTCCTTGCGATCGCGGCTATATTTGTCATCCCGGCCGATAATATACAAACTTTCCCGGAGGAGAATGCTTTCATCCCGTAAAACCTTCACCCCCGACTCCTCTAATACCTTAATTATTTCCCGGTATTGTCCCCCATAGTACTCATGGTTGCCCAGGATGGCAAAAACCCCCTCCCCGCTTTGGATCTTTTTCAATAGATCACCCATGTCCTGCTCAATAAAAGGCCGGAGCTCGCCATCAATAATATCTCCGGCAAATAACACCACATCCGGCTGGCGCTTATTTATTCTTCTCACCAGTCCTTGCAAGCGTTTTTTACCGACAATACTGCCCAGATGTACATCAGAAACCAGAACTGCTTTAAGGCTTTTCAGGGGGAGAGGGGATCCAGGTATATCCAGACAATATTTTCGCAAGACCGGGCGGCGGCTGTTATAGGTACCATATAACATGAGACATATTAAAAAAAGCAAGACCAGCCCCCCTGTCAAAGCCGAAGGTTCCTTCAGTACCAGCGGCAGAAAAGGAAATGTTTTATCAATTGCCCGGAGCAGGTCAAGAAAAACAATTATCATTAAGGCGTATAAAAAGAAACCCAGGTAATAGGCTCCCGCCCAAACCAGAGCATCACTGATTCGGCCCGGTGATCTCTGGTTCAGGAAACGGCCCAGAAAATAGGACAGAGCCAAAAAAGCGATCACCGCCCAGTAGATTCCACTCCCATCGGCAAGATAATTGCCGATGGCTTCCCATCCCCGGATGCCCAAATAAAAATTAAGGCCGGCATATATAAGTAAGATTATTCCCCCCACAAAATATCTGAGCCATGTCCAAGAGCGCACCTGAATGCTCCTTCCGTCTATTATTACACTACATTTACATATTAGCTTATTAACCAATGGGGTCCAACCCCATATCAAGAATGGCTTAAAAATAATAAAAAAACTGGGCTTGATTTGGAGAGTGTGTGGGGGGGGGTTGGGGGGGAATCAAGCCCAATTTAATTCTGTTAAATTTAGTTTTTTATCTGACTGGCCTTTTATCTGGCCATTCGCGCCATCATTGCAGGTTCTAATATTGGTTCCATTGCCGGTTCCACGATTTCTTCCATTACTGGCTGAGGGACCGCCTGCCTGACCTTACCCTGGTTACGGATCACCCTTACTATTCCTTTAAACATTGCTGCATATATGGCCAGCATCATGCCAATCATTATGAAGGGAGCCCCGATTACTAATACTATTCCTTTGCCGATCTTTTGCATTGTACTGATTTCGTTTCTCGTCATGATCTTGCACCTGCCTTTCTTAATGAATGCCTTTTAGGCTAATTCTTATGAAGTTCTCTCATTTCTGCAAAAGCTGTTTTGACTTCATTGGTCTCCGGGTATAATTTACTCATGGCTTCGTACATACTAACAACGCTGTCGGTTATATTCATCACTGTTTCTTGCAGGTTCCCCTGATATTGTTCCGCCGCTTCCATCATCTGAATCAATGCGTTCATCGCAATCCGGTTGAAGAAGGGCTGGATTTCTTTCGCGGTGTATTCTGATACCGGAGGTTCAATAACGGGTCCGCCGTTGCTGTAAAAATAGTCCAGCAGTTGATTGAGGTTAAAATCAGCCAGTTGGCGAATTCTGTTTTTAATTGCCAGTTGCCGCTTAACTGCCTCCCGTTCTTCCCTGCTCCCAGCTTCGCTGATATTCTCTGCCATAATACCGCCGATAAATCCCTGCATTTTTACTCCCATCGAATATGCTTCATCGGCGCTGCGGGGGCATTGTCCCATGTCCTGAATCATTTCTTTGGCCCGGCCGCTTTTAATTTCTTCTCTTATCTGGTTTGTCATATAAAATTCATTTTCAATCTTATAAACGCTGCTCATATTATGATTCCTCCTTCCAGATGATGTTTCTTTATTTTTACTGTCTTTTGTTATGTTCGATATCAAATTCAGTTTTCTTCACTCCCTTCGCTGAGGTCCGGTTTATCTATCTTTTTTTTATTTGTTCTTTGTTTTGTTTTCTTGTCCTTATTAGTTGCAATCGGCATGCCAACTTTTCACTTTCAGCCAATATTTTTTTTTAAAATTTGAAAAACGCCCTATTACGGGCGTTCTCGTTATATATATTTTTTTACTATGCTGGGGGGGAGTCTTAACAGCTGTGATTACACATTTGCCATTACTGTGTCAAATGTGTAACTTTTGTGTACTATGTTTAAGATTTTTATCACAAGAGTGACACTTAAGTGACAACAGGTTTAATTACTGATCTCATAGTTCTTCATTTTTCGGTAGATGGTGTTGCGGGAAATACCCAGTTCAGATGCCGCTTTGCTTACATTGCCGCCATGCATATCCAGAGCCCTGATGATTTGTTCCTTTTCC
>JAAYZA010000381.1 GCA_012515055.1 Syntrophomonadaceae bacterium | reverse complement strand
CCCGATTGACTTTGATACCCCATTTATCAGTTGCTTCATCGAGGATGACCCGCAATTTGGAATTGACCAGATCACGGGAGGTCAAGGTCTGGTCAAGCTCCAGATCACCGACAATATTCCTGAGTGTAGTTGCTGTGAGGTTTTCAATGGCGAAAATAGCATTGGAGATTTCATAAGCATATTTAAATGGGTCAGTTACCTGGTAATAAACCACTGTGTCAATCATCATGGTAACATTATCCTTGGTGATTACCGGCTGGGGCGGGAAATCAATGACCTGTTCCCTTAAATCAAGAACTACCCTGAAACGATCTATAAAAGGGATGATCACATTGATGCCCTGTTCAGCGATTTTGTGGAATTTACCCAATCTCTCCACAACTCCTACTGTTGCCTGGCGAATGATTTTAATCGATGAAACAGCAATGATTATAACAAAAATAACTAAAAGAAAATTAACAAATACAGATCCCATAATAAGACTCCTTTCAATATTTTATTCTTGAGATTTCTGCACAATTAGTTTGACACCTTCGATGTCTATGACCTCTACCAGTGAGCCGGGTTCAATTTCTTCAGAGGAAACGGCGGTCCAGATTTCGCCGTTTAGTTTGACCTGACCAAAATGCAGCGGCATGATCTTTTCCACGCTGACACCTTTTTGCCCCACCAATGCTTTCACATTACTGGGAACTTCCCTGGTCCTGATCAATTTGACCATCAGCGGACGGGTGAAGATGACCAGTAAAATGGTTAAAAGTGCAAAGATCAGCAGCTGTATTTCAGTAGTGGGCAGCCAGCCGACGGCAGCCAGTAACGCCACCATCAGGGCAGATAAAGCCAGATATAAAAACCAGAGGCCCAGAGTGAAAATTTCGACAGCCCCGCAAACTATGGCAACGATGACCCAGGCCAGTGCAGTCATCAGCATTCTCCTTTCCTCAACCTGATCAATTAAATTTTCCTGTTAAAATAATAACATATACGGTTAAGAGTTTCCTGTGATTGCAAACGCCAAAATCCGGAAGGTCGAAGTGTGTTGAAAAATCTTTATATTGTGAGTTATAATGAACAAGAAATACAACTCCGACGCAGTCTGTCCCTTAAGGTCGCAAAGGCTGGATATTGGGACAAAGGGCATCCTTGACAGACTGTAGGGAAAGGAGTATGAAGCCGTTGACTTTAGGCACTCTTTTCGGGGAGTGTTAATTTTTTGGGGGAGGCAGTATAAATGAACAAAGAAGAAGTAATCAAAAAGATATTGGCAGCAGCGGTTAATGAAAAAATAAGCTGTACCGCAGCCAGAGAGATTATGGAGGAATGTCAGGTGCCCCACGGACAAATGGGGGATATTTGTGATGAAGTCGGGATAAAAATCTATGGCTGCGAATTGGGTTGCTTTTAAAGGGGACAAACACTGTCGCCGGGGTCAGGAAGGGGTAATAAATGAATGACAGTTATGCCAGGGAAATCAATTATTTAAGGATTTCGGTAACCGACCTATGCAATTTGCGCTGTCGTTATTGTATGCCCGAAGAAGGGATCGATAATAAGCTGGGCCATAAAAATGTTTTGAGCCTGGAAGAATATGCCCGGGTAGTCAAAGCTGCAGTGCGGGCGGGAATCCGCAAAGTAAGGCTGACCGGGGGTGAGCCGCTGGTCAGGAAAAACCTGGTGCAGTTAGTCAGATATATCGCGGATATACCAGAAATAGATGATATCGCCATTACTACCAATGGCATTTTGTTTCCCCGGTTTGCCCAGGAAATGAAAGCCGCGGGGCTCAACCGGATCAATATCAGCCTGGATAGTTTAAAAGAAGACCGTTATGCATATATTACCCGTATGGGGGATTTAGGCCAGGCTAAACGGGCTATTTTTAAAGCCCTGGAAATGGGTTTGAACCCGGCAAAAATAAATACGGTGGTTATCAAGGGCTTCAATGATGATGAAATAGTGGATTTTGCCCGAATGGCTCATGAATATCCCTTGCATATTCGTTTTATTGAATTCATGCCCATCGGGGATTTACGCTTCTGGAAAAAAGAACGCATGATGGACGCTGATATGATCAAAGGTATAGTTGATAAAGAGTTCAACCTTACTGTAACCAGGGACATCCAGGGCAATGGCCCCGCCAGGTATTATCAGACTGAAGGAGGCCAGGGATCGATCGGTTTTATCAGTCCCATGAGCAACCATTTCTGCGCTCAATGTAACCGTATACGCATGACCGCCGACGGAATGCTGCGGGGATGTCT
>JAAYZA010000175.1 GCA_012515055.1 Syntrophomonadaceae bacterium | reverse complement strand
CTGCTGGAACAACTGGGCATGCAAAGAACACCGGGCAACAATCTTTCTTTCATCGGTGTTTGTATATTTGTAGGTATTATTTTTTTATTGATGATTGAGTTCCTCAGGCGTTATTATCGGGAGATCCTGAAAAATGATAAACTGATCTTTTTAGTGGGGCTTATCATCGTATTGGTTTTACTCATTACCCGCTTTATTTCTATCATTCATATAAGTGATCAGCCGGATATTAATGCTCTGACTGGTTATTTAGCCCCTGTGGCAGCGGGATCAATGCTCCTGGCTGTTTTAATCGATAGTCGTCTGGCTCATTTTATTACGATGGTAATGGCTATCTTTGTGGGGTTACTGTTTGAAGGCCAGGGACTGTTTTATGCAATTACGGCATTCATAGGCGGTACGGTCGGGATTTTTGGGGTATACAGGGTCAACCAGACTTCTGATCTGGCCCGTGCCGGACTTTATATTGCCGGTGTAAATATTTTAACCATTATCACCCTGAATCTGATCGGCGGTTCTTTGACGCTTAATCTTCTGCTTTATAGTATTGTCATCGGGGTGATCAATGGTATTGCGTCTGCGGTGCTGATGATCGGGATTTTACCATATTTAGAATCGGCTTTTTCCATTACCAGCATGATTAAATTATTGGAACTTTCCAATCCCAATCATTATTTATTGAAAAGACTGCTGCTGGAAGCCCCCGGCACATATCATCATAGTTTGATGGTAGGTAATCTGGCTGAAGCATCGGCAGAGTCTATAAATGCCAACCCTTTACTGGTAAGGGTGGGGGCTTATTATCATGATATCGGCAAACTGAAGCGTCCGGAATATTTTGTGGAAAACCAGTTTGGTTTCGATAATCCCCACGAAAAAATTGCTCCGGCTTTAAGCTCCCTGATTATTACCGCCCATATCAAAGAAGGAGTAGAATTGGCCCGGGAAGCAAATTTGCCCCAGCAAGTAATTGATTTTATCGAACAGCATCATGGTACTGGTTTGGTTAAATATTTTTATAACCGGGCACTGGAAGAAGATCGGGATGGTTGTATCAGTGAAGGCAGTTTCCGTTATGAAGGACCCAAACCGCAAACCAAGGAATTGGCCCTGGTGATGCTGGCAGATTCTGTAGAAGCTGCGGTAAGGTCTTTGCAGAATCCTACCCCGGAAACAATTAGAAATATGGTGAAAAGTATTATAAAAGATAAACTGGATGATGGACAACTGGAGAATAGCCCTTTAACCTTTAAAGATCTTGAAACTATCACCAAATCCTTCTGTAAAATTCTTGAAGGTGCCTACCATAAAAGAATAGAGTACCCGGAAATTATCGTTAAAGAATTTGAGAAGAGGAGGGAAAATCATGGAGATCATGATAATTAATCAGCAAAACATAGTTGTCTACAATAAGGATCTGCAGCATGTTATTACCAATATGGTCAATCAAACTGCCAGGTTGGGCCGCTTGCCGAAGAACACTGAGGTGAGCATCCTTATTGTAGATAACAGCTATATCCAGGAGCTGAATCTTATATATAGAAACCAGAACAAACCGACTGATGTATTATCTTTCTCTATGAATGAGACTCTGGAAAACGAACCTGAATATGAATCGGGCAGTGAAGTAAACCTGTTGGGGGATATAGTTATATCGTTGGAACAGGCTCTGGCGCAAAGCCGGGAGTATGGACACAGCCTGGAAAGGGAATTGGGTTTTTTGGTAGTGCATGGCATGCTTCATCTATTAGGCTATGACCATGAAAGTGAAGATGAAAGAAAGTTGATGCGCAGCCTGGAAGAAAAGGTTATGCAGGAAGCCAGGCTGGAAAGGTAATAGGGGAATGGGCAGGAATACATTGCCGGAAAGTTTTTATTATGCTATTGTCGGTGTAGTTTCTGTTTTTAAAAGCGAAAGAAATATGAAATTACATTTTTTTGCCGCCCTGGTCGTAATCATCTTAGCTGGCCTTGTGAATGTAACGCCTTTTGAATGGGCTGTTTTGGTCTTGACTATATTTTTGGTCTTAGCTGCAGAAACTATAAACACGGCAATAGAAAAAACGGTAGATCTGGTTACTGATAATTACCACCCTCTGGCGGAAAAGGCTAAAAATATGGCTGCCGGAGCAGTTTTGCTCAGTGCTGCTAATGCAGTTATCATTGCCGGGCTAATCTTCTGGCCTTATGTAAAGGTTATATTCTCAGGATAACGGAGGTATAATATGGTCCCGGAAAAATTGATTGCAGCAGCCCGGGAGGCTCAAAATAATTCTTACAGTCCCTATTCCAGCTTTAAGGTAGGTGCAGCACTTTTGACTGCCGGGGGAAATGTCTACACCGGTGTCAATGTGGAAAACGCCTCCTATGGTTTGACCATCTGTGCAGAAAGAGTCGCCATCTATACTGCCGTGACTGCCGGGGAGAGGGAATTTTCTATTATGGCGGTAACTGGTGACCATGCTGGGTATACTTATCCATGTGGGGCCTGTCTGCAGGTTATGGCGGAGTTTTCACCACAGTTACGGGTACTGGTCACCGATAAGAACAGTATTTATAAAGAATATCAGTTAAGCGATTTACTGCCTCAACTTTTTTCTTTGGAAAACCAGGAGGTTTAACTATAGTGAAATCTGGATTTGTAAGTATAGTGGGACGTCCCAATGTGGGAAAATCCACTTTATTGAATGCAATTATCGGAGAAAAAATTGCCATCGTTACCGATAAACCTCAGACTACCAGGACCCGTATCCAGGGTATTTATACAGATATCTGCGGCCAGATTATTTTTATTGACACGCCGGGTATCCACAAACCCAAGCATTTACTGGGTGAATATATGGTCAAGGTATCAACACGCACTTTAATGGAAGTCGATATTATCTATTATATGACCGATGTGACCAGGCCTTTTGGAGGAGGCGAACAGTTCATCCTCGATCAGCTGCAGGGTGTTACGGTACCGGTCTTCCTGCTGGTAAATAAAATTGATTTAGTAACTGCCGATATGGTAAATGAATATATTGGGGATTTCACCAGTCGTATCAATTTCAAAGAAGTGATTCCCCTTTCAGCCGCTCAGGGTGATAATATACCCTGGCTGCTGGAAAGAACCTATGATAGCCTGCCAGAAGGTCCCCTATATTATCCCGAGGATGATCTTACCGATCAGCCGATCTCTTTTATTGTTTCTGAACTCATCAGGGAAAAGGCTTTGATTCTTACCCGGGATGAAGTGCCCCATTCCCTGGCGGTTGAAATTGAGGAGTTTAAAAACCAGCAGGATAAGAAGGCTTATATCAGAGCAGTGATCTATACCGAAAGAGAATCACAAAAAGGGATCATAATTGGGAAGAATGGTCAGATGCTCAAAAACATTGGTGAACAATCGCGCCAGGAAATAGAAAGTTTTTTGCAAACCAAAGTTTATCTGGATTTATGGGTCAAAGTTAAGAAAAACTGGCGGGACAGTGAAACCAACCTGGGTCAATTAGGTTATCATTTGTAATAATAGCGGGAAAGGTTTTAATCAAATGATTGCAAGCTACTTTGACAGCACCAATTTAAAACCGGATGCAGCCCGGGAGGACATAAATAACCTTTGTTCCGAAGCTGTTCGCCTGCAAATGGCGGCCGTCTGTGTGAATCCATACCGTTTGAAAACAGTGGTTGAAAATCTGGAGGGGACAAAGGTCAATAAATGTACCGTAATAGGTTTCCCCCTGGGGGCAGACACTCCGGAAAACAAAGCTTTGATGGCTCACTCTGCTCTCTTGCTGGGGGCAGATGAACTGGATATGGTTATCAACCTGGGAGCAATGAAAGATGAGGATTATCACATCATTGAACAGGAGATAAAGGGTCTGGGCCAGTTGAAAAAGGATTTTAATTTCCTGCTGAAGATCATTGTGGAAACAGGTCTGCTCAGTGAAAAAGAATTGGCCGCCATTACCAGAATGGTCTCTGACAGCCAGGCAGATTTTATTAAGACATCAACGGGCTTTTCCGCCCGAGGGGCCAGTCTGGCAGATATAAAGACCATAAAACTTTATAAAAGTGAAAAACTTAGAATAAAAGCCAGCGGAGGCATAAGAACACTGGAATCCGCCCTGGCTTTTATTGAAGCTGGGGCAGAACGTATAGGCAGCAGCAATGCCGGGGCAATAATAGAGGAGTACAGGCAGCGGGGAGGACTATTAAGGGGATAGTCCTTTTTATGTGGAGTAAAAGAATTCTTTTGGCTTTGATAATTCTGGCCTCTTTTTTTCAAATTATAATCAGTAACCCTAGCCAGATAATTAAAAAATATGGCGTTGATCAGCTACAAAAAATAGTCGCCCGGGAGATCGATTATGCCAGTCATATGGAATTGGTTTATCAGCCGGGTTTGCGCCATCTGGGGATTCCGGCAGAAAGATTATTAGTTAAAGCAATCTTGCCGGGATCACAGCATAGTTTTACCCAAATAGCGGAAGATTTGTCTGCTGGCAGGGAATTTGTCATCATCCAGTGTTCGGCTATGGACAGCTGGCATACCACTAAAGCTGGTCAGGCCCAGCTGGCCAAAATAAGATCAAAGGGTTACCGGGCAGTTATATTTGACGGCGGGCATCATCTGCCCACACTGGGCCTGGCGCCTGATATATTGATTGTGCCGCAAATGCATGGTTATGCCCTGCATAGTTATATGCGGGACGGCATGAAGGTAAAAAAAATCATAGAAATGGCATATGAAATGGAACTGCCCTGTATAATCGCAGTTTTACCACGTTGGGCAGTATTCAAAGAAGAACAGGCTCTGGAAAAGCTGACCAGGACCATCATGGAAAAATGCGGTTTTAACCGGGCTCCAATTGAGGCTCCGCCGGTTATGGCAGAATATCATATGAGTAAATATAATCACAGGATGTTCATATATATCGATCAAGATTATTATAAAAATGGAGAATCATTGCTGGAGAATATAAACAGACTGGGGACCGGGGAGGTTAAAAAAATTTACCTGGCCTTTGATTTCAAGAAAATAAATATGCTGCAGGCTCAGGTTTTCGCTGAATGCCTGGGAGACAGTTTGGAAATTGCCACTGAAATAGTCAATGAACCTGTTTATTTATTTAACGCTTTTTGGGGTGACAAAAGTGTATTATCAAAATAATGCCATAATACTTAAATCCATAGACTACCGGGAATCCGAAAAAATCGT
>JAAYZA010000204.1 GCA_012515055.1 Syntrophomonadaceae bacterium | reverse complement strand
TACTGGCATTACCTGTTATCAGTGCCTTTATTGGTTATATTACCAATGTGGTGGCAATCAGGCTGCTGTTTTGGCCGAAAAAGCCGATAAATCTGGGTTTGTTTTCCCTGCAGGGTGTTTTGCCCAAAAGGCAGGAGCAAATAGCCAGCAGTATCGGGCAATTAGTTGACCAGGAACTCCTGTCAATTGATGAATTATTTGATAAAATAAATACACCTGAGATCCGGGAGACCCTGACGGATAAAATCGGCGGCATTTTAAAAGAACGCCTCAGTGAGTTGCTGCCGCGTATCGTGCCGGACAGGATCAGTAGAAAGATCGGTGAAGTGCTGGAGAAGATCCTGCGGCAGGAAGCGGCCAATATCATCCGACAGAGTATGGATGCCGGGAGCAAGTATTTAAATGAGGAAGTCAATATCCAGCAGATGGTGGAAGACAAGATAAACGCTTTTGATCTGGATGAGCTGGAAAAAATGATTCGCGGCGTTACTAGCAATGAATTGACATTCATTGAGATTTTAGGCGGAGTATTAGGATTTATCATAGGTTTGCTGCAAGTGGCCATCCTATTGTTATTTCCTTTGACTTAAACCGGCGAAGGAGGAGATTATATTATGGTAGTGATCAGTTTACCCGATGGCAGTAAAAAGGAATATCAGCAGGGGACCAGTATAAAAGAAATCGCTGAAGATTTGAACAAGAAAATGGCCCGCCAGGCTATTACTGCTGTTTTTAATGATAAAATGACGGGTTTAAATGAGCCGGTGACCGGTGATGGTTCTTTAAAAATCCTGGATTTTGATGATGAGGCGGGGAAGAATGTTTATCGCCATTCTTCAGCCCATGTTATGGCCCAGGCGGTAAAAAACCTGTGGCCGGGGACCAAACTGGCTATTGGACCGGCTATTGACCGGGGTTTTTATTATGATTTTGACAGTGAACATATTTTTACCCCGGAGGATTTTGCTCTGATAGAAAAGGAAATGGCGGCCATCATCAAAGCAGACTATCCTATTACCAAAAAGGTGTTTAACCGGGAGGAAGCCATTCAGTTCTTTGAGGAAATGGATGAAGATTATAAAGTGGAATTGATCGAAGATCTGCCGGAAGATGCGGTCATCACTGTTTATGAGCAGGGGGGCTTTGCCGATTTATGCGCCGGTCCCCATGTCCCCTCGACGGGGCGGATCAAGAACATCAAATTACTCAGTGTGGCCGGTGCTTACTGGCGAGGTGATGAAAACCGTCCCATGCTGCAGCGTATTTACGCTACTTCTTTTCCGGAAAAAGGGATGCTGGCCGATTATCTGCAAAAATTAGAAGAAGCTAAAAAACGTGATCATCGTCGTCTGGGCAAGGAATTGGGCCTGTTCGTGGTCATGGATGAGGGCCCGGGCTTTCCTTTCTTTTTGCCCGGGGGGATGGTGTTAAGAAATCAGCTGGAAAACTTCTGGCGGGAGGAACATCAAAAAGCTGGTTATCATGAAATAAAGACCCCCGTCATTTTAGAACGGGGATTATGGGAAAGATCGGGACACTGGGATCATTACCAGGAAAATATGTATTTTACCAGGATCGATGAGAAGGATTTTGCGGTAAAACCAATGAATTGTCCGGGCAGTATGCTGGTTTACAAACAAAATCTGCACAGCTACAGGGAATTCCCCTTGAGGATCGGGGAACTGGGATTAGTACACCGCCACGAGCTATCAGGGGTTTTGCACGGGTTGATGAGGGTGAGGGCCTTTACCCAGGATGATGCCCATATTTTTATGCTGCCGGAACAGATCATTGCGGAGACCAAAGGGGTCATCAGTCTGGTGGATCGTTTCTATAGTTTATTTGGCTTTCCCTATCATGTGGAACTATCCACCAAGCCGGAAAATGCCATGGGTTCTGATGAGGATTGGGACCGGGCTACGGAGGCATTGCGCCAGGCTCTGGAGGAAGAAGGCATCGAATATATAGTTAACGAGGGTGATGGGGCTTTTTACGGTCCCAAGATAGATTTTCATCTGCATGATGCACTGGATCGGACCTGGCAGTGTGGTACCATTCAGCTGGATTTTCAGATGCCGGAAAAATTTGATTTGACTTATATTGGTGAAGATGGGGAAAAACATCGGCCGGTGATGATCCATCGGGTGATATATGGCAGTATCGAAAGGTTTATCGGCATACTGACGGAACATACCGCCGGCGCCTTCCCGGCCTGGCTGGCACCGGTGCAGGTCAAAGTCATACCCATAACAGACCGGCAGCATGATTACGCTCGGGAAATTACGGCCCGGCTGCAGCAGGCCGGCTTCAGGACTGAGGCTGACTATCGCAGTGAAAAGATTGGCTATAAAATACGGGAAGGGCAGATGCATAAGATACCTTATCTGCTCATCATCGGGGATAAAGAAGTGGAAGCCCGGGGTGTGGCAGTAAGGCATAGAAAAGATGGGGACAGAGGCTTCATGGAAATCGATGATTTTATCTCTATGCTGGGAACAGAAGTGGAAACGAAGGCATTATAAAATCGGTTTTAATGGGCGAAAAACGTTTGCGCAGGGTTTTAATCTGTGTTATACTAACTAAGTGATTAAGCAGAAGCTTGACTTCTCACCTTACAACTGAGGTTCGTAAGGTATTCAGTAACTTAAACTGCGGGAAATTTCCGGGCGGATAGTTATTGATATTTTGAAGCGAGTTGATGCAACTCGCTTTTATTTTATTCAGGAGGTGGACTTCTTATCAGTAAGGATTGGAGAGTTAATGAAGAAATACGGGTCAAGGAAGTCAG
>JAAYZA010000411.1 GCA_012515055.1 Syntrophomonadaceae bacterium | reverse complement strand
TTGCATTTTACCGCGCTTTTAGACATAATTAGGGCAGACAGGCTGCTGCAGTATCAGTGGAAAGGGGGATGCAGGTGCGTTGTCCTTTTTGTAATGAAGATGAGAGCCGGGTGGTAGATTCCCGCTCCAATGAGGATAATTCCATTACCAGAAGAAGACGGGAATGTATTGCCTGCAAAAGAAGATTTACCACCTATGAAAGGTTGGAAGAACGCCCCTTGCTGGTGATTAAAAAGGGGGGCAGCCGGGAACAGTTCAATCGGGAGAAAATAATCCGGGGCTTGACCAGGGCTTTTGAAAAAAGGCCGGTCAGTGCGGAGCAGATCGATTTGCTGGTAACTGACCTGGAAAGGGAATTGCGGGATAATTTTGATCGGGAAGTGCCCAGTGTGGAAATAGGCGAAAAAATCATGGCCAGGCTGCAAAAAATCGATGAAGTGGCTTATGTCCGCTTTGCTTCTGTTTATCGCCAGTTCAATGATTTAAACAGTTTCATCAGCACCATCGAACAGCTGAAAAAAATCGACTAGCATGGTTTCATGGCAGGATTATTTCACTTCGACAATATCACCCATCCATTTTATGTTAGACCCAAAGAAGAAAAATTAATTACAGTCACCGACATAATAGCTTTTTGTCAAAGCATAACAATCACAAATACAGACATATTCGCTGTTTTTGATGATATTACCTGGAGCAGGCAGGAAAAACGCTGAATATTGTTGAAAGAGGCTTACAGGTCATCGGGCAGCTCTTCCAATAATTGCAGTGCAGTATCGGCTTCACTGGCTGGTACGGCGATTTTCACTTCTGCCAGGGGCCCAATGGAAACCGGCAGCTGGGCAACTTCTCTGCTCAGGACTTTAACCGGGATCCCATACGCTTCTAATACGCTTTGTATGATCAATTCCTGGGGAGAGTAAACTTTTTTTATAATGACCCACTCAGCGTCGTTTACATTATAGTTACAGGCTGTACAATGATAGTCGTCATTCAAAGGGATTTTACAATTGGGACAATCCAAATCAATACACCTCCATGGGAACATTATAAATTAAAAAAGGGAGACAGGACAAATGCAGAACTGGCAATGGTCTGAAACAGGCGGGATAAAATTCATTACGATACCCGGGTGGAAGCAACAGGGGGTCGATATGCTTTTTGCCAGCCGTCATAAAGGGGCAGGCCGGGACCACTTTGATTCGCTTAATATGGCCCTCCATGTGGGGGATGATAAAGAAACAGTTCTTCTTAATCGACAAAAACTAATGGATATATGGGGTAAATCCAGTGATGATTTGATTTGCTGTGAACAGGTCCACGGGAACAGAATCGCAAATGTAGACAATACGGAACGAGGCAGGGGGGCCCGGAAATTTGACACCGTCCTGCCGGGTTGTGATGGCTTGATAACTGCCACATCCGGCCTATATCTGGCTTTGTTTTTTGCCGATTGTCTGCCGATATTTTTATTTGATCCCCTTAAAAGAATAATTGCTGTGGTCCATAGCGGCTGGAAGGGCACAATGGGGAAAATTGCTATAGAGGCAGTCAAGGGTATGCAGCAGCAATACCAGGTGGATCCGGGCAGCATCCAGGCCTTCATAGGACCAGGCATAGGGCCCTGTTGTTTCGAAATCAGCCGGGACCTGGCCGACCAGGTCGGTGGAGAGTTCCATGAACGCCAGGATGTTTTGCAGGAGCAAAATGGGAGCGTTTTTTGGGATCTGGCCCGGAGCAATTATTATTTGCTGCAAAAAGCCGGGCTTAAACCGGAAAACATCATTGTCTGCGAATTATGCACCAGATGCCGGCAGGACCTGTTTTTCTCCTATCGGGGCGCCGGGGGTTTAACAGGCAGAATGGCCGCAGTGATTGGCTTGCGGTAGTGCCGTCAGCTTTCTACTTCAATCGCCCCTAACTGCATGTGACAGCAGGAGCAGATCCTTGTGTGGAGGAAAAGAGATAAAGGCGAGGGTCCCCCCACCAGAATCCTTTACAGTAAAAACCTTTTTTCAGAGTCCATCCTCTCGCCATACCACTAACAGAAGACCGGGCTTTTCCGGAATACAATGATTGCTCCTGCACCACGAAAACCATGCCATGTTATTCGGGTTGATCAGGCACAGGGGTAAATTGCTCTAAAGACCACAGGGACAGACCCTTCGTCTTCCCTTCGGCTCCGCTTCGCTGCGGACAAACGGTCAGTCCCCATGGCTCGCCTACTGCCCGGCCGCAATGG
>JAAYZA010000258.1 GCA_012515055.1 Syntrophomonadaceae bacterium | reverse complement strand
GGGTGGGATTCACAAAAATACTGGTTATAACTATATCACATTCCTGTCTGGCCTTTTGCACCAGGCTTAAATGTCCCCTATGCAGGTAACCCATGGTAGGCACCAGGCCGATTCGTTTTCCTTGCGCCTTCCAGGCCAGGCATCTTTCCTGCATTTCCTCGATTTTTGTAAAAACTTGCATCATCTGGTTCCCCATTTATTATCAATACAGCTTATCCAACACTTCATCACTGATGGCAAAAGCATATTCCTCACTGGGAAAGGTTCCTTTTTCGACTTCGTTTTTATAGGCAGTGAGGGCTTCAATGATCAGGGGCTGCAAATTGGCAAACTTTTTAACAAACTTGGGTATATGCCCGGTAAACATCCCCAGCATATCGTTGATGACCAGGACCTGGCCATCACAATACTGCCCTGCTCCAATTCCGATGGTGGGAATCCCAACTTCCTCGGTTATCCTTTTAGCCAGCATGGCAGGCACACATTCCAGTACTATGCTGAAAGCACCTGCTGCTTCCAATGCTTTGGCATCAGCTATCAATTTATTGGCTGTTTCCAGGTCCTTGCCCTGGACTTTAAAACCGCCAAATTGGTTCACTGACTGGGGGGTTAAGCCGATATGGGCGACAACGGGGATCTGGGCATCGATTATAGCCTTTACGGTATCGACCCTTTCCTGCCCGCCTTCTAATTTAACGGCATGGGCTCCGCCTTCCTGAATCAACCGGCCGGCATTACGCACCGATTCTTCCCGGGAAATATGATAGGACAGAAAAGGCATGTCTCCCACCACCATGCTGTTCTTAGCCCCTCTTACCACTGCTTTGGTATGATGGATCATGTCTTCCATGGTAACCGGCAGGGTACTTTCATAACCCAGTACCACCATGCCCAGTGAATCTCCCACCAGGATCATATCTATGCCGGCAGCATCAACCATTCCGGCCAGAGAGTAGTCATAGGCAGTTAACATGGTTATCTTTTCATTTTTATTTTTTTTATCTTTCAGCACTGCTGTTGTAATTTTAGACATTTTACTGCACTCCTTTATGTCTGATATCTACGACAAATACTTTACTTTACCGACATGGTTTTGGTCAATTGCTGGATAAAGGTTTTTTGAAACTCTTCCATGCATTTTTCATCTATGGTGCCTTTATTGACCGCAATATCGGCAGTATAAAATCCCAGCCAGCTGTATAGCTTCATCAGTTCTGGCGCCATTTCCTCCAGACAGTCAAGGTGTTTTATTATTGTACTCAGGTCCCCGCGGGCAATAGGCCCGGTTAAAGCTTTCGGTATGCCAATATTCCCGATATTATTGATCGTGCCGGCAATCAAAGGCATCAGGGCCTTGAGGGCCATCCCTTTGGGGATGCCGGTCATCTCCAGAAACTTGGTACCGAAATCTATCAGTGTAACCAAATAATTGGATACCACGCAGGCCCCGGCATGGTATAAAGGCTTGGCTTTTCTATCGATATAAAAATACTCTCCGCCTAATGTTTCTACAATGCATACAGCTGCATCATAAGCTTCCCGGTCACCTTCAATACTGAAAATGGAACCGGGTAAATTTTTGATGGCCAGGTCGGTGCCGGCAAAAGATTGCAGTGGATGGACCGACAATACTCTGGCTCCCGATAATTTAGCTCTGTCCAAAATTTCCGATGATTGTGAACCACTCATATGGACAATAATTTGCCCAGCAAAAAATGCCCCGTCATCTGCCAGGGTATTAACGACATTCTCAATGGAACTGTCAGATGTAGTTATAAACAAAATATCAGCCGAGCGAGAAACTTCATGAGGTGATTTATAGGCGGTACATCCGATCCGTTCAACAAGTTGTTGTGTAGATTCGGTTTTAATATCATGCACACCCGTAATCTCATAGCCCTTGTCACTGAGTACCACCCCAATAGCCGTTCCTACAACTCCCGCCCCAATTATTCCAATCCTTTTATGCATCTTCGCTCCCCCTTCGGGTGCGGGGATGTCCTTCCCCGACAAAATACTTCCGTCTTGGTCCATTGTATGGCTACAAGCGGATTTTTCAGTAAGGAGAATCAGCGGGAGACCCCTTATCAAATTTTTGTTATTCCCTGGTTTCCTTCTCGGTCTATAACCCTGGCCAGCACCTCCTTGATGTCCATTCCGTCATCAGGAAATCTAATTGCCGAATTGATTTCCTCCAGCGGAATCAGGACAAACAACCGATTACGCATGTGTGGGTGAGGTACAGTAAGTTTCCGGCTCTCCAGTACTTCATCACCAAATAAGAGGATGTCTATATCTATAATTCTCGGACCCCACTTCTCAGAAGGTTGGCGGCCCATTTTAATTTCTATTTCCTGCAGTCTTTCTAAAAGTTGTCCCGGCGTCAGTGATGTTACAATTTCTACGGCGGCATTGATAAAACCTTCCTGGTCTTTTTTACCCCAGGGTTCCGTCGCATAAAGGGATGAGGTTTTAATGACCTCGATGCCCTCAATTGCACCGATTGCCTCCACTGCATTCTTGATATTCGTAACTTTGGCTCCCATATTGGAGCCCAAACTCAGATAGACTGTCTTGTGCATTTACTGTTTCACCCTTTAAAATAGCATAGACCTTTTTGAAGAGCAATACTTTTATCAGCGAAACCTGATCATTTTTACAGCAAAATGCTGGAAATCTCCTGCAACCGGGGCTTCCGGCTTATAGACTGTGATATCCACCGCCTCCACCGGATAGGAAGTCAAAATTTGCCGGGCAATAGTTTCCGCCAGGGTTTCGATCAGATTAAAAGAATTTCCCTGGATTATCCGCCCGGCCAGCTGGTATATTTCG
>JAAYZA010000332.1 GCA_012515055.1 Syntrophomonadaceae bacterium | reverse complement strand
GTAGAACTGCTGGTCCCCTGTCATTGCACCGGATTCAATGCCACTGCGGAACTGCGCAGTCAATTAGGGGAGCGGGTAGTAAAAGGCGAAACCGGCATGTATTTTCAGTTTTGATATCCCTTAAGTGAATAGATGCGAGGATGCCCTTTTCAAAACGAGGCGGCGATATTCTCCAGACGGGCGATGGTCTGCCGGCGCTCCTGGCTGTGAATGCCCTTGAGCAGATGGATATTGGCATAATCCCAGAAAGCCGCCGTTATATTGCTTTCGTTGAGGGCAAAAATCACCGAAGGCAAAGTAGTTTTGCCCACCAGGATACCGACGCCTTCCTTTACATAGATCATGCTGCTGGCGGAAACTTTATTCTCAGTCAAATAGACATGATAATTTTTGCAGTCTTGCAGCAGTTTGATTATATATTTCAAATGCTGCCGGTATTCATCGGAGGTATAGTAAACGGGCGTTCCGCCAGGTATATCAGAGAAATCTACCATTACTTGCCCCTGTAAAATGGTTTCCAATTCCGGCAAAGAAATTATTTCTGTAAAATGGTGTTTTTCCAGCAAAGCAAAAAAGCGGCTGGATTTTTCATTTTGATAGGTTAAGAGCACACTGGCAACCGGCTCCGGCAAACGTCCCATTAACTGCCTTGACAGCTGATCAGGCATAGTGATACCGCTCAAAACACTGGTCCTTATAATAGTATCCCCCTTTTCCCCCTCGAATTCAGCCAGGGTTTCCAGATAATCACTCGGGCGGAAGGGATTGAATATCCGCATTAAAGGACGGCAGAGTTCCAGATAATCCCGAAATTCGGTCTGCAAGGCTTTGATGGCCTCCGGGCGGGTGAAAAGCAGATTGGCGATACCGGTAATATCGTTTTTAACCGAGGAAGAAGTTATAGCAGCGGTCCGGGGCGCGATGAACAGGGTACGCCGGAAGATATCATCCCGGGTCCTGGAGCAGTAGTAAGGTTCAATGGAACCAGTCATATAAAGGGGCATCCAGTTCATAATCCCGGCCATCATTTCATTGAAATTGCGATTGACAGTATGGATGATCTTGACCCGGTGGCCTTTTCCCAGGATCCGAAACATAAGTGCCGCCCAGCGGGCTAAAAAGTCGGGGTCATCAGTCAGCCAGCTTAATTCTTCGTTACTATATAACAAAAGGGTTTGGAAATCTTCCTTTTGCAGTATCAGGGAGAGGAAATGCAGGACAGCAGTGCGCTTACCCTCTATACCGTAGAAAATTTCTATATCCCCCAGTTTAGTATTATCAGCGAGAGTCATCATCTCACCTTCGGCCGGTGCCGGTTTTTTAAACTGAAAACGGCCCAATTCTTCAAGAAAATTATTAATGGAACCCGGTTGGACAGGAGCATTTTCCTGCAGCCATTTGAGTAAAAGGTCTTCGGTGTCTGTTGACCAGTCGGCATTGAGGATCAGGGGGTTCTTCATAGCTTCAGCCAGGGCAGCTTTTTGATAATCAGAGGTACAATTGCGAGCGAAATACCTGGCTATGAGCGGCAGATATCCGGCGTTTTCCACCGGGGTGCGCAATCCCCGGCGCAGACGGCTGATGAAGGAAGCATCCAGTGCTATAATGCGGGCCAGCATACTATTGGATGTGCGGGTAATATTCATAAGCAGATCAAGCTTTTCCGCAAAAGACAATTTTCGTCCCTCCCTTATGCCAAATTATAAATCCTTTCTACAAATTATACATTATTTCTGGCACGATTCGTGCCAGAAATTTGGCATTGCCAGATTTGCCATTTTCCTGTCAGATAAAAAAATAATTGTTAATATTTTTACAGAGGTGAACACTCTTGAATTTAGAGATCAAACTGAAAGCTGGTTTTTTCAAGACCCAGGATTATTATCTGACCCTGGAGGCAGAAAGAATTATTTTAAACCCCCGGGATGATGCTGCACGAGAACGCCTGGTGATAGAAGAGAAAGAACTAAAATCATTCAGCATTATCGCCAGGAATTATGATACCGGCGAATTAGAAATTATTACTGATAATAATATTTATACCGGCAGTTTTTCGTCCTGTACCGATTGGGAAGAACTATTCCGCGGATTTGCACAGGAATTTGGTGATAAATTCATTTTCAGGCATGGGAATGGTTAGTTGGTTAGTTGGTTAGTTGGTTAGTTGGTTAGTTGGTTAGTTGGTTAGTTGGTTAGTTGGTCAGTTGGTCAGTTGGATAGTTGGTTAGTTGGATAGGGAAAAGTAGAAAGCAGAAAGAAGAAAGTTGAAAGGGGAAAGTTGAAAGGAAGTCAGGAGCATATCTATGTGTGGAGGAAAAGAGTTAGCTTTTCAATTTATTAACACGAGAAAGAAATTAATCAGTGAATGATTTTAAGATAAAAATTTTTACAGGAGGGATGGTTAGTAATGAATGCAATTGCACCGACGGCGGAACCCCGCTGGAAAACGGCACTCAACATGATAATGAATCCCGGGGAAATAGTTAAAAACCAGATGATCAAAATCCCCTG
>JAAYZA010000072.1 GCA_012515055.1 Syntrophomonadaceae bacterium | reverse complement strand
TCCCCGGAGGGGGGCCCGTCCCTGTGGCGGGCCGAGCAGCAACCCGGAGCCGTAAGGGATCTGTCCTTATGGCAAGCTAGTGCGTTGCTGGAGCAATCATTGTGTTCCGGAAAAGCCCGGTCTTCTGCTGGTGGTATGGAGAGGGGCCTGACTCGGACAAAAGGCTTTTACTATGGAGTTTCCCGGTGGGTGAACCCTCGCCTTTATCTCTTTTCCTCCACACAAAGATCTGCTCCTGCTGTTATTAATGAAAGTTTTTAAAGTCAAAAAATTCTAAAGATATAAACTTTGTGAACAAAATATCATTCTCCGTAATATAATGATAAAATAACATTATATATTTTTAGAAAGGCGGGGGAAGATGGGTTATCAGAAGGAATATAAGGAAAAGCTGACCACTGCAGAAGCGGTGGCGGGGATGGTCCAATCAGGGGAAGGTATCAAACTGGGATATTTTACTGCCAAACCGGTAGTACTTATTCAGGAAGTAGCTAAAAGACATGAAGAGCTGAAGGATGTGCTCTTTGTAGCTTGCAGTACAGCACCGCCGGTGCCGGAAGTTATCCAGTATAAGGAGAGTTTTGACTGGCAGGATTGGCATTGGAGCGCCCTTACCAGGATCCTGGCAAACTATTATGATAATATCGTTTATGCACCGATCACCTATCACATGTGCTGTGAATTCGTTCGTGACCAGACTGTCAACCTGGGTAAACAGACCGATTGGGTCTGGCAGCAGGTGGGGCCAATGGATAAGAACGGTTATTTTAATTTTGGGCCGATCAATTCCGAATCCATCACCAGCTTCGAGGTAGCTAAACGTAGAGTAGTAGAAGTTAATAAAAATATGCCCAGATGTCTGGGAGGAAATCAGGAAAGCGTACATATATCCCAGGTGGATTTTATTGTTGAAGCACCTGATGATCAGATGTTGTTTGCTGCTCCCGAGATCCCGGAACCGACTGAAGTGGAAGATCAAATCGCCAAACATCTGGTGGAGTTTATTCATGACGGCAGCTGCCTGCAGCTGGGGATCGGCGGATTGCCCAATGCTCTGGGCCATGTTATCAAAAAGACTGACCTTAAAGACCTGGGGATCCATTCAGAAATGTTTGTCGATGCCTATATAGATATGATCGATTCCGGCCAGGCCAATGGCAGCAAGAAAAATATCGACAGATATAAAGCTGCTTATACTTTTGCAGTTGGCACCCAGAGGCTCTATGACTGGATGAATGATAATACCAATCTGGCCAGTTATTCGGTGGATTATGTCAACGATCCCCGGATCATTGCCCAACTGGATAATATGATCTCCATCAACCAATGTATGCAGGTGGACCTGTATACCCAGATAAGTGCTGAAAGCACGGGAACCAGGCAGATCACAGGCCATGGCGGCATGACCGACTTCATTCTGGGAGCACAATGGTCTGAAGGAGGCAAGAGTTTTATCTGTCTGCCGTCCACCCATACCAATAAGGATGGGGAAATGACCTCCCGCATAGTTCCCACCTTTGAGCGGGGGACCTGTACCACTGTTTCCCGCCACCTGGTGGACTATATTGCCACTGAATACGGAGTAAGGAAAATGAAAGCCCAGAATCAATGGGTGCGCACCGAAAGGATCATCGAAATTGCTCATCCCGATTTCCGCGATGATCTGGTGAAGCAGGCTAATGAGTTGAAGATTTGGACCAGGACTAATAAAATCGACTAACTCCAGAGCGATAAAAAAAGCGAATCTCATCGTTACTTCACAAGCCCCGCTCAATCGCCGTACTTTTATACGGCTCAATCGCGGGGCTTGTTCGTGCCTCGATCTTCACTTTTTTTATTCGCTCTGCCGGATGACTAGGTACGCCTCAATCGTCCCGCTTCCCGGTTGCCTTGCCCTCGGCCGTTTTTCTTCGCTCTGAGTGGTATAAGCAAGAATACCGGAAGGCAAACAAGAAGCCCCGCTCAATCGCCGTACTTTTATACGGCTCAATCGCGGGGCTTGTTTGTGCCTCGACCTTCGCTTTTT
>JAAYZA010000081.1 GCA_012515055.1 Syntrophomonadaceae bacterium | reverse complement strand
CTCTGGATTGGGGGCCGTCCATTACTTCATCGGTGATTTCTTTGCCCCTTTTGGCCGGCAGGCAATGGAGAACGATGGCATCGGGCTTCGCCTGCTGCAATAATTGCTGATTGATTTGATAATCTTTGAACAGGGCTTCTTTTTCGGCGGCATTTTCTTCCTGGCCCATGCTGGCCCACACATCCGTATACAGGATGTCTGCTCCCTGCACCGCTTCCGCCGGATCCTGGACCACTGTCAGTATGGCGCCGGTGCTTTCGGCATCCTGGCGGGCCAGTTCTAAAATCCCGGCATCGGGGCCCAATCCTTCCGGCGCGGCGATCACTACATCCATACCTGTTTTGGCCCCGCCGAAGAGCAGGGAATGGGCCATGTTGTTGCCGTCGCCGATATAAGCCAGTTTAAGTCCCTTTATTCGACCTTTATTCTCTTGGATGGTCATGAGGTCGCCGATGACCTGGGTAGGGTGCAAAAGATCGGTCAAACCATTTATGACCGGTATCCCTGACCATTCAGCCAGTTCCACCACTTCTTCATGGTCAAAGGTGCGGATCATGATCCCATCCAGCATCCGCCCCAGGACCCGGGCTGTATCTTTTATGGTCTCCCCCCGGCCCAGCTGTATATCGCGGGGGTTTAAAAACAGGGCATGTCCTCCTAATTGGTACATACCCACCTCGAAGGCCACCCGGGTACGGGTGGAAGATTTTTGAAAGATCATCCCCAGGGTTTTTCCCGCCAGATATCGGTGCGAAACGCCCCTTTTCTGCATGGTTTTCAACTGTTTTCCTATTTCCAGGATGTAATTGATCTCATCAGCAGTGAAATCATGGATACTGATAAAAGACCGGCCTTTCATATTAGATTTCATTTCCAAGCGTTTCTCTCCCTTCTTTATTGCCAATCCAGTAAAGCCTGTTCCAGTATGGCTGCCGCCCCGTTAATCTCTATCTCATTGACAGTGAGGGGGGGTACAAATCGCAGCACATTGGGACCGGCATTAGTGACCAGAAGGCCTTTTTTCAAACAAATCCCCACCAGTTCCTTTACTTCCCGGTCAAACTCCAGACCCTGCATCAAACCCCGGGCCCGGAACTGAACGATGCGCGGGTCGCTGAGGCTGAGCAGTTTTTCACTGAGAAAGGCCCCCATTGCCTCTACCCTTTTCAAAAATGCTTCATCACTGACTATTTCAGTTACTCTGGCAGCAACGGCAGTGACCAGGGGGTTGCCGCCAAAGGTGGAGCCGTGGCTGCCCGGTTCGAAAGCGGCGGCGACTTTATCCACCGCCAGGCAGGCACCGATGGGGATCCCGCCCCCTAGTCCCTTGGCCAGTGTGACTATATCCGGCTGGATGCCGTATAATTGGCTGGCCAGGAATTTCCCGGTCCGTCCCACCCCGGTCTGCACTTCATCGATGATCAAAAGCATTCCTTTTTGGTCACATAATTGTCTTAAGCCGCGCAGGAAGGAAATGTCTGCCGGTATGATTCCTCCTTCACCCTGAATAACTTCCACCATGACAGCAGCAGTGTTTTCATCGATGGCGGCTTCCACTGAGGGCAGATCATTGTATCGGGCATAAACAAAGCCCGGGTTCATGGGTTCAAAGCCTTGCTGGTATTTGGTCTGACCGGTGGCGGCCAGACTGCCCAGTGTTCTCCCATGAAAAGAATTGATAAAGCTTATTATCCCATATTTCTTATGTTCCTGGCGGTCATGGAAATATTTGCGGGTCAGTTTAATGGCTGCTTCATTGGCTTCCGCACCGCTGT
>JAAYZA010000256.1 GCA_012515055.1 Syntrophomonadaceae bacterium | reverse complement strand
GTAGTCATTTCGAAGGGGGAATACAATTGAGCTCAGTTTTGTCAGGGGTGAAAATAGCAGTATTGGGAGGAGATGACCGGGAGCTTATTCTTATTAGTGAACTGGTAAAAATGGGCGCTACTATTGCAGTAGCAGGGTTCCCCAGAGAAAAAGTCGTTCAGGGAGCATTTGCCGTTAACTCGGTTGAAAAGGCCTGCAAAGAGGCGGAAGTGGTTATTCTGCCACTGCCGGGCACTGATGCGGAAGGCCGGATTAGAGCTGTTTATGCCGAGGAGAGCCTGTTTTTAACCGAGAAAGCCATTGCCAGTATGGCCAATAATGCTCTGGTTTTAATTGGCTCGGCCCGCCAATATTTACAGGACTGGGCTGTGCTGCACAGTTTTGCCCTGGTGGAAACAATAGAACTGGATGAAATAGCCATCCCCAATTCCATATCAACTGCCGAAGGGGCTATTCAGATAGCCATGGAAAACAGCCGGATAACTTTGCATGACAGCAGGGTTTGTATCATTGGTTTTGGCCGGGTGGGAATTACTTTAGCCCGGACTCTTAAAGCCCTGGGGGCCAATGTTTGTGTGACTGCACGCAACCGGGGGCAGCTGGCCAGGGCTGCCGAAATGGGCTGTATCAAAACAGGATATGATGAATTGCCCGGTATTTTAAATGAAGTTGATTTTGTCTTTAACACGGTTCCGGCCATGATATTGAACCGGGATCTGTTAAAACATGCCAATCATGAACTGATAATAATCGATCTGGCCAGTCAGCCAGGCGGCACTGATTTTGAAGCAGCCAGCCTCTATGGAATAAAAGCCATACTGGCACCGGGTTTACCCGGGAAAGTGGCCCCGGATTCTGCCGGAAGGATACTGGCCCAAGTGATTCCCAATCTGATCATTGATGAGTTATCAAAACTTGATAAAAACTTGCTTTTTGGTTATAACCAGCGGGCAGGAGGTGAATAAACTGCACAGGAACAGGTTAAGAGGAGTAAAAACCGGCATAGTCCTGACCGGTTCTCATTGTACCATAGCAGATGTCATACCCCAGATAAAACTTTTGAAAGAAGAGGGGGCCATAATTCATCCCATCATGTCCTATACAGTAGATGGTATTGACAATCGTTTTTACCAGGCAGCAGATCTTAAAAATGAACTGGGGGCCATAACGGATGAACCCATTATAAATACTATCACCGGGGCCGAACCAATTGGACCAGTCAACTATCTGGACATCGTAGCGGTAATACCGGCAACGGGCAATACCATTGCCAAATTAGCCAATGGTATAGTCGATACCCCGGCTTTAATGGCCATAAAAGCACAGCTGCGCAACCAAAAACCCGTTGTTATCGGAATATCCACCAATGATGCATTAAGCCTCAACGCCAGGAATATTGGTTCGCTGCTGAATATGAAAAATATTTATTTCATACCTTTCCGCCAGGATAATCCACACAGTAAAGCCAATTCCATATTATTCGATATGGAACTGGTGGTTGATACCATATGCCTCGCTCTGCAGGGCAAACAGATCCAGCCCGTTTTGCTGGGGCCAGCTTAATTTCTTGAGAACGATGCTTTCATTGTGCTACAATACACCATAGATATTCACAGCAGGAGGTTTTTATATTGTCTGGTGGAATCAATCTGGCCGTAATTGGTGCAACGGGCGCAGTGGGGCAGGAAATGCTTAAAATATTGGCGGAAAGGAATTTCCCGTTGAAAAACTTGCTGGTAGCTGCTGACCCCCGGGAGACAGGTCAAAAGCTTAAATTCAAGGACCAGGAACTTACTGTTCAAACAGCCAGTCCCGAGTTTTTTGCTCAGGCTGATGTGGCTTTATTTGCGGTCGAATCAAATATCAGCAGGAATCTTGCCCCGGTGGCGATGGAAAATAAATGTCTGGTAATCGATAACAGCAATGCTTTTCGCATGGAAGAAAAGGTTCCCCTGGTTGTTCCCGAGGTCAATCCTGAAGACATAAAACTTCATCAGGGTTTGATTGCCAGTCCCAATTGCTCTACTATAATTATGGCCGTAGCTATAAACCCCATCCATCAGGCTGCTGGAATTGAACGGATCGTAGTTTCGACCTATCAGGCGGTATCAGGTGCAGGTGCAGCTGGTATCGATGAACTGACTGAAGCTGTCGCTGCCTATCAGGGCGGGAGCAACATTGAACCTATAATATTTCAACATCCCATCGCCTTTAATGTGATCCCACATATAGATGTTTTTGAAGCCAATGATTATACCCGGGAAGAAATGAAAATGGTTTTTGAAACCAGGAAAATCATGCACGCTGATGAAATGAGGATCGCTGCTACTGCAGTCAGAGTTCCAGTTTACCGCAGTCATTCTGAGGCTATCAGCATAGAAACCAGGATTCCTATAACCCCGGAAGAGGCCAGAAATATTTTGCAAAATGCTCCGGGGATCGTTGTTCTGGATCAGCCGGGTGAAAATAAATATCCCATGCCCTTATTTACTGCTGACAGTGATGATGTCTTCGTCGGCAGGATAAGAAAAGATATTTCAGTCGACAATGGCATCGTTTTATGGGTGGCAGCAGACCAGGTCAGAAAAGGCGCGGCTACCAACACTATTCAAATAGCAGAATACGTTGTCAGTCATAATCTTTTTTAAGAAGGTGTGGACGTCAATTGAAAACCATTATACAAAAATTCGGGGGTTCCTCAGTAGCCTCGCCGGAATTGAAAAAACGTATCAAGGAAATAATTCATAGCACCAAAAGCCAGGGATATGCTGTTGTTACAGTGGTTTCAGCCATGGGAAGAGAAAAGGATCCCTATGCTACCGACACTTTGATCAATCTGATCAAGGAGGTCAATGCTACGCCTTCTCTGGAAGATCTCGATCTGATTATGTCCTGTGGTGAATTGATATCAGGAATAATACTGGCCAATTATCTTAATGCCAGCGGGATCAAAGCCTGTTATCTCAGTGGGGAACAAGCCGGAATAGTAACTGACAGCAATTTTGGCAATGCCCACATCCTCTATGTAAATCCCCAAAAAATTATAGAATGTCTTGAAAATGATATTGTGCCGGTTGTGGCAGGTTTCCAGGGCGCAGACGAAAAAGGGCACATAACCACCCTGGGCAGGGGGGGCAGCGATACCACTGCCAGTGCCCTGGGGGTCGCTTTAAATGCGCAAATGATCGATATATTCACCGATGTTGATGGGGTAATGACCGCCGATCCGCGTATAGTAGAAAATGCCAGGGTCCTGGATTCCATAACATATAATGAAATTTGTCAGTTAGCCCGCGATGGCGCCAAAGTGATCCATCCCCGGGCGGTTGAAATAGCAATGCAATGCAATATTCCCATACGAGTCAGATCAACTTTGAACAATTCAGCAGGAACTTTGGTTTCTATCCAGAATATGGATAATAGCAACAATGTTCATTTTATAAGGGATAATCTGATTACGGGAATCACCCATACTTC
>JAAYZA010000007.1 GCA_012515055.1 Syntrophomonadaceae bacterium | reverse complement strand
CCATGCCCTGGCTTATTACCCCGGTGATGACTATGTAGATATTATCGGTCTGACCGGTTATAATACCGGCACTTACTATCCCGGGGAACTCTGGCGTAGTTTCGGCGAGATCTATGATCCCTTATATAATACTTACAGCAGCTATTTCAGTCATCCCTTCATCATAACTGAGTTTGGTTCCAATTCGGCAGGCGGGGACAAAGCCGCCTGGGTCCAGGACATGTTCCGCCAAATTGATCAGTATCCCCAGATCAAAGCTGCTATTTGGTGGAATGGTACTGATTGGGACCAGAATGAGGAACCAGCCCGGATTTATCGACTGGATGAGAACCGGGCAGTTATGGATGCCTTTAAAAAGGGATTGGTTAAATATAATAAAAAGCCAGTCCCTCTAGCTATGCCTTAAGGACTGGCTGTCATTGCTGATTATTCCCGGGGCCGCAGAGTGGGGAAAAATATGACATCGCGGATCGATGGTGAATCGGTAAACAACATTACCAAACGGTCAATGCCGATCCCCAGACCTCCGGCGGGGGGCATGCCATATTCCAGTGCATTCAGATAATCTTCATCCATCATATGGGCCTCAGCATCTCCCCCGGCTCTTTTGGCCGCCTGGGCCATAAAACGCTCTTTTTGATCCAGTGGATCATTGAGCTCGGAAAAGGCATTGGCTATTTCCCTTTGCATTATAAATAATTCAAATCGATCGGTAAGTTCAGGGGCCTCCCGGTTTCTTTTAGCCAGTGGGGATATCTCCACCGGATGGCCGTAAATAAAGGTGGGCTGGATCAATTTGTCCTCCACAAATTGTTCAAAGATCTCATTGATTATCTCCCCGCGGCTGGCATCTTTCCCTGTATGTACTTTTAAATCTTCGGCGGCCTTCCGGGCGGCTTCATCTGTCCGGATATCATTAAAATCCAGCCCGGTGTACTCCTGGATCGCCTCCAGCATCGACTGGCGCTTCCAGGGGGTGGTGAAATCGACGGCGGTATTTTCAAAATCGATCTTCATAGTGCCATTGACTTTATATAAAACTGAGGAAATCAGGTTTTCAGTCAATTCCATCATTACTTCAAAATCACCATAGGCCTGGTATACTTCCAGCATGGTAAATTCGGGGTTGTGCCGGGTCGAAATCCCTTCATTGCGAAAACTGCGGTTGATTTCATAGACTTTTTCCAGCCCTCCCACCAATAGCCTTTTTAAATACAATTCGGGGGCAATACGCAGATAAAGTTCCATGTTAAGTGCATTATGATGGGTCACAAAGGGTCGGGCCACAGCACCACCCGGAATTGGATGCATCATGGGTGTTTCAACTTCCAGAAATCCCGACTCATCCATAAATCTGCGGATCTCTTTAATAATTTGACTGCGCTTGATAAAAACACTCTTAACCCCGGGATTAACGATCAAATCCACATAGCGCTGGCGGTATCTGAGCTCGACATCCTTCAGCCCGTGCCACTTTTCCGGTAAGGGATTAAGGGATTTTGATAAATAGACCATCCCGGTCACATGCAGGCTTATCTCGCCCTTCTGGGTAGTAAAAACCCGGCCATCGATCCCCAGAATATCACCGATATCCATCTTTTTGAATATTTCGTAGTTCTCTTCCCCCAGATCATCTTTGCGAAAATAGAGCTGGATCTCACCGGAAAAATCCTGTAAATTAGCAAAACCTGCTTTTCCATGTCTCCTTTTAGACATTATTCTGCCGGCTACTTGCACTGTTTGCCCTTCATAAGACTGGTACTGCTGGTGAATATCCTCAGCTGTTGCACTGCGCTCAAAACGCTGGCCAAAGGGGTCGATACCCATTGCTTTAAGTTCATTCAATTTATCTATTCGGACTTTTTTCAATTCGTTTAAATCCTGGGTTTCTTCATGAGACAATTAACCTTGCCTCCTTTCCGCTATTGAAAGAAACAGCTATTTTTCAACTTTTATAATCTTATATTGAATTATTCCTGCCGGGGCCTGTACTTTCACATTGGCATTGACTTTTTTGCCCAGAATAGCTTTGCCCACCGGTGATTCATCAGATATCTTGCCATCTCTTAACTTGGACTCTACTGAGGAAACAAGTGTAACACTAATTTCCCGCCCGCCTTTTACTTCCCGCAAGGTAACTTTGGATCCCAATGAAACAACATCAGTACGAATTTCAGTGTCTTCCATCAGGCGGGCATTTTTCAGGGTCTTTTCCAGCAGCATTATCCTGCCTTCAATGAAAGCCTGCTCATTTTTAGCATCTTCATATTCGGAGTTTTCCGTGATATCACCAAAGGCTATGGCTTGCTTGATACGGTCGGCAACTTCCTGCCGTTTGATGGATTTAAGGTTCTCCAATTCATTTTCTAACTTTTCCAGACCTTCCTTGGTCAGCAAAACTTCTTTTTCTCCAGCCATTTGATCGCTCCTTAATAAAAACTTATAAAAGCGAGACTATGCTCGCTTGACACCCCGGTCCTTTAAAATCCGCCGTCCCATGATTTCTTTTTTCCTTGATGGTATTATAAGGACCTCATATGACCTTGTCAAGGAAGACATCCCATAATCCCCATTGGCGGCCGATTTTTTCCAGATTGGTAAACTCCGCCTTTGAACTATCCGCGGCAATAGATTCGGCGCCGCTGCCATAAAATCCTGCTTTAGCCAGAAGACAGCTTTCCAGAATAGGGGCAATATTATACAGGGCCGGCAACAGGCCGTTTCGTTCAAATTCACTGCTGAGCCCGGGTGCCAGGTCACAGCTGTGATTATTAAGGTCAATGGTCAGCCCGGCATTTCTATTTCCCCGGAAAACTCCCGGCGAATCGGCAAAAACAATGGCCAGATCATCATTCTCCCAGCAATCAGGATTTAATAAGCTGATACTGACTGCCAGTCCTTTCTCATATAGCATTTGATGGGCCAGAGCCTCCTGCTGCTGCGGGCAGAGTGTTTGAATGGAGATGGGCAGCCCATACTGGCCCAGACTGTGAATAAAACCGGGGAAGTCTTCTATTGACCCCACTATAATTATTCTTTGCAGGTTACAGTGCT
>JAAYZA010000363.1 GCA_012515055.1 Syntrophomonadaceae bacterium | reverse complement strand
TCCGTTTTTCGTAATAAAAACAGGTTCTCTGCTTTCCCGGCAAAAGGTGGAAATCTCATTATAGTTGTTCCGTAAGTCCGTACTTGATTTAATGTTTGGCACAAAACCATCCTCCTAACCTCATCTAAAGATATTATATGCGAATTTCTTTAGATGAACAATGCAGCTTGCAGCCAAGCGGAAGTAAAGATTGATTTTCTTTCGTTTTTAAGCTATTGTTTAATAAGGTAAATAAATATTTAAAGTTAAGGAATGAATGTATGTCCGGGGTAGTTCATAACTAACCATAACTTGATATGGTTCTTGATTCGTGCGCAGAAGTGCCGCTTTTAATGGTGCTTTATGCTGTTGTGCGGATCAGGGAATATGAACACCGGCGGCATGTCAATAAAACAGCAAAGATGAATACCGTGCCCTGTGCACGGTTTTTTTGTACCTTTGTCAGCAATAAAGTAGCCATTGGCCGTAAAGGGCTGTGCAGGAACCGCCGTGTTCTTACACAGCCCTGTTTTTATAAGAATTGGAGGTAAATAAATTGAATCAGTATACAATGAATATCCTTGAGTTTGACAAGGTAATTGAAGAAATAAAGAATTATGCGATGACAGAAAGAGCCCGGCAGATGATCGCCGAACTTCAGCCGTATAAAGATATCGACATAATAAATACGGCGATGAACGAAACTACCGAGGCTGCCGCGATGCTGGCAGTCAATTCCAGCGTGCCCCTGATTTCCATGGAAGGCATTGCAGCGATTCTTGCCAAAGCGGACAAGGAAATGGTCCTGGTCCCCGAAGAATTGAATACCTGCCTGACCCTGCTGGAGGGCGTGAAGCGTGTCCGCAAGTACATGGACAGCATGCAGTCCATCGGTCCCGGAATCGCAGCTTATGCTCTATCCATGTATGACTTGAGCGGGCTGGAAGAAGAGATCCGCCGCTGTATCGTCAACGGCCGGGTCGATGACCGGGCCAGCAGTGAGCTGTCCCGAATCCGCAAAAGGTCAATGATAACAGAGGACCGTATCAAGCAAAAATTGAACGAAATCCTTCGTTCTCCTGCCTGCAAGGACATGCTGCAGGATTCCATTATCAGCAGCAGGAACGGCCGGTATGTTGTGCCCGTACGGCGCCAGGACATGAAGAAATTCCCCGGTCAGGCAGTTGACATGTCCTCTACCGGTTCAACGGTGTTCATGGAACCGGCTGCTATTGCCAAGCTGCAGACAGAGCTGGATCTGCTGGTAATAGAAGAAAGAAATGAAGTTTACCGGATATTGGCCGATCTGTCCCGGCAGGTAAAGGAGCATCACCGGCAGATGAATATAAACATGGAAGCAATGGTCAACTACGATTTTATATTCGCCAAGGCCAAATACAGCCGCAGCATGGATATGAAGCCGGTCAGCCTCAACCGTTCCAATAAGATCCTGATCAGGCAGGGCCGGCACCCGCTGCTAGGACCAAATGCCGTTCCGCTGGATCTTGCTATCGGTGAAGATTACAGAGCCCTGATCATAACCGGTCCCAATACCGGCGGCAAAACTGTGGCATTGAAGACCGCAGGCTTGCTGGCCCTGATGGTTCAAAGCGGCCTGCATGTACCGGCGGCAGAAGGCAGCGAATTTGCGGTTTTCTCCGGCATACTTGCCGATATCGGCGACGGCCAGAGTATTGAGCAGTCTTTGAGTACGTTTTCATCCCATGTGAAAAACATTCAAACGATTTTAAAAACCTGCGGCCCTTCCACCCTGGTCATCATGGACGAACTGGGAGCCGGCACCGACCCGGCGGAGGGACGCGGCTTTGCCATTGCGGTGCTGGAGGAAGTCTTTGCCCGCGGAGCATCTATAATCGCCACCACCCACTTCGGCGAAATCAAGGAATATGCCCTGAATACACCAGGTTTTGAAAACGGCTGCATGGCTTTTGACATCAAAACCCTCCGGCCGCTTTATAAACTGCAGATCGGCAGCTGGGGAAACAGCAGCGCCTTTCTGATCGCACTGCGGCTGGGGATAAACAGACATATTATCGAGCGGGCCCACGAGTTTACCTACGGAGAAAAAGTAAGCTACGACGGCAGCTATGATCAATATACAGAAGTCATGGCCGTTCAGGACGAGTGTCAGCAGTTGATCATGGAACAGCATCGGCAGGATGAATATTATAAACAAAAGGAGAAGCGGGAGCGAAGCAGGCAATATGTGAAGCCGGACCTGAAACGCGGCGACCGGGTCTATATCAGCAACATGGAACACACCGGCATAGTATGTGAGGAAGAGAACAGCCGGGGTGAGGTGGTAGTCATGGTGATGGGCAAGAAATACTCTATAAACCACAAACGCCTGACCCTCCATATTGACCGTGAAGATCTGTATCCTGAAAACTACGACATGGATATCCTTTTTGAAACCAAAGAGAACCGTAAAAAGAGAAAAATCATGGGTAAACACCACATAGAAGGGCTGATCATCGAACAGGACAAGGGAAAAGAGGATTAAAGAATGCATTTTTCTTTCCGGGCGTCCCGCGCTGCAATGGCGCGGGATTGCTTTGCAGCTGATTAAGCCAGTACTCTGTCTTTATAGGTTCAAAATTCCCTTAAGGTGCATACTAAAACTGCATGATTTTATCTTTTTAAATATGGCAGGATGGTTTTGATAAGCTTATTAATAAGTTCCAGTTCTTTGGGCGAACATTTGTCGAACAACATCTTTATTTCCGAATTTTCAGCCGTATCATAACGGTCAGCATCTTTAAGATCTTCCCCGGTCATGTGCTTAATAACACCTTCGTCTTGTGGGGCAGCATATATAGCATTATAATTGGTCTTTCCCATAACCAGGTAGTCAAGAGAAATACGCAGACAATCGCATATTTTTACGGTTACCAGCAGACTCATCTGACGTTCTCCCCGCTCCAGTTGTCCCACATAATAAGATGACAGCCCCAGGATTTCCGCAAAACTTTCCCGGGATAATCCAAGTTTTTCTCTTTCATTCCGCAGCCTTCTACCAATCGACCTGGTATCAATGCTACTATTGTTGACCATTTATTATCTCACCACACTTTAAAAATACCTTATCTAAATCTGGAGCATATCTGAATTTGCCTGTTGCCTATATTATTTGTTTGCAAACTGCATGCCCATTCTATAAAATGTTATGTGATACCATTTCTTAGGAGGTTTATGTGGTGACCTGTAAAAATAGGATCGAGACCGCCAGAAACATTCTTAATAATGCGGCAAGTATCAATATAAGTAAAGAGCTTCTGCTTAAAATAAGTCAGAAACTCGATGAATATATAGTAGAGTATTACCGATATGAAGAATCAATTTAAATCTTTGGCCTGACAAGGTATATTGGTGAGCGAAATTATGAGTATCCTGAAACTGGAGCGCAGTGACACAGATTAATGATATTCCCTCCTGAAATTTCTTATAACGCCCCCTGAAGCTCCCCCCTGCATCCTGGAATTACTATGTGAAATCCTTTGTCTGACCAGATTAAAGCAGCCTGGCTGCGACTGAGGGCAAATAATATAGGCCTGATTCAGTCTGACACAATCTCATTTAATACCAATCAGCAGCTTTTCCATTACAAATAAATTTCTGTTTCCCGCTGACCTCTAAAATATTGTTCTGTACAGAACGACATTTAAAGCTGTATAATCGTTCTGTGCAGAACATTTTTTTCAATTTAAAATATAATTCCAGCAATATAAGGAGAGATGGTTGTGGACCTGGTATACGAACAACTGGCAGAATTACTGCATGATATTAACCGCGGCATGGGGAAATATGCCCGGGATATATTTGCTGCCAATGATTTACATTTTTCTTTGTTTATGATCAGCAAGCATATAAAGGCTGAACCGGGTATTACCGTCAGTGAAATGGCCCGGCGCACGGGTATCGCCAAATCTCATATTTCCAACCAGATACGCAAATTGGAAGAGCGGGGCTGGGTGGAAAAAAGGCTTGATGTAAATGATCAAAGAATTATCCGACTTTATCTGAGCAAGGAAGGCAGCAGCAAAATG
>JAAYZA010000189.1 GCA_012515055.1 Syntrophomonadaceae bacterium | reverse complement strand
GCCGTTTTTCTTCGCTCTGAGTGGTATAAGCAAGAATACCGGAAGGCAAACAAGAAGCCCCGCTCAATCGCCGTACTTTTATACGGCTCAATCGCGGGGCTTGTTTGTGCCTCGACCTTCGCTTTTTTTATTCGCTCTGCCGGATAACGAGGTACGCCTCAATCGCACCGCTTCCCGGTTGCCTTGCCCTCAGCCGTTTTTCTTCGCTCTGAGTGGTATAAGTAAGAATACCGTCAGGCTGGCTCTGCTCGGGGGCGGGGCCTTCCGCCTAAACAAATGTTTAGTTCTCTAAACATTTGTTTAGAAGCCATTGGAGCTATTGCCCGTAACCCTTTGCCGGCCGGCTGTTAGGCTTCTGTAACCGGGGGAATTTTTATCATTATCGGGCGGCGTTTTTTATTTCATCAGCTCACAAATACGATTGGAGAATTCCACCGGGTCTTCCAGAGGCAAGCCTTCGATCAGGAGTGCTTGATTATAGAGCAGACTGGTGAATAGATCCAGTTTCTCCCTGTCATTGGCCAGGGCATCCTGCAATGCGCTGTAAACCTCATGTTTGGTGTTGATCTCCAGTATTTTGCTGGCTTTGATGCCCTGGTCCATGGGCATGGTGTTTAGCACTTTTTCCATTTCGATGGTAATGGCGCCTTCATTGGACAAACAAACGGGATGGGTCTTCAAGCGTTTGGAGGCTTTTACATCCTTGACTTTGTCACCCAGTTTTCCCTTCATATAGGCAAACAGCTCCAGATCCTCCGCCTTTTCTTCGGCAGTTTTCGTTTCACCGGCTTCAATGCCCAGATCGTCGCTGGATACGGAGCGGAATTCTTTTTCCTGGTAATTCATCAGGATATTGATGGTGAACTCATCGACATCATCGGTCAGGTAAAGAATTTCATAACCTTTGTCAGCCACCAGTTCAGTCTGGGGCATTTTGGCGATCCGCTCATTGGTTTCCCCGCTGGCATAGTAAATATATTTTTGCTCTTCCGGCATCCGGGCGATATATTCGTCCAGTGTCACCAATTTCTTCTGGGTGGAGGAATAAAAGAGCAGCAGGTCCTGCAGGGTTTCCTTGTCCATGCCGTAATTGTCATAGACGCCGAATTTCAGCTGGCGGCCGAAGGAAGTATAAAATTTCTCGTAGTTTTCCCGGTCATCCTTCAACATGCTCAGAAGTTCACTTTTGATTTTGTTTTTGATATTTTTGGCGATGATTTTAAGCTGACGGTCATGCTGCAGCATCTCGCGGGAGATGTTCAGGGACAAATCTTCCGAGTCTACCGTGCCTTTGACAAAACTGAAATAATCCGGCAGGAGATCGGCGCATTTATTCATGATCAAAACCCCATTGGAGTACAACTCCAGGCCTTTTTCATACTCCCGGGTATAATAATCGAAGGGTATTTTTTCCGGGATATATAAAATGGCATTATAGCTTACCGCACCGGAAACACTTATATGGACGTGTTTTAAAGGCTGGTCGAAACCAAAATGTTTTTCCATATAAAAATTCTCATAGTCCTCCGGGGTGAGTTCATTTTTATTTTTGCGCCAGATGGGGACCATACTGTTTAAAGTGGTTTCCTCGGTGTAATCCTCGTATTCATCTTCGCTGCCCTCTTTTAGCCGGGAACTGACGGTATCCATTTTAATGGGATAACGGATGAAATCTGAGTATTTTTTCACCAGGCTGCGCAGCCGATATTGGTCCAGATACTGGTCAAAATTTTCATCCTCATCGGATTTTTTCACTTTGATAATGATATCGGTCCCTACGCTGTCCCTTTCCGCTGCTTCTATATTATAGCCGTCGGGGCCGGAAGACACCCATTTATAGGCTTCCTCACTGCCCAGGGCTTTACTGATGACGGTTACTTCATCAGCCACCATGAAAGCGGAATAAAAACCCACGCCAAATTGACCGATGATATCATAGTCTTCATCTTTTTCTATTTCTTTTTTAAAGGATAGTGAACCGCTGCGGGCAATAACACCCAGATTGCCTTCCAATTCCTCTTTGGTCATGCCGATGCCGGTGTCAGAAACTGTCAGGGTGCGGTTTTCCCTGTCGGGGGTAATTTTTATAAAATAGCTGTCCTTGTCGAAGCTGAGGTTTTCATCCGTTAAAGCCCGATAATAGATTTTGTCAATGGCATCACTGGCATTGGATATCAGTTCCCTTAAAAATATCTCTTTATTGGTGTAAATCGAATTGATCATCAGGTCCAAAAGTCTTTTGGATTCTGCTTTGAATTGTTTTTTAGCCATTTTTCATCCCTCCGTGATTATAATCAAACGATAGCCGATATTAAATTAGCACTCTGCGCAAGTGAGTGCTAAATAATTTTATATAATAATTCAGATGCGATGTCAAGGCTGGAAGCAGGGGGATGTCATTTTTGCTGCTAAAAGTCGAAAGTAGAAAGTGGAAAAAAGTGCTGCGGAAAGTAAGGGGTAAGGCGAGAATTCAGGGCAATGGGCAAGGTTGACGATCGCTAAACAACCGCTCAACAACTGTTAAACTATCGTTTCGCCATTGTTCAGCTGTTTTTACAAACGGCTTTTTAAATCATTGACAAACTGACGGGCAGTACGTCCTGAACGGCCGTGATATCTTAACTCCCATTGGACAGCCTGCCGGAACAGTGATTCTTCATCTATTTTTAGCCCTTCCCGGCGGGCCATTTCCTTCACCATGCTCAGATAGTCCTTCTGCAGCGGGGAAGTATAGGTCAGGGTGAGACCGAAGCGATCGGCAAAAGACAGCTTTTCCTGCTGGGTATCACGGCCGTGGACATCGTCATTATGCTGGCGGTCTTCCCAGTTTTCACGGATCAAATGACGTCGGTTGGAAGTCACATACAGCCGGACATTTTCTGCCGGTGCCTGCAAACTGCCTTCAATATGGCTTTTTAAATATTTGTATTCCACTTCGAAATTTTCAAAGGAAAGATCGTCAATGAAAATGATGTAAAAACCGCTGCGCTGCCGCAATAAATCAATAATAGTATTCAGATCCTCCAGCTGCTGACGCTGCAGCTGGACAATGCGCAGGCCGCTGCTGCTATATTCATTTAATAGTGCTTTTACCGAAGAGGATTTGCCCGTTCCCTTATCTCCATACAGCAAAACATGGTTGCCGCCTCGACGGTTTAAAAAAGCGGCAGTATTTTTCTTCAGTGCCTGAATCTGTTCCTGATAGCCGATGAGGTCGGCAAACTCTACTGGATCCGGGTGGGCGATGCCTTTCAGGTCCCCTTCTTCCCAGTAAAAGGCTCGGTAAACAGCCAGTTCTCCGCTGCCGTTATTTTGATAAAAAGCAGCCAGAGCAGAAAAAAGCTCTCCAGGGTCAGTGGCAGCCTGGGCCAGTTCCTCCAATGCGGCAGCATAGGAGGGATTGGTCGCAAAAGAGGAGGAGGGTTTTTTACCATCAGCAGCAAACCATTTTCCAGCCGAGAGTCCCAGGGAATCGCCCCAGGCGGCGAAATCAAAATTGATGAGCCCCTGCAGTATGGCAGCATCATGCCGGCCGGCTTCCCGCAGAGCCGGATGCATGCTTTCCGTATTTTTCTGGCAGGCTGCTGCCAGAGGATTATCCAGGGCGATTATTTTGCCCAGGATGTAATTTTTCCATAGATCAGGCAGAACACCCCTCCGGTCATAATATACCAGCAGATGATGGACGGCTTCATAATAAACCGCAGAGGGGTTATTTTCACTCAGACCTTCATCCAGCATCTTGCAGTATAAAGAAATGACAGGATCCTGCAAAAGACCACGGTACAGGACTAATTGGTCCACAGCTTTAAAAGCGGACAACACGAATACTCACTCCCATTTTAAGAACCAAAATATAATCGGTTCAAAAATAAACTTGGCCAGCACTAAAAATACTTTACACCAGTTTGGCCCCGGTGAAAAGGCAGGGCAGATCCAAAATTCACGTTTTCTTGACAAAAACAACTGAACTTTGCATACTTACAGGAAATAAACGGCCTTTTCGAGCCGCGCGGACGCAGGGGCCGACGCCATGAAAGCGGAAAGTTGAAAGGGGAAAGTTGGAAACGGCTAGGGGCTAGGGGTCAGGGGCCAGGAAAGAGTGAGGCGGGAGGTGTGAGGAGTGAGGCGAACCCGCGCCGGCGCGCAGTGTAGGGGCCGACGCCTCTGTCGGCCCGCTGGGGTTTGGTTGTTTTTAACGGCTGAACCAGCAGGGAAATATATACATTTTAGCGAAGATGTCCATAAGAATTTTGTGAGGTGAAAAAATGTTAACCTATTTTTATAATATGGCTAAAAGGGTGGATAGGCTTCTGGAGGCCGTGATAGAAATGAATGGCAAATACGATTTGCTGCTGGAAAAGATGGACAGGATGGAAGCATTGCTGCGGGAACGGGAAAAAGAATAGGTGTTTTTCATTTGTGAAGGAGGGGCAATATGGCAGAAATTAGATTCGATATCACCAGGGAGATCGGGGTTTTGTCGGAGGGTTCCCGGGGCTGGCGAAAGGAAATCAATCTGGTCAGCTGGAATGACCGCAAGCCTAAAATAGATATCCGCGATTGGGATGAGGAGCGGGTCAAAATGGGCAAGGGGATCACTTTGAACAAAGAAGAATTGCTGAAATTAAAAGAACTGCTGGACAGTATTGATTTAGACACTCTGGAAGTGGATTAGCCGGCAAAGGAGATTTAACGCCATGATAAGCAAAGACATGCTGGAATTGCTCTTCCGCCCGGCCAGCATCCAGCGCTGGAACGATCATATCAGGCCCCATACCGGTTTTAGTGAACTGGATAAGCAAGCCCATAAAATGGTCTTCGCCTATGTTCTGGCCCGCACGGAAGAGGATTCCGGGGATCGGGCCATCGGCTGGCAGCATATAATCGAGGGGGGACTCTTTGAGTTCCTGCAGCGCAGTATTCTAACTGATTTAAGACCGGATATCTTCCATCATTTAATGGAACATAAAAGCAGGGAACTGAATCTCTGGGTCCTGGAACAGCTGCAGACCAGTGCGGAAACTGTCGGGGGCGGTTTCTGGCAGAAACTCAATGATTATCTCCTTGTTCCGGAGTATTCCGCCCGGGAGAAACGGATCCTGAAAGCTGCCCATTATCTGGCTACCAGCTGGGAATTCGGCATCATTGAACATATGAACCAGGGTATCTATGGTCTGGAGGAGACCCGCCGCAATATAACCGGGGAAGTGGAGGAGTTTTACGACCTGCCCGGCGTGCAAAAATATGTACTGGGGCAGAACAACCGTAATTTTATGGACCTGGTCGGGCAACTGCGTTTTCAGCAAAGATGGGCCCAAACTCCCCGGGTTCCGCAGACATCAGTCCTGGGGCATATGCTGATCGTAGCTGTTTTGACCTATCTGTTCTCAGTTGAAATCGGTGCCTGCACCCGGCGCATCTATAATAATTATTTTGCTGGTCTTTTCCACGATCTGCCCGAAGTTTTGACCAGGGATATCGTCTCCCCGGTCAAGCGTTCAGTGGAAGGACTGGATGCCATCATCAAGGATATCGAAAAGGTACAGTTTGAAGAAAAGATCCTGCCTTTGCTGTCCCGGGAATGGCATGAAGAGATACTATATTTTCTGGAAGATGAATTTGAAAACAAGGTGGTAGTTGATGGATGCTTACAGCTTTGTCCCGCAAAAGGCCTCGACGCAGAATACAATCAAGACCGTTTTAATCCTCTGGACGGGGAAATGGTCAAAGCCTGTGACCAGCTGGCGGCTTATATTGAGGCATCTTTATCCATAGATTACGGTATCAGGGCTCCGGATTTATTACGGGGGAAGGAGCAAATCTATGCCCGCAACGCCGGGCAGATAGTGGCCGGTCTGGATTTTAAGAAACTTTATGATTATTTTTATTTTGGTTGATATATACTGGATGTAATTTGAGGCATTTTGTAATAATAAAAGCAGGAGGGATGAATAATGGCAGAAATAATTAGAATTTTAGCCTTTACCGGCAGTTTGCGTCAGGGATCTTACAATAAGGCGGCACTACGGGCAGCACAAAAACTGGCCCCGGAAGGTGTAGCGGTTGAAATCATCGACCTGGCCGGCCTGCCCTTTTTTAATGAAGATCTGGAGGCCGAAGGAGTGCCTGCCGTTGTGGAGGAATTCAAGGCTCGGATCATTGCCGCTGATGCGCTGTTGATCTGCACACCGGAATATAATTTTTCCATACCTCCGGTGTTAAAAAATGCCCTGGACTGGGCTTCCCGGGGTGAAGTGACACCGGTCAGCGGAAAACCTGCAGCCATAATGAGTGCTTCAACAGGGATGCTGGGCGGGTCCCGGGTCCAATATCATCTTCGTCAGGTCTGTACTTCCTTGAATCTACTGGTTATAAACCGTCCGGAAGTATTTATTGCCCATGCCCATACCAAATTCGATGAGGAAGGTAATTTGACCGACGATAGGACTGCCCAGTCCATTACCCGTTTGTTGACAGCACTGGCAGACTGGACCAGAAAACAGAAATAGGGTTAACAATGGCTGAGCAGTAGCTGAGCAATGGCCGAGCGATGGCCAAGCAATGGTTAAGCAATGGCCGAACAATAGTTAAGCAATGGTTAAGAAATGGTTAAGCAGTTGTTGGACAGTTGTTAAGCGATAGCGGGGCAATAATTAAACACCAGGAAAATTATTTACACTGCCAATGCCATTGAAGGGTTTAACCGCCAGCTCCGTAAAGTTACTAAAAGTAAGTCCGTTTTTCCCACCGACGATAGCCTGTTAAAAATGCTCTATCTGCCATGATGGATATAACGAAAAAGTGGACTGGGCGCCGACAGGATTGGGGCCGAATCCACTCACTAACTTCATTATAAATGGGTTTTCAGAAAGCCGAGCTGTTTTTGCGACACCTTGTTGAATGGTTCACCTAAATAGGGGTCAAAATGATCAAGCGGAAGGGACATAAACTCAGCCTGCTTCATTTTCGCGGCTGCCTTTTTTACGGCCTCAATCGGAATTAGTGAGTCGTTTTCCCCTGCTATGACCAGTGCCGGGCATTTTACCCTGCCAGCCACATTTGTAGGACGGTATAAGGCCATGGTAAGAAAAATACGGGCCGGTGTTGCATTTTCCACATTAAACCCCGGAGGTATAAGAGATTCATATCCTGTTTTGGAATCACGGGTATTTAATATAGCAAATTCATCGGGCGTGCCATAAATTTTAACTGAGTAGGGTTCCTGTGCAGTCGCAGCCCGCCAAAAATCTTTGCTCGATGAGCAAACAGCTGTGAAAAAGTACCCCACACCGTTCTGAATAACTATAGGGGTAGAACTGGCTATTCCACAAACAAAAGGAACTTGAACTGAAATAGCGGCGATCTTCGGATCGTGAGCGGCCGCCACAATTGAGTGGCCGCCGCTGAAAGAGCTTCCCCAGAGCGCTATCTTATCTGAATTGATATCTTTTTGCCCACGCGCCCAGGTTACAGCGGCATGATAGTCCTCCACATGTCTCCGCGGAGAAATTAACTGCCTTGGGGTACCTTCACTTTCTCCAAATCCCCGATAATCAAACAATAAAACTGCCAGTCCCTGATCGGCGAATAATTCAGCAAACGGCTCTAACCCGCAGTTTCTCAATCCCCCAAAACCATGGGCCATAACAACCAGTGAAGGCTTAACCATACCGTCCGGCAAGTAGAGCCAGGCTGAACAGTTATCACCATGACTTGGGAACTGACAATCGGTTCTTGAAAAACCCATAATACACCTCCATTACCTCAGTTGGTGGCTCTCATTTTCCGGAACACTAGCTCTCGCTCATCGGAACAGTGGCTCAGTTTGATCTGGAATACAATGATTGCACCTGCAACGCAAGAGCATGCCACAGTAATAGCCCCCGCGGACCGACAGAGGCGTCGGCCCCTACACCGCGCGCCGGCGCGGGCTCGCCTCACGCCTCCCCCCTCCCGCCTCACCGGCCCCCGAAGACCACCCTGTCACCGTCATCGGTCTTCTGCAAACGTCCCCGACGGAAGAGATATTCCATATAGCCCAGTGTTTCACCAAGGAGGAGGCGGTGCAGATGGACATAATCGATGGGGTATATCTTGCTGAAAAGCTGGGGGTATAAATCTCCTGAACGCACCGGCTCTGTAATCGCTGCCAGGACTTTTCCCAAATTGCGCCAATGTTTTTCCCGCAAGGTGTCCATAATTTCCTGCAGATTGGTAAAACAAAAGCCATGACCGGGATATACCTTGGCAACTTCCAGGGATTCCATGAGGTCCAATGAGTCAAAAAGATCACCCAGGGGATTTTCAAGAAAGGTGTTGGGCCAGTCGCTGAAGTGCAGGTAGGAATTTTCCGTCAGGACATCAGCACAGAACAACCGGCGGCTGCCGGGTTCAAAGAGCATGACCTGGCCGTCGGCATGGCCTGGTGCCAGTATGATCTGGTATTTTTCTCCGGCCAGATCGATTTCATCACCTGCATCCAGGGGATAGATCCCCCGGGGGGCTCTAAACAGCGGAGTTACCTGGGTCTGCCAGTCCAATATCAGGCCATCCAGGAATCGGCTTTCAAAGCCATGGCGATTACATTCAGCTTCGATAGCCCTTCGGTAGACAGCGGGGAAATCTTCCTCGATAAAAATAAACTCCCGGGCCCGTTTTATCTCTTCACGGTGCATAAATACCGGGGCATCGCATTTTTGCTGCAGCCAGCGGGCTGCTCCCAGATGATCAGGATGGCAATGGGTTATATAGATCTGCCTTATTTGCCGGAAGGAGATCCCCACTTCTTTGAGGGCCATTTCCCAGACTTCCCTGGTCAAAGGCAGATCTATGCCTACATCGATGACGGACCATCCATTGCTGGATTCGATCAGATAAGCATTGTTTTCCTGCAATGGATAGGGGATGGATTGACGAATAATGAAGCAGTCGTCTTCCTTACGCAGAATTCCTTTGTGGAACAACTCGCCCTTCAATTTCGTTTCCACCCCCCATTTAGTCGATTATTTTAAGCAAAGGCAGCTTTCAGACTGCCCCGTATCACATCATCGGGCAACGGATAAAACAATCCGGAAGGATCGAATTTGACTGCCCAGTACATCAATTCTGCCGTGCCATCATCCAG
>JAAYZA010000053.1 GCA_012515055.1 Syntrophomonadaceae bacterium | reverse complement strand
GGGCAGCATGATCCTGGTCAGCAAAACCGCAATTTTAGCTGCTTCCCCTTCGATCCCCGGAGCCAGAAGCCTGGCTAAAGTCGGAGCAATAATGATCCCCAGGAGGGTTATAATGGTTCCCCATAAACTAACCTGAGCATAGAGGCGGGAAATATATCGGTTTCTTTCTTCCCGGCTGCCATGGGTGATGTAATAGGTCAGATTCGGAATATTAATGGCGGATAATGCTGTTCCGATACTGGAAAAGAGCAGATTGGGCAGGCTGAAAATAGTCTGAAAAATATCTGTGATGATGCTGGTGCCAAAAATAGAAGCAAAAACTATTTCCCGGACAAATCCCAGCAGCTTGGCCAGGAAGATCACCACGGAAACCCCTATAAAGGTTTTGCCGGTCTCCTGTTCCTGAATGCCGACCTGGGGTTCATTTTCCTCCACCGGTTCTGCCGGCGGCGGCGTTTCTTTCAGCAATGATAATGCCAGGCGGGCATTATCTGCTGATTGTCTGCACAGATGATCAGCCTTATGCCGCATTTGCTCCTGCAGCTGCTGGTCCTCCAGCAGCACACCCACCTCCTGCTGCATTAATTCCGGATCACTGCTAAGGGGCAGCTGACCGAATACTTTTAAAAAGGCATCGATTTTAGGATCATAGGAGATGCCGGCAAAAGTCACGCCCGTATTGGCGGCAAAAATAAGGGCATGGAGGCGCATACCGATCATAAAATCCAGACGGGAAATAAGAGCCAGATGATCATCACTGCTCAAAGGAAGATCAATTATGACAGCCGATTCCTGCATGTGTTCAGCTACCCGCCTGGACTCCGGAACATCCTCGGGGTAAGCCATGGGGATAAAAATAATTTGGTAACCTTGCCGGGCCAGATTATCCAGAACCAGGGCCAGTTTTTCCTGATATCCTTCCAGGGGGAGCCATTTTCTTACGGCAACACCCAGCAGTGGTTTTTCTCCCAGTTCCTGCAGCAAAGGCAGCAGGCTTTCACTGGCCTCCTCAGGTGCGGTGAGATAAAACACCGGATCGGCAGTGATTATGAGAGGCGGACGAATAACGCCAATCTCCTGGAGCAATTCTGCCGATTGTTCATCCCGCAGTGTTATCAGATCTACCTTATTGGCAATCAAGCGCATTAGCCATCTGCTGAAGGGGCGATCTATCGGTCCCACACCCTGGGCATAGAAAATGACCGGTTTGCCCATCAGCTTGGCCAATGCCACGATACTTATATAATAGGGGAGGGAGCGGGAGCTGGTTATATCCTGAAAAATGCTTCCGCCGCCGCTGATAAGCAGATCACTGGTAAGGAGATGCCAGAATACCAGCAATGGATTCATATAGTAAACGGCCTTGATTTTGTGCAATAAAAATGTCCGGCGGGGTGAACCGGAAAAAACGACGAATTCCGCTCTGGGTTCAAGTTTTTTAATCGATGAGGTGATGGCTGCCAGCAAAGCCTCATCCCCGGCATTATCAAAACCATAATATCCAGATAAAACAATTTTCAAGTGTTTTACTCCTTTTCCTGAGGAAATCAAAGAATTATATCGGTGTATCTCCTGTATAATATAGCAAATAAAGCGGCACGGGCAAATTATTATTTGCCTGGATTATAAATCTCCCGGTTATCATCAGTTTGTTCAGCCTTCTGGTGCAAGTTTTCTGTTATAATTCAATATAGTTTTGCAGTAATACCTTATTGTCTGGAATGGAGATCGATTATTATGAGAAAATTTGCCTTAGCCCTGGTCTTGATTATTATCTTTGCTGCATATTCCGCATCTTTCCCGGTTTTTACAGCCAGGGGTGAACAAATCCCCGTCCAGGAAACAACTGCACCGCAAGAGCTTCTGGATTATACCAATAATGTAGACGGTTATAAGATCAAATATCCCGCCCGCATGAAGATCGATGAATCCCTGCCTGCATTGGGTACGGTCATAACTGATGACAAAACCCGCATCGAAATATATTATGATGATTTCACCGGGTCTTCCTCGGTAAGTTCAGTTTATTCCTACATCAATTATTCCAGTCGCTTTACCAGCAATACCAAGAATCATACGGTCCTGGATAATAGTTTTTCCACCATCAATGGCAATACGGTCCATGTTTTAAGCTGGTACCGCCCTAAACTGGCCTTGATCCCCGATGATAAAAACCATTACCTGTGTGCAGAAATAATCAAAAACAATCAAAAAGCATATACCATATTTTTCAAATCCAGTGAGCCCCTGACTGATTGCAGGGAAATCCTCGAAAGTTTCACCCTGACGGAAATAAGCCAGACAGCAGAAGTAAGAAACAAATTCCAGCCGTTGGATAGGGAGTGGAATGAAGAAACCGCCCGTTTTTATCAGGAGTTTTTTATTGACAACCCGGCCCTGAACTGGGGGATCTTTGAATATACGGCACCAGAAGATGATGCCATCCTGGGCGAAATAGAAAACTATTTGCAGTATCGTTTCCCTTTGATCCTCAAATATCAGATGCTGGATAACCCCTTTCCCCTGCTGGCTTTGCAAAGAGCCTACGCTAATGACCGCTATGTTGAACTGACTCTGCAGACTTTCTGGCTAAAATTAAGTGAGGAACGCAATGAAGAAATGGTCTATGAGATCCTGGAGGGCAAATATGATTTGTTTTTTAAAGACTATGCCCGGAAATTAAAGTCCTTTGGCCATCCGGTCCTCTTCCGCCTCAATAATGAAATGAACGGTGACTGGTGCAAATACTCCGCTTATTATACCAGTAAGGATACCGAAATATTTAAAGCCCTGTGGCGTTATGTATATACTACCTTTGCGGAGGAAGGTGTGGATAATGTGATTTGGGTGTGGAATCCCCATGATGTTTCTTTCCCCGATTTTAAAATGAACCATGCCCTGGCTTATTACCCCGGTGATGACTATGTAGATATTATCGGTCTGACCGGTTATAATACCGGCACTTACTATCCCGGGGAACTCTGGCGTAGTTTCGGCGAGATCTATGATCCCTTATAT
>JAAYZA010000146.1 GCA_012515055.1 Syntrophomonadaceae bacterium | reverse complement strand
GCTGCAAAACTGACTGGGCAACTATCTCAGGCATACAGGTCAGGGGCCCAATCTGAATAACTCCGTCAAAATTGCCGCGGGCAAAATCAACCGTACAGCCCACCGTTTCGCGTCCATGCCCACCCACCCAATAATTCAGATAAGGTGAGGCCTGCTGGTAGATATGACCGCGATTTGATTTTTTCAGCCAGCCTTTGAACAGATGGTCATTGACCCAATCAGACAGGTATATGGAACGCTTTATTTCCACATTCATATTCCCCAGGAAGCGGATAATATCAAAATTGCAGGCTGGTTCTAAAATCGTATAAACTTCCCCCACTAAACCTATTTTGAGTACCGGCTTATTATGGCGGGGCAAGTTTTTTAATCCGGCAATAGTCTCATGGCAAACTTTATTAACATCCCTTTGACATATGCTCCCGCCGATATTTTCCAGGCCCATTGCTAAAATATTTGTCGCTTTTTCTTTTTCGTCGGTATGGGCCATATGATATTCGTAAGCTTTTTCCATCCTGTCAATGGCATTGATTTGATTCCAGATGAATTTCACTGTTTTTAAAACTTCCCAGAAGGTCACATTTACCCCCAGTGCCTTAACCTGATTAAACAATTCCCCCACATTGGAATCGGGTGCTTCCAGAATAATCATATTGAATCGATACCCCAGATCCTGCAATATATCCCTTTCTACCTGGGCATAATAACCAAACCTGCAGGGCCCCCATCCACCGGCCATAATGATGGTGTCTGCCCCCTTCTCCAGTCCTTCGATAAAATTACCGACATTTATCTTCATGGGCAGGCAGGCAAATTCAGGCGAGTTTTTTATTCCTAAAGCCAGGGTATTCTGGGTTATGGGCGGTGGCGGAACCACATCAAGCTGCAGCCTGTGCAGCAAGGATTTGATAGGAATGTGCACATTACCCATATGAGGGAAAGTGATCTGCACTATTTTTCATCCTCCTTCTATTCAACATATCGCAGAATGCCTCCAGCCTGGTAACCATTCCTGCTTCACCGGTGTGTTCATCCACTGTCAGGAGCATAAAAGGTTTGGCAGTGATTTTTCGTTCAATGATTTCCCCCACCATTGAATCAGGACCACAGCCAAAACAGGCCACATAAATAATTCCGTCTATTTTGTCTTCTTGAACCAAATGCAGAGCACTGCCCACCATTTTCCGGCCTAAAGTCCAAAACACCCTTTTAGGCAGCGTGGCAGCCCGGCTCTCAATGGCTTCCTTGTTAAGCTCCTCCGGCAAAACCACTTTACATCCCATTGAGCGCAGACGGTCAATAATATTCATGCTTATACTTTGATCATATAAAGAATAACCATGACCCAATAATCCTATTGTCAAATCCGCCGCCTTGCTGAGGGGAGCAGGGGGAAATCCCTCCCACAGATCGATAGCCTCGGCCATAGTATACCCTTGTGCTGCCAGAGCTTTGCACAGCTCCAACTCTTTATATGCTGCCTGATATGCCTCCTGAATCCGGCTGGCTT
>JAAYZA010000247.1 GCA_012515055.1 Syntrophomonadaceae bacterium | reverse complement strand
GTTTTGGTGAAGTGACCAATAATGACACCTATACCGAAGATGTGACAGAAGAATACTATGATTCCCAGGCCCGCCTGAAGGTACTGGAGTCAAAAGAAGCCCGGCTGATCGCCTTGCTGGATAAGGCTGTCAATATAACAGATATTGTGGCGATTGAAAACGAATTAGCCAAAGTGCGCAGTGATATTGAAGTCATCCAGGGCCGCCTGCAGTATTTGACCAATTCCACCTCATTTTCCACCATCAACATCGAATTAAAACAAGCCATCCCCGGTCATGTCAAAGCCCCCCAGGGAACCACCGGCAAAGCCTGGAAGGCCTTGATAAACAGTATCAATAACCTGATAGATTTCGGCAGTGGTTTGATCGTTTTCCTGGCAGCGGCCCTGCCCTGGTTAGTCATCCTGGCAGTGATTTATTTAATAATCCGTTCCATAAGGAAAAAACGCAAAAACAAAAAAGACGCCTGAGTAATTCAGCATAAAAAAGCGGGGTCATTGACAGATGATCCCGCTTTCTATTCAATATTTGATTTAAAATCTGAATTTAGTCCACCGCAACCATAACATTGGAAGCCTTTATTACTGCATAGGCCTCTTTGCCGGCTGTCAGTCCCATTTTTTCCGCCGATTCTTTGGTGATAACGGATACTATCGTTTCCCCCCCGGTCAGCTGCATATGAACCTCGGAGTTCACCGCACCTTCAACTACCTTTACGACTTTCCCTTTTAAAGCATTTCTAGCACTGAGCTGCATGGTAATATCCTCCTTTCTTCATTGCCTTTGACAACTATTTCACTTAAAGTATAGCATATCCATTTTACAAATTTATTCTTCGCCCCATTGGAATTTTATCTTTTTTTCCATCGAAACTGGTCTTTTTAGAGCTGGCTTCGCCCCCTGACTTACTGCGTAAAAACCAACAAATTTATCTGCCAAATTAAACAGATTGTTTAACAAACCATTTAAATAGAAATAGCGGGCTTTCTCACCCGCTATTTTTGTTAGCTTATTTGTTAGCCACTTTGTTGGCTGCCTATAAACAAATCCCATTACTACGGGATAATTATATTACCTAGTACAGGTCTCCCATTATTTTCCTCTGTCCTTGTATCCCCGATGTATTGGGTGTTTGTGTCATCTAAAATGGTCGGGATGACAGGATTTGAACCTGCGGCCTCCTGGTCCCGAACCAGGCGCTCTACCAAGCTGAGCCACATCCCGACACGCATGTTATATAATAACAAAAAATCTGCCGGGAATCAATAACGAAAGTTTTCAGGATTCCCCCAGCAATTGACCCACCAGATTAAAGAAAACAAGTGAGGCATAAAACAATAATAAAACACCTATGAATGATAACACCGGCAAAGAAAATATTATAAGCAAGCTCAATGAACCGATGACCGCCATAGATATGTAGGCCAATAAATAGTATTGCATCACCTGGCTGGTTCGTTCAAAAATGAGTTTGATCTGCAGTGCATCGACAAAATTACCTCTGACAGCATAGCTGGCTAAGGCGGCCGGCAGCAGCAGACCAGCCAGTAATAACAATACTGACGCTACCAGAGGACCGAGGATAGGAATTAAACTGAGTAAAGGCAGCAGTATAAAAGGTATACCCAGATAAATAATAATGATCAGCAGAGCAAAAAAGCCCTCTTTAAAAAGATCAGCCCAATCTTCCCACACCGGTAATTCCGCCCGCCCCTGCATACCCAGGCGTATACAATGCAAAAAATAACCCAGTGCAAGGAAGTTGACTATGGGCATTATCGAAATCACACAACCGATGAGTATCTTTTTAACCCAATCCCGATCCGACAGGGGGTATTTTATGAGTTCAGACAAGTCCATAACTGACATCCCTCCTAAGACAATTATATACCAGGAAGGGCGGGTTATGTCTTGTAAAAACCAAAATGGAAAAACCAGCGGCAGGAAAATAGTTTAAAATGCCCGTCAGAAGTAAACCGGGAAGGGAAATATTCCCCCCCCCCCGGCTTATTTTAGTGTTGTTTTCGTTCTTTGTACATTTCCTGAATGGTCCCGACCCTTTCTGCCCAATACTGCATTTTTTTAATTGCGTCGACTTCCAGGGCCGAATCAACTTTCAATATTTCGTTTTCATTGATTTGAATCCCGATATCATAATAACCATTTTCATCCGAGCGGATCATTAATCCGGGGATACGATCTTTTTCCATTAACCCGACATTAAATTGCTCCACACTCATTATGGGAGTT
>JAAYZA010000262.1 GCA_012515055.1 Syntrophomonadaceae bacterium | reverse complement strand
TGTTTTCACCAATGCCATGACCCACAAACTCCCGCACTACCGAAAAACCATTTTTCTCAGCATAGGTCTGGATGGTACTGGACACCATTCCCAGACGGCTTCCGGCTTTGGCCTGCTTTATCCCCCGTAAGAGGGCTTCCTCGGTGGTGTTGATCAAACGAGCCACTTCCCGGTCTACCTCCCCCACGGGTACTGTCAGGGCGGAGTCACCGGCAAAGCCGTTTACTATCACCCCGAAATCAATGCTGATTATTTCCCCCTCCTGCAGCTGGCGGTCCGCTGGTATACCGTGGACTACCTCATCATTAACGGAAGCGCAGATAGCACCGGGGAAAGGCCGGCCCCCTTTATAGTGGGGGTAGTTTTTAAAAACCGGATGGGCTCCCCTTTTCCTGCATTCTTCCTCAGCGATCTGGTTAAGATAAGCCGTGGTGACACCAGGTGCTACTTTGCTCTCCAGTATCCTTAGAACCTGAGCTGTTACCTTACCTGCCACCCGCATCTTAGCAATCTGCTCCGGGGTTTTAATAATAATCATTTATATCTTCTCCAGTATTTCCCTGATCTCTTCAAATACTTCCGGGGCTTCCCGGTTGCCGTCAACACTGTTTAAAACCTGGCGTTCCTGATAATACTGTAAAAGCGGCATGGTCTGTTCCAGATATACTTCCAGACGGGTCTTGGCTATTTCGCCGCGGTCGTCGCTGCGGTAACCCAGTTCCCCGCCGCATTTGGCACAGGTTTCATGATCATCAAGGAATCTTAAATTATAGATGGTTTTACAGTTATTACAGGTCACCCGGTTTAAGATTCTTTCCAGGAGCACTTCCCGGGGTACAAATATATTGAGTACCACTTCGATCTTTCTGCCCATTCCAGCCAGGACCTGATCCAGGGCCTCGGCCTGGGGAGTGGTCCGGGGGAATCCGTCCAGCATAAACCCTTCCTGGCAGTCATCCTGACCCAGTCTCTCCTTGATTATCCCAATTGTTACTTCATCGGGGACCAATTTACCGGCTTCCATGTAGCCTTTGGCCTCCAACCCTAATTCAGTGGCATTTTTAACTGCTTCCCTGAACATATCCCCGGTAGAGATATGGGGAATTTTGTAGGCAGCTTTTATAAAATCCGCCTGGGTCCCTTTTCCAGCGCCAGGAGGACCCATTATAACTAAGTTCATTTGCTCATCTCCTATTTAACAAAGCCTTCATAATTGCGTAATAGTAAATGCGACTCGACTTGTTTCATGGTATCCAGGGCTACACCAACTACGATCAGCAGCGCTGTTCCGCCAAACCACAGGCTGGTTATTCCTGTTAGACCAATAACGAAATTCGGCAACACAGCAATCAATCCTAAAAAGATCCCGCCGGCCAGGGTGAGTCTGGATAATACCCGGTCGATGTATTCGGCAGTGGGCCGGCCCGGTCTGATGCCAGGGACGAAACCGCCGTATTTTTTTATGTTTTCAGCCACATCTGCCGGGTTAAAAATGATTGCCACATAAAAATAGGTAAAGAATACGATCAACAACGCATAAAACAGATTGTAAGCTATACTGCCCGTATTAAAATAGGTGTTTAAAAAGATGTTGACGGCTGAAT
>JAAYZA010000017.1 GCA_012515055.1 Syntrophomonadaceae bacterium | reverse complement strand
GTGGGTGGGCATGGACGCGAAACGGTGGGCTGTACGGTTGATTTTGCCCGCGGCAATTTTGACGGAGTTATTCAGATTGGGCCCCTGACCTGTATGCCTGAGATAGTTGCCCAGTCAGTTTTGCAGCAGGTCAGTGAAAAAGAAAAAATACCCTGTATGACCCTTTATTTCGATGAACATTCCGGTGCCGCAGGTGTATACACCAGGGTGGAGGCCTTTGCTGATATGCTTTATCGAAGAAACAGTGCTGGATTAAAACCAGGGATGGGAGGCTTGAGCAGATGCAATACTATTTAGGTGTTGATATTGGTTCAGTCAGCAGTAATTTTGTATTGCTGGATTCCCGGCGGCAATTGGTGAAAAAAGTCTATTTAAGGACCCAGGGAAACCCTATCCAGGCAATTAAAGCCGGCTTTCAAATCATAAAAGACAGCCTGGGTCCAGACCGGGATCAAATCAAAGGGGTTGGTTCCACCGGCAGCGGTCGTCATCTGGCAGCGGTCCTGGTTGGTGCTGATGTGGTTAAAAATGAGATCACTGCCCACGCGGTAGCAGCAGCATCATTCCATCCCCAAGTACGGACCATTCTGGAAATTGGCGGTCAGGATTCGAAAATCATTGTTTTGCGGGATGGGATCGTTAATGATTTTGCCATGAATACCGTTTGCGCAGCGGGAACCGGTTCTTTTCTCGATCAGCAGGCGGCCCGATTAAATATTGCCATTGAACAATTCGGTGAGATAGCTCTTCAGTCCCGGCAGCCGGTAAGAATAGCAGGACGCTGTGGCGTTTTTGCCGAATCTGATATGGTCCACAAGCAGCAAATGGGTTATCCGCTGGAGGATATCGTAATGGGGCTATGCGAAGCACTGGCAAGAAACTATTTAAATAATGTCGCCAATGGCAAGAAAATTGAAAATGAAGTGGTCTTTCAGGGAGGAGTTGCTGCTAATGCCGGATTATGCAAAGCATTTGCCAAGCTGCTTAATACGGAGATCCATGTACCGACAGATTACGATGTAATGGGTGCAATTGGCTCTGCCATCCTGGCAGCGGAGAAGATGGAGCATTCCAATAAAAACACCTGCTTCAAAGGGGATAGCTTTATTTTAGAGGGAGAATTTAAAACCAGTAGTATCGAGTGCAATGGATGCCCCAACCAATGTGAAGTAGTATGCATCAAAAGAAACAAACAAGCACTGGCCTTCTGGGGTGATCGCTGTAAAAAATGGGAGGCATCTGTAAAAAAGCAATATGAAATAAAAGCGGAGCAAAAGTCAGCGGCTTTAGTCTAACAATGCCAGAATATCAGCTTTTATCGCCGCTTTATCCGTCGCCGGTGTAATTTCGATTTCTTTTTTAACCCGGGCGGGACGCGCGGAAAATATATAGATGCGGTCGGCCAGTAATAGAGCTTCATCAATATCGTGAGTAATAAAAAGAATCGCCGAGTGAAAAAGCTCCTGCATCTCTTGCAGCCATAAATGCATTTTTCTGCGGGAGATAGCATCCAAAGAAGCGAAGGGTTCATCCAGCAGTAAGAATTCACTGGAAAACAAATAAGTACGCAGCAGGGCAGCACGCTGCCGCATACCGACAGAGAGCTGCCCGGGATAGTGATGGGCGAATTCTTCCAGCCCAAATACAGGCAAATATTGACTGGCCAGGGTGCGGGCTTCTTTTGGGCCCATTCCTTTTAGCACCAGAGGCACCGATACATTGTCCAGCAACCGGCGCGAAGGCAGTAAAAGATCTTTTTGCTGCATATAGCTTATGCGGCCGGTTTTACCGGTCAGGTTTTCATTATTAATCAGAATCTTGCCGCTGTCAGGTTTGATCAAACCGGAAATAATATTGAACAGGGTACTTTTCCCACAGCCGCTGGGACCCAGAATGAC
>JAAYZA010000399.1 GCA_012515055.1 Syntrophomonadaceae bacterium | reverse complement strand
CACGTTATTATCTGCTCACTTAGGAACTGGCAAATTTAGTTGGGGAGAATTATATTTAATATTTTTAAACTCAATACTTGTTACAATGACTGCTACTGGTGGTTGGGATTTCGCTAATCCAAAAGTAAGAGTTGATAATCCAAAAGCACTTGATCTCCAATCAAATATTGCATCTCAAGATGAAATAAAGATTTGTGATTAAAAATAAACAATTCCAAAGGAGTGGTTATTGGCAAGAATTCACTTAATGGATGAAAATTATACAAGCTATTGCGGCGGTACAAATATATTTAATCAATATGCTACTGGCCGCCAGAGCGATTTATAATATAAGCATATATTCTTCCTTCTTTATAGATATCCTTTTGCCCAGGAACTCAAAGGTCATCCACTGTTAGATTTTATTTCTTATTTACTGCAGACAATGAGCTATCGTACCAGATTATCTCTGGAAGGACCTGATGGGGGTATTGATATTCTAGCTCATAAGGACGAACCAGGTTTCGAACCACCTATTATTTGGTGCCGCCTAAATAATTATTACTTTTCCGGCCATGCTTCCTCTTCAAATATCTTATCGATCTCATCGTGGTTTGCTAAGTTAAAAACTGTTGCTGCCTCTTCACTAAAATACTTTGCAACAACTTGTTCGGCAAGATTCCTCAAATTCCCAATACTGTTCCTCGCATTTATTATTTCCCTATCCATTTCATTAATGATGCCAAGAATTATTTCGTCTTCTTCTGTCAGTGTTGGATTACTTGCCAATATCTCTTTATGACTATTTATAAATCCGGATACTACGAACGCCGGGAAACTTAATATCCATTCAAATAATAACTTTTGTGAAATCAATGCCACGTAAGAACCTGTTCCAGATAAAATAGGAAATAAGGTAGTCAGCTCTTTTTCATGATAAATCTTATTTTCTGCGCCTTCGTCTTTTTCCTTTTTTAAAATATCAATTAATATTTTTGCCCAAATAACGCTTGTAGATGATGCAAAATCCATAAGCAATATACTATATTCATCGTTAAAACCTGTACCATCAGTGCTTTTTAACTCTTTTGTATATTTCCGTATATGTCTTAAAAATGTGATTTTTTGATTTGCTGTCATGGCTTGTACTATTAAACTCGCTTTCAATCTATCACGTATAGACTCAGGAAAAACGTATGTAGCCCTGTTATTTTTAAATTTGTTTTTAAGGCCGAAATTTACGATAACCTCTTCCATCCATTTTCGGTAAGTAGGTCTTTCACTTTCGCCGGCTCCCAGTTCCTGCATAACTTCAGTGATAATCCCCTCCTTGGAATTTGGGTTTACTCTTCTGCCCATTTAATCCCACCTTCTTTCCTGATAATAAATTAGAAAAGCTTTATCAAGAATACCTGATTATATTATGTTAGTTTGTATTTAATAAAAATAAAAAGGAGGTTACGGAAATGAATGATAATACATATAATGCTAAACAAGCGGTAAGCATTGGCTTGATTGTTCTTGTATCAGTTATTGCAGGCGCATCACTGGCGGTTGTCTGCATATATAATGCACCTGCTTTGGCATCTGCAGCAACAGCTGTAGCCACAACCGCTTTGGAAAAACTTTAAAAGCAACTTTTGTTAACAGGGCTTTCATCAAGAAATATGTTCGAATTTTGAACCTGCTTTTTTCGTATTTTTCAAGGTAACATTAATATTCTGGAGTTGTTTACACCGCCTATCCGGTGATAGAAAACCTCCATGCCGGTCTAGCGGAAACCGATGTACCGGAAAAGGGAACCATGTTTTAAGCCTCCTTCGATATAATGTGTCAATGCATCAGAAATACAAATATACTTGAAGGGGTCGTCAAAATGATCAAATACCAAAAAAATCGTTAGACTTCATATTCTTGGATTCAGCCAGCATAACATTGCCTATAACTGCAATATCTCTAAGAAAACAGCCCATCTATTTATCAACAGGGCTAAAAAACTTAACTTCTCAAGGCTGATGGGCAGTGAGGCAACTGTAATTAATAGCGGGCAGGGCCTGCTCTGCCTGAACGCCCTTATTATTACCTAACCTCACCGTCTCCTTGTTTGGTCTATGACATACCACTTTCAGGTCAAATGACAACGAAATTGTTTACCACTGATAGCACCGGAGAAGACTCCCCCCCCACCGTGGGCTACAATGTTTGCAGTGCATTGTAGTCCTCGGAGAGGAGATCTTTTTCTGGTCCCCGGCCCCTTTCCACTTTCCACTTTCTGCTTTCTACTTTTCCCCTCACACCTCACGCCTTACGCCTCACCCCCTGAACGGCAAACATAGGAACGTCCCCACCTTGCTGACACCTACTCGGCCAGGCAGCATTTCTTATATTTTTTCCCGCTGCCGCAGGGGCAGGGGTCATTTCTTCCCACTTTCTTTCCAGTCTTAAAATCAATAATATCAGCTTTTTCAAACTTAAATGGCTGGGCAGGAAGCGGCTGCAAACAGTTCCTTTCATGTTTCTCAAAAAGTTCTCCAGGCGTATGCCCGTTATTTTCCCATACCCTGGTATTATCCGCCAGTTCCATGACCAGCACCATTACATCATTGACCTGCCTTTCACCCTTAAAAACCACACCCCTGGTATCAAACACCTCCAATATTTCCTGCAGCGAAAAGTCAAACTGGCATATCCCCTGAACATCCTCACAAAGCATCTCCGCCGCCAATTCATCACCTTTAAAAATATGTCTGGTCACATAACTCAGCAGTGCCCTGTACTGCTCAGTCACTTCAAAGTAACAATCGTCTTTATACCTTAACAGCTCCTCCCGGGCAGGGATATAAAAGGGCTTACCCTGGCGGCATTTCAGATGCTGATCGAATTCATCAAATTCCATAATCGTATCATGGACGAAATAATCGTCACAGATATTTACATAGTTATTAGCCAAATCCTCCGGCGGATCATCCATGATATCATTAATAACTGCGGCATCAACCTTTGCCTCATTTTGCAGATTGAATATCTCCGCCGCTTTATCCTTATGAACCAGGCCATAAAGATGGGTTAAAGAAATGATGTAATCAATTAAACCTTCATAAAATAATTGCGTTTTTCCAGGCGGCGTATCCTTTTTACTCATATTAGCTCCCATATCCTTCCTTAATAAACTTTCATTTTCTTTCAATATCCCTTATTTTCACAACATTTCATTTAGTTCTCTGACAGCATATCTCCTGTAT
>JAAYZA010000214.1 GCA_012515055.1 Syntrophomonadaceae bacterium | reverse complement strand
ATTACAGGCAGTGCAGGAAGATGATTTTGGCCATATAAAATTATTAGCAGGCAGGCGGCATAAACATGTTAATGAGGGATGAAATAAAAGGAGCCATTGAGGCAATTTTGTTTGTTCGTTCGGGCCGGGTCGGCCTGGATGAAATAGTTGAAATATTAGAAGTACCCCTGTTTGATGTCATTGACATCATGCGGGAAATCATGGCGGAATATGATGCTGCCGGCAAAGGATTGCGCATCAGGGAAGTAAACGATGGCTATGTTATGGTAACAAATCCTGAATACTCCGATTATCTGATTAAAATGGCTGAACCGCAAAAAAAACGTCTGTCCCCGGCAGCCATGGAAACACTGGCTATTATTGCTTATTCCCAGCCTGTTACCCGGGCAGAGATCGAAAGGGTCAGAGGTGTAAAATCGGAGCGTATCATTGCCAATCTGCTGGAGAAAGATCTGATAGCAGAAGCAGGTGTCAAAGCAGTGATTGGCAGGCCTTTACTGTATGAAACCACGGAGGAATTTTTGCAGGTATTTGGTCTGGTTAGTTTACAGGATTTGCCGCCGATGGAGGAAGAACCGGATGTCGTATGATTCTTTAGAAGAAGAAATAAAGATCAAAGCAGGAAAGGCCAGGAGATTAGCCCGGTATATGAGCAGCACCGAAGACCTGGTTGAACAACAAATTTTGCAGGCCCAGGAAAGAGGGGAATTCGATAATTTGAGCGGAGCGGGAAAAAGATTGAATTTAGAAGAAAACCCTATGCAGCCTCCTGAACTGAGAATGCCTTTTAAAATCCTGAAAGATAATGGGTTTGCACCTTACTGGATCGAATTGGGCAAGGAAATCGATCAGGATTTTGTCCAACTGGAGAAAGAACTGGTATTATTCCAGAAATACACCGCAATATTTTTCAGTAATAAAAAACATAATGGAGCCAGCTTAAAAAGGTTTGAAAAACGTAAGGAACTGTTTTATTTTGAAAGGCGCCTCGACCTGGAAAAGATAAATCAAAAAATAATTGATTACAATCTGGCCTGCCCTACTTTTCGTGTGGGGAGGGGCAATATAATTGTGGAAGATGAATTGAATAAAATCAAAACCACAATTGAAAATCATATTAAAAAGATCAATAATTGGTAAAATATAAACTAATTGCATAAGCCTGATGGTGTGGGGGACAATATGGAAAACAGGAGAAATAACCATGGGGGTTTTCTTAACCATAACAGGGCTTATTTTTTTATTTTGCTATTTCAATTTGGCCCGATTTAATTTCCAGCTGACCTGGAACAGCAGCGGAAACGGAGCGGCCTTTACAATTCAAATCTATGCCTGTCTTAACTTCACCCGTCAGTATCCTGTTTACCATTATGAAAACATTGACCTTAAGATTATTCCGGCCCTGGACCGGGCAGCGCAGTTTACGGAAAGATTAAAAAAAAGATCCCGAGATGATGATATAAAAGCCTATTTGATCAGATGGGGTTTTTATGATTATTCTTCCGTTCTTAAAACCATTTGCCAACACGCCCGGATTGAAAAGGTGGAATGGAAAAGCCAGCTGGGCTGCCAGGATGCTATGTATACAGGAATACTAACCGGCACCACCTGGGCCATAAAGGGAATCATCATAAGTTTGGTCAGTGCCGGCCGGCAGCCGGAAAAATTGCAGCTTGAAGTGGTGCCCAGGTATGATCAGGAAATCTTGGTCAGCGATTTGCACTGCATAATTAAAATGCGAATCGTACATATTATTTTTATAGCAGCTTATATGCTTTTTAAGATAGTCAGGGGGTATATAAATGGATACAGACCAGGGAAAGCAAAGCCATCCCATCGAAGGCCTTATGAAAACGGCTATGCAAAGTATTAAAGAAATGGTCGATGTAACTACTGTAGTAGGCGATGCAGTAGAAACCAATGATGGCAGTATAATCATCCCCATATCCCAGGTGGCTTTCGGATTCGGCGCCGGCGGGGGGGAATATGATGTCATCAGGAGCAGCAAAAATGAAACCCTGCCCTTTGCCGGCGGCAGCGGTGCCGGGGTATCAGTTAAACCAGTGGGATTTCTGGTGGTGCGCATGAATGATGTGCGGCTAATATCAGTGACCGGTAATCCGCTGGCCGAACGGGTTGTGGATATTGCGCCCCAGATAATTGATAAAATTGAACATATAATGCAGAAAAATCATCCTACAGGTAAAACCAAAGAAACACTGGAAGAGCTTTGAACAGCTGATGCATTGATTAAAAGAGGTCTGTTCTAATTTACCAGGGCATATCATACCCTCTTAAAAAGTGGAAGGGGAGGGATGGTATGCTGAATTTTATCTGGCTGCTTTTACTGGCTTCCGGCATTGTAATAGCAGGTATTAATGGAAATATTGAAGTAGTTACCGAGGCTGCCCTGTCAGCTGCCCAGGGTGCTGTCAAGGTTTGCTTTGACTTGATTGGAGTTATGGCCTTGTGGCTGGGGATTATGAAAATTGCCGAGGAAGGGGGTTTAATTACCGCCCTGGCCAAATTGGTAAGGCCAATAATGGTCAGGCTTTTTCCCAGTATACCCGCCGAACATCCAGCCATGGGAGCAATAATTCTTAACATCAGTGCCAATGTACTGGGGTTGGGAAATGCCGCCACACCAATGGGAATGAAAGCTATGCAGGAATTACAGCTTTTAAACCAGGGTTCAGAAGAAGCATCAGAAGCCATGTGCACTTTTCTGGCCTTGAACACTTCCTGCATCACCCTGATACCGGCTACCATAATCGGAGTCAGATTATCCTATGGTTCGTCAAACCCTACTGAAATAGTGGGACCATGTATATTTGCAACAGCTGCCGCCATGATCATAGCCATGACCCTGGATTGGTGGTTTAGGAAAAAAAGCCGCTGGGGAGTGAATAAATAAATGCTCCTCGGTCTGCTTAACAATATATCCCGATGGGCGATTCCGTTATTATTGCTCATTGTTCCCCTATACGGTCTTATAAAGAAAGTGCCGGTTTATGAAAGCTTTGTGGCCGGGGCCCAGGAAGGGTTTGCTACGGCAGTAAAAATCATCCCTTTTTTAGCGGGGATGATGATCGCCATTTCCGTATTCAGAGCTTCCGGAGCCATGGATTACCTGGCCTTGATATTGGATCCGCTGACAACCAGGATAGGGGCGCCATCGGAGATTTTGCCCCTGGCTATTATGAGACCCCTGTCGGGCAGCGGGGTTTTGGGCATGGCCGCCGAATTGATGAAGGTATATGGACCCGATTCCTTTATTGGCAGAATGGCTTCGGTAATGCAGGGTACGACTGATACCACATTTTTTGTTTTAACAGTTTATTTTGGATCCGTTGGTATCAAAAAATATCGTTATGCGGTGGTAACGGGATTGACTGCCGATATTACCGGTTTCCTGGCCTCTTTATATATATGCAATCTATTGTTTCGATGAATTAGAAAGTTTTTCCGCAAAAAACCCTCCTTTCATTTGCTTCCTTGTCAACTAATGTTATAATTCTAAAGAGATTTATCATTTGTGGACTTGATCGTGCTGGATTTTTTCGCACGATTATTTTAATAACAATTATTAACAGGGAGGTAGGTTAGCACTTGCTGGCGGAAAAGAAGATAACAGAATTTCTGCAAGATTTAGCATCCGATTTACCAGCTCCGGGCGGCGGAGGGGCGGCAGCGCTGACTGGAGCTATGGCTGCAAGCCTGATTTCCATGGTGGCTCGTCTGACCATTGGAAAGAAAGGTTATGAAGAAGTAGAAAAGCAAATGGCTGATATTCTTAGGCTCAGTGATGAGCTTTATCAGAAGCTGTGCCAACAGATCGATGAGGATGCAGAAGCTTTCAATGATGTCATTGCAGCCATGAAAATGCCCAAAGAAACCGAAGCGCAAACCACAGCCAGAGCCGAAGCCATGCAAAAAAGCTTTCGGCGGGCAGCGGAGGTGCCCGGTCAGGCAGCAGTGAACTGCAGTAAAGTCCTTGATCTTGCTGCACTGGTAGCCAATCAATGCAACACCAATGTAAGCAGTGATGTGGGAGTGGCTGCCGAGCTTGCCTGGGCCGGGCTGCAGAGTTCATTGCTGAATGTCAGGATCAATCTGCCTTACATTAAAGATGAACAATATGTCCGGGATGCAAGAAAAAACATGGAAATTTTGTCTGAATCAGCCGGTAAAGCGAAAGAGCGGGCATTAAATGCTGTTGCCGGACAGATCGGTTAAAGATTTTAAGCAGGTATGTAAAGGAAGGTAAGCACTTCTTAAAAAATATTGGATTTAGGGGGAACAGTATGAAAAGCGATATCGAAATTGCACAAAGCACAGTTATGAAACCCATTGTGGAAATTGCGGAAAGTATAGGTCTGGAAGCTGATGATATCGAATTATACGGCAAATATAAAGCCAAGGTATCATTGAAGGTATGGGAGCGGCTCAAGGATAAACCCTCGGGTAAATTAGTTTTAGTGACGGCCATTAATCCTACTCCGGCGGGAGAAGGAAAAACCACCAACACAGTTGGATTGGGGCAGGCACTTAATATTCTGGGCAAGAAAGCCATCATAGCTTTAAGGGAACCGTCACTGGGGCCCAGTTTCGGCATCAAGGGCGGAGCCGCCGGCGGAGGCTATTCCCAGGTGGTACCAATGGAAGATATCAACCTTCATTTCACCGGTGACATCCATGCGGTAACAACGGCCCATAATCTTCTGGCAGCTATGCTGGACAACCATATCCATCAGGGTAATGAACTGCAAATCGACCCTCGCAGAATTGTCTGGCGCCGGGTCATGGATTTAAACGAAAGAGCATTGCGCAATATTGTTTTAGGCCTGGGGGGCAGGATCAATGGGGTGCCCCGTGAATCCGGATTTGATATCTCCGTGGCCTCTGAAGTAATGGCCTGCTTGTGTCTGGCAACAGATTTAATGGATCTTAAAGCCAGATTCAAACGGATAGTAGTCGCCTATACTTATGACGGTAAACCTGTCACCGCCGATGATTTGAAGGCTGCTGGTTCCATGACATTGATCATGAAAGATGCCATCAAACCGAATCTGGTACAAACTCTGGAAAATACCCCGGCTTTTGTCCATGGCGGACCCTTTGCCAATATCGCCCATGGCGCCAATAGTATAATGGCGACCCAAATTGGTCTGAAATTAGCCGATTATATGGTTACTGAAGCCGGATTCGGTGCTGATCTGGGGGCGGAGAAATTCTTTGATATAGTATGCCGCTTCGGCAATTTACAACCCAATGCCGTGGTTTTAGT
>JAAYZA010000142.1 GCA_012515055.1 Syntrophomonadaceae bacterium | reverse complement strand
TTTTACAGCATTTTTGACAAATCGGTTTCAGGTAAGGGAGTGAAAGAATGTTGCCGGCTGTAAAAAAGAAACAGTGGATGAGGTTAGCATCTGTCCTGCTTATATGGTTGGTTTTTACCGTTGGTTTTATCCTGTTGCCGGAAGCGGAGGCTTATGCTGCTGGGCACGGTATCACCATATCCGGATCGGGATTGAACGTCACCGAACCTGTAAATATTACCCAGGAACAGCTTTGTGGTCAGGAACCTTTGCCCATTGAACTACAAAATATTTATGGCCAGGAATATCTGGAACAGCATGATGAATGGTATAGCACGATCAATACCTGGCCCACCAAGAACTGGTACCGGGGAAAGGGTGTCAGACTGAGTGAATTGCTAAAAACAGCCGGGGGACTCAATGATCAGGCTCGGCATATCAGGTTTACATCGACGGATGGATTTACCACTGCCTATTCTATACATACGATATTGGAGGCACCTCGATATCGTTTTCCTAATTTTATGGATACAGGCCCTTACGGGCATCTGATTGGTGATGCTTCAGACCCGGCACCGGTGGAAACGATTATTGCTTATTCGATTATTTACAGCGATGTGCTGGATGAAATATGGAACGATAGTTGGATGAGCGGAAATACGGCCAATCTCCTTATGTTTGGTCAGCAGGCAGTGACTCAGCAGACCAATGCTCAGTTTGCCCAGTACTTAAAGAAAATTGAAGTGTTTACTGAGCCTCTTACGCAATGGCAGGAACCGACAACATCCGTAACGCCGGGAAAGGTACCGGCAGGGACCCGGGTAGAACTCAAAAGCCAGTATAACGATGAGGATAAAGTTCATTATACCCTTGATGGCAGTAATCCCACCGTCGAAAGTCCCATGTATAACTGGATTGCCAGTCGCTGGTGGTCATCCCGGTTAGAAGAACTGGATGAAATCAATCGGCCTATCGAAATAACCGGTAATACAATTATTAAAGCTTTCGTTACTGGTCCAGGCCGGGAAAATAGTGATATCGCTACTTTTGAGTATACAGTCTTTACTTCCTCAACACCCTTTTCAATTGATGAAAATAACCCCGATGATGCTTTTGTGAACAAAGAATATAATGGCTATACCTTTGTGGCAGAAGGTGGTGAAGAACCCTATTCTTATGCCATTACGGCAGGGTCCTTGCCGGAAGGGATGGTCTTGACCGGGGCGGCTTTGGAGGGTACACCCACCCAAAGCGGTAGTTTCACCTTTACTGTGACTGTGACCGATAGTGCTGAACCGGAGAATATCATAAGCCATGATTATATTTTACAGGTGAAAGAAGGTATTCTCCGTCCGCCTGAGTTAAAACCAGACTCCACCGGTAATACGGTGGGCAAATCGATTGACCTGACATTTAATGATGATGATTTATGGCGGCAAGTTGTTTCTGGTATTACAATAAATGGGGCTTCCATTGAGGATGAATATGAATTGAAAGCAGGTGTTATCACCATTCCCTCGAGTGTATTCACTGCTGCCGGCGAATATACGATAAACGTAATCGCTTCAGGATATCTTGATGCTGTTGTGATTCAGAAAATTACCGCCGGCGGCAGCACACCTGGCGGACCCGGCGACGACACCATATTAACCATATTTGGCAATGGGGTATCAAATCCCCGGGAATACACCCTGTCGCAGTTGGAAGCCATGAATCAACATCAGGAAGTGTACAGTTGTATCAATACCTGGCCTTCCAAAAGGTGGTATGTGGGAAAAGGTGTTAGATTGATGGATTTACTGAATGCAGCCGGGATAAAAGGCGATGCCCGGGTGATTAAATTTCATTCCGGGGATGGTTATTACATGTCCTTGACAGTACAGGAGCTGCTGGAAGATACGCGTTATCGCTTCCCCAATTTTAAAAGCGGCAGTGATGATGCTGATGGGCATATTCCCGGTTCATCGGCAGGTGCCAAACGTGTGGATCCCATTCTGGCCCTTATATGTGCCGAGGGTACTGATGACCCTTCTTATATGAACGAGAGCATTGCCCCGTTGTTAATGATTGGTCAGCGGGCGGTTACTGAACAGACAGGCCCGCAGTTTGTAAAGTATGTAGACGAAATAGAAGTAATGACCAATAGTCCGGGGCAATGGAGCAAGCCCACGGCAGATCCTCGCAGCGGCACGGTGGCGGCAGGAACACAGGTTGAATTGCATAGCATCTATGATGATGAGGATAAAGTTTATTATACTCTTGATGGGAGTACCCCTGATATGAACAGTTCCATGTATAATCTGGTGGCTAAAAGATGGTGGGCATCAAGGGGGGAAGATACGGTTAAAAAGATAAATAAGCCCATCATGCTGGAAAAAGATACCACTATAAAAGCGATTACTATTGGTCCGGGGAGGATGAACAGTGATGTAGCTGAATTTACTTACAAGGTGACGGGAATAGCAGATAATACCAGCGGCAATGTACAGCCTGGAAGCGGAGGAAAAGTAAGCCTTGGAGAGGAAGCTGTCATTGTTATACCTGATGGAGCTTTAAGCGGCAGCAATTCGGTAGAGGTAAAAATAGAACGGGAGGTTGCCCCCCCTGCTGTACCTACAGGATTTAAAATCATAGCCGGAGTTTATAAATTTACTATGGATGGCAGGACCGACTATAGTTTTAATAAACCTGTCACAATCAAATTGAGAATAAATACCAAGGAGATTATGCCTGGTGAAATACCAGCCATTTACTTTTATAATCTGGAGGATGAGAAGTGGATCGATATAGGGGGGCAGGCAGCAGGTGATTATATGGAAGTTCAGGTGGAACACCTGGGGCTGTTTGCCATTATGGTCAGGGAAGCCGAGGAACCATTAAAAATTGGTATAAGCGACACTATTCATATTCCCCTCACCGATATTGATGGGCACTGGGCAGAAGCCTTTATCGAAAAATTGATTATCCTGGGAGCAATAAGTGGTTATCCGGATGGTACATTTAGACCCGACAATCGTATTACCCGGGCGGAATTTGTCTCAATACTTATAAAGGCATTTGAACTGCAAGCCCCCCGGACCGGGGAAGACTTTGCTGATATTGCAGGTCATTGGGCTGCCGGGGCGATTGCAACTGCTGCCCATCATGATATTGTCAAAGGTTATGGCGATAATCTGTTTGGACCTGATGGGTACATCACCCGCGAGCAGATGGCATTGATGCTGGTGAAGGCAGTGGGGGTAAATCTGGTGGATGAATCTACATTATTTGCAGACGACAGCAGTATCTCTGAATGGGCGCGGGGCGCCCTGGCAGCGGCAGCGAATAACGGCATAATAAACGGATATCCGGATAATACTGTTCGCCCCCAGGAGAATGCTTCCAGAGCCGAGGCAGTTACCATGATTGTAAATGCAATGGACAAGTTAAATACAGAAACAAAGATTGATTAGTATGCTGTTTAAAGCAGCAAGATCATACAAAGAATGGATATTTTGCAGCGGAGAGAATTATTACCGAGATATTGATGAACTGCAGAGCAGGTGGGAAGAATGACATCATATTTTGCTGTAATAAAAAGAATTAGATTATTTATGCCAGGTTTGCTCTTACTGGTTTTGGTTTCGGCAAACCTGACTGCGGCTGTGGAACCGGCTCGTGCCGATGCTGCGGAAACTTTGGAGATTGTTGGTGATGGTGTGGATAATCCGGTGACACTGTCTCTTGACCAGTTAAATTCCATGGAGCAGTACGAACATATATACAGTACTATTAATACCTGGCCTACCAAACGATGGTATGCGGCCAGGGGAGTCAGTTTAAGGGATTTGTTCATCCAGGCTGAGATTAATAGTAATGCCACATTGATTAAGCTCATATCCAGCGATGGTTATGATGTAACCCTTACTGTAAAGGAACTCATTGAAGATAAACGTTATTATTTTCCAGGTTTAAAGGATAACGATCCTGCTGATGGCAGTATTCCGGGATTATCAGAGGGCGCCGTAGAAGTGGAACCGATTCTGGCCCTTTGCAGTGCCGAAGGCAGTGACGACCTTGGAGCTATGAACGATCGGGATGCGTTATTGCTGGTACTGGGACAAAGAGCAGTAACGGAGCAAACTAACCATCTGTTTTTAAAATACATAAGCAAAATAGAAGTTCTTACGACCGCACCGGAAACATGGGACAGTCCTAAAGCCAATATCCCCAGTGGAACAATTTTACCAGTGGGAGCCGAGATCGAACTCAGCAATAAAAATAATAACGAAGATAAAATCTATTACACAACTGATGGAACTACCCCGACCATTGACAGCCCTATGTTTAACTGGAGTGCCAGCCGCTGGTGGGACCAGCGGGGTGATGTCAAAGGGGTTAATAAAGCCATCGAAGTAGAGAAAGATACAATAATAAAAATGATCACAATTGGACCGGGAAAACTGGACAGTGAAGTGGTCACCTTCAAATTTACTGCTGACCTTACCGGCAAGGCAGTGGATCCCACTAAAGTCCCCGGGGGGCCGCCGACGGGGGTTTTCCTGGACACAAACAGGATCGATCAGCCGGTAGGGAGTACATTCCGTCTGGAGGCGACCATAGTCCCCTTTAATGCGGATAATCAGGATTTAATCTGGCGTTCCAGTGACACCCGGGTTGCCACCGTCGATAATCGCGGCCTGGTTACGATTGTTGGTCCGGGGACTGCAATCATTACTGTAACTACTGCAGACGGCAGATACAAAGCCACCTGTCTTATAAATGGTCCGGAGGCAGTGCAGAGTGAAAAAGATATTGCGGCAGAAAAAGAGCAGGAACAGACTGCCGCAGAACCTCAGTCGAAGGACCTGCCGGGAGATGGGGAACCGGATTTAAAAGCTGTTGTTAATGATATTGTCGACCTCCCTGAACCGGACGCGCGACTGGAGTACCTGGCTAAAATAGATGAGCTTTCAGCAGATGAACTAGTTGGGATTCAGCAGTTGGAATTTGAAAGCCTGCAGGCATTTGAATTGACTGCGGACACTATACCATTGCCATTGAAAGAAGCCCGGGACAGGATGCAATTATATACAGCAATTATTTTGCTGGTTTTCTTGTTTTCAGGCGCTGGCCATAAATATATTCAATATATGAAGGAGCGATCTTAAAAGAATGACTGCTTTACTGCCCTTAAAAGAAATTATGCATGCTGTTTCATCCGGTCTGCTAATACCAACCATTGCAGTGCTTTTGATATTACTGGCTTTATCATTGGTGGAATTAGGCGGACTGCTGGTTGAGGCCCTCACCGAACGACGTAAGATGAAGGTCAATGTTCCGGAGTTGATAAATGATCTGCAGGATAAAAGTGTAGCAGAGATAATGCAGCAGATTGAAACCAGTAAGCTGTTTAAACGCCAGAAACAAGCTCTCCGGGAAATGCTCCACAACCAAGATTTGCCGGCAGCCTCTATGCAGGCACTGGCCCGTCGGCTTTTAGCCGAGGAAGAATTAAATTATGTGCGTATCACCAATAGGACTGATTTGATAACCCGTTTGGGTCCTATGCTGGGCTTGATGGCTACTTTGATACCTTTGGGGCCGGGTTTGATAGCTCTGGGCGAGGGGGATCCCAAAGGATTGGCTGATGCGTTGCTCACCGCCTTTGATGCAACAGTGACCGGTCTGGCTGCCGGAGGGATTGCTTTTACGGTTTCCCGTTTGCGTAAAAGGTGGTATGAAGATTATTTAAGTACCCTTGAATCATTAATGGAGAGTTTAATGGAGGTGCTGGGACGTGGACGGAGGATTGAGGAGAAATAGCCGCTGGCGGCAGGAAGATATAAATCCTCTGGAAGGCGCCATCAATATTGTTGATGCCATGCTGGTCTTCGCCTGCGGACTGATGTTGGCCCTGGCTCTTAACTGGAATGTTGACCTCGGTTTGCAGCAACTGAAGGTGGAGGTAGAACAAGGCCAGGAAATAACCCATGTTCCCGAAATTCGTGAAGACTTGATTGAAACCCAGGGGCAAGGCCAGCTTTATGAAAGAATGGGTACGGTTTACAAAGATCCAGCCACCGGCAAGTTATTTATGCTGACCGATTGAAATATAAGTCGGGAAATGCTTGTAATTAAAGTTTTGCATAATTCCTTATTTTGCCAATTGTCATCCTGAGGCGAAGCTGAAGGATTTTGAAGATTAACCCTTGTGGGGACTACACTGTGTTGCAAGTAACACAATTAATGATGCTTCGCTCAGAATGACAGTAATTGAAAGCGAAATCCTCAATTATAAAACCTGCATAAAAAAGAGGTGTTAGTTATGTCGATTGAATTAAAGAAACGGTTTGTAATTTTTATAGCTACCCTGTCAAGTGTTCTGCTGATGGGGGGGGTTATCCTGATACTGCCTTCTTCGGCAGCCGCTATATCTGATTCATTGCAGATTACCGGGGAGGGAGTAAATAATCCCACGATAGTTACCCTTGATCAACTTGAACAAATGGAGCAGCATCGGTATTTATACAGCTGTATAAATACCTGGCCGACAAAAAAATGGTATGTGGGCCAGGGAGTCAAACTCTACGACCTGCTCGAGAAAGCGGAAATGACTGATGAAGCCACCCTGCTTAAGTTTTATTCTGCGGACGGGTATACAGTTACAATGACAGTTAAAGAACTTTTTGAAGATAAACGATACCGCTTTCCCCATTTCAAATCCGGTAAGGATAGTGACGGACATTTGCCAGGTGACCATGCTGATAAGGTGGAAGTGGAAGCTATTGTAGGCCTTATAACCGTTGAAGGCAGCGATAAACCGGGTTATATGAATGATTTGAATTCGTTGCTTCTTATGATGGGGCAGCGAACAGTATTTGAACAGACTGGTAATTTGTTTGTTAAATACCTGAATAAAATCGAGGTTTTAACCAGCGAACCAGAAAAATGGGACGCCCCCAGGGCAAATCCTGATAGTGGCATAGTCTATCCTGGGACTATGGTA
>JAAYZA010000137.1 GCA_012515055.1 Syntrophomonadaceae bacterium | reverse complement strand
CTCATCGATTTTGTTGACATGAAAGATAAACAAAATCAGGAAAGGGTTATCGATACTTTCAAAAAAGAGATGGAGAAAGATAAAGCTCACACCAGGATCGTCGGCATGACCGGGCTGGGTTTTTTAGAGATGACCAGGAAAAAATCCCGCTACGGGGTTTCAGAGTTTTTTACCGACGAATGTAAGCATTGCCATGGACGGGGACGGACTATCAACCTGTTTGCACTGGCATGTGAGGTCAAAAGGAAGCTTTCTAATTCAGGCTATGCAGAGAATAAATACCTGGTTTGCGAGGGCCATCCGGAATTTCTTCAATATTTGCAAAACGATGAAAACAATTTAAATTATATTCGCAAAAGGACCCATAAAAAAATCAGGCTGGTGGCTGATAATGATATGCCGGTGGGTGAATATAATATTTATACCAGTGATTAGCAGAAAAATGACCAATAAGGGGAGGTATGAATGAAATGGCAGCGATGAAAATTGTTCCCGATGTTTATGGGGTGGGGGTCCAGGATCCTGACCTTAAACTATTTGATGTTATCATGGAATTGGACCATGGTACCAGTTACAATGCTTATCTGGTCAGGGGATCAGATCATATAGCACTTATTGATACTGTGAAAGAGGAATTTGCCCAGGAATATGCCGACAACCTGGCAGAAATTGTTGAATTGCAGGAAATCGACTATCTGGTTGTCCAGCATGCAGAACCGGACCACGCCGGTTCTATCCGCATGCTGCTGGATAAGGTGCCGGGACTTACAATCGTCACCAATTATGCTGCCTATACCTTTTTAAAAGCCATCGTCAACCGTGAGTTCAAAGTAAAGTTTGTGGCTCATGATGGTGAACTGGACCTGGGGGGCAAAAGACTTCGGTTCATAGGTGCTCCTTTATTGCACTGGCCGGAGACTTTCTATAGTTACCTGGTAGAAGATGAGATCCTTTTCAGTTCTGATACTTTTGGCAGTCATTTTTCTGATGACAGATGGTTCAATGACCTGATTGACCGTGACTTTTTGCCGGATTTTAAAGACTATTATGATATGATCCTGGGTCATTTTAAAAAGTATATCTGGAGCGCTTTAAAACGGATAAAAGCCCTGGAGCTTAAGATGATATGCCCGGCGCATGGTCCGATACTGAGGGAAAACCTGGAGTATTATATTGATTTGTACCATGATTGGACAATCAAGCCGAAAACGGATGAAAAACCCCTGGTAGTGATTGCCTATACCAGCGCTTATGGCTACACCGAGAAAATTATGGCGGCGGTCAAAGCCGAGTTGGAGGCCGGGGGGCAATTCAAGATGGAAGTTTTTGAACTGACCCAGACGCCATTGACAAAAGTGAAGGAAGCAATCCATAATTGTTCCGGTCTATTGATCGGTTCTCCCACTATCAACAAGGATGCTGTCAAGCCGGTATGGGATTTGCTTGGTTCCCTGTCGCCAGTTGATACCAATGGAATCGTTGCTTCGGCATTTGGTTCCTTTGGCTGGAGCGGTGAGGCTGTACCTAATATTATACTGCGGATGCGTATGCTGCGGATGAGAGTCATGCCCGGTTTCCGGATTCAATTCAATCCTTCAGCGGAACAGATCGAAGAGGCCGGACAGTTTGCCCGCGAATTCATGCAGGCAGTGTTACAGCCGGAGGAAAAACTGGAAAAGGTCCTCATTTATCAAAGAGAAATCAATCCTTTGAATCCTTACTCTTTTGAGGCAGAAAACTATAAGCGCAAATATGAAAATGAAGATATTATCGTCTATTGGAATCCTGATCAGTGCACACATGATACCAACTGTTTTGTCAGTCTTTCCTCAGTTTTTGCACCGGAAAAAACACCCTGGGTAAATGTTAATGGTGCCGATGTGGCCACAATAATGAAAACCATTGATGCTTGCCCCTCAGGAGCGTTGAAATATGATTTGAAAACGGTTGCCGCTTCGGCGGAAAAGATAGAAAAAGGGCCGGGATGGGTTGGATATTACGATAAAAAGTAACCAGGGGGCATAGATGTCCTGTCATAAAGGTTCTTGACTTGGGGAGTCCTTTGTGTTAATTTGATAAATGGTCGCACACTTTGTAACCGCCCAGAGCGGGTCATAAAAGGCATAATGCCTACCTGGCTGCTGGCGAGTCTGAATTTGTGGAGGTGCATATAATGTATGCAATAATGAAAACTGGTGGCAAACAATATAAAGTAGGGGAAGGCAATATCATCAAGGTAGAAAAACTTCCCGCCGAAGTGGGGGAAAAAATCACTTTTGAGGAAATTATCTTCCTTACCGATGGCGAAGGCAATGTGAAAATAGGAGACCCTCATATATCCGGAGCTAAAGTAATAGCCGAAGTTCTGGAACAGGGCCGGGATAAAAAAATTGTAGTTTACAAATACAAAAGAAGAAAGAATTATCATAAAAAACAGGGGCACCGTCAGCCCTTTACCAAAATTAAAATTGAAAAAATTGAAAGCTGATTTATTAGTTCAGTATAGAAACGAAGAAAATCAGGAGGTGTAGATATGGCTCATAAAAAAGGTGTTGGCAGTTCCAGGAACGGAAGAGACAGCAAGTCCAAGCGCTTAGGCGTTAAAAAATATGATGGCCAGGTTGTCAGGGCAGGTAATATACTGGTCAGACAGAGGGGAACCAGGATCCATCCCGGTAACAATGTCATGATTGGCGGGGATGATACTTTATTTGCTGTAATCGACGGACAGGTAAAGTATGAAAGAAAAGGCAAAGATAAAAAACAGGTAAGTGTTTATGCAGTAGAAAAAAGCGTCGTTATTTAAATCCCTGGATACGATTTGGCAATTAACCCCTGGAAATTTTCAGGGGTTTTTGTTATATTAGGAAAAAAATGGGGGATTAAAAATGGACACTGACAGAACAGTAGCATTGATCAGGAAGATGCGGCATGATTTTAGCAACCACCTCCAGGTAATCAGCGGGTATCTGGAATTGAATCATCCTGAGAAAGCGCAGCAGTATGTGACCAGACTTATCCTTGATTCCAGAGATGAACGCGCAGTTTTTGAGATTGATAAAGGCGATGTCATTCTTTATTTATTTGAACAATTGCTGAATGCCCGTGATTATGGAATTAAAATATCATATAAAAATATCGATTTATCCTCGGTAGAACCATTGATGAACCGCAATGAACCATTGAATACATTGATTAAGATGAAAGAAAATGATCCAGTGGCTGAATTGGCAGTTGATGTTGTAATAGGTACGAATTTGGAACAAGATATATATATAGATTATT
>JAAYZA010000292.1 GCA_012515055.1 Syntrophomonadaceae bacterium | reverse complement strand
TGGTTTCAACTAACATAAAAAGCGTTCCCCCTTGGTGTTTTTTGGTTGTTCTTATCCTAATTATACTATAGGTGGGTATGCTTTTTATGTTTTATTCAGACTTTTTCAGTGGTCTCGGACCGTCCCCTTGTCACTCTGCCCACTAAAAATGTTATAATTGGGCGAAAGGAATCGGAAGGTGGGGAGATGGGATTGAGGGGGATATACATAAGGAAACTGATATTTTTCCTGCTTATTCTGTCCCTGTTGTTGATTCCGTCAGGGGAGCAAGTCTGGGCTGATCAGGGTCATGATCTTTCCGGGCAGACGGTAGGCTCACTTGAAACCATCATATTTTCGGCCGATGCACCGGAAGCGGTGATGAAGGCGGTGGAAAAAGCTCTGCCTGGTTATGAAATCAAACAGGTCAAGGGACGCAGTCTGGCTCAATTTTTAGCCGGGGCCGATGCGGTACTGGCCTATGACGTCCAGGCACTGCCCTTGATTGATTCCGGCGCGGATTTCCACTTTTATCCCCTTTATACTGAAGCAGTGGCCATCGCCGTTGACCGGGGACAGACAGATGCCGATATCAAAGGATGGGAAGATCTGTCCAGGGCGTCCCCCGGGGTAAATATCAACAGTTCTGAACCGCAGCTGCATTATATCTGGGCGGCTATTTCCCATGCCTTTTCTGGAAAGATCGACAATGATACCACCGCCGCTTACCTGGCTGCGATACATAAATCAGGACGTCTGCAATGGGACCATCCCGAGGCACCAATACATATTTTGCTGGGAGCCCCCGGTGCTGATCAGTATAGGGCTGACAAGAACCGGGAGATCATCATCCCCGCAGAAGGTACCCTATCCTTTGATATAGGGATTTTGTCCCGCCGACCCCTCTCCGAGGGAAAAATACTATATATAATGAAGGAATGCCAGAATTCTGGTTATGAATTACTGGACAGCCTGCAATCCGATGCGGTTGTTCCGCCGCCTGACAGGGAGCACCTCCACCCGGCGGCTTCACTCCTGGCGGAATTTGCTGCTTTAGGCGATATTACAGCACCATTGAGCAGAAATGTCCTGGGCATCAAGCGCCATGTATCAGCAGATGCCAGGGAACACCATCTGGTCAGTTTGTTTTTGCTGATCCTCATCACCTTTTGGATGGCCTATGTCAAAAGGCATATAATCCATCCCGGTATCCGCCGGGGGTTCTATATAACAGGGATTCTCCTCCTGGGGTGGATCAGTGTGAGCCTTTTCAGGTATTCTCTTTTCCTCCATCCCGAGGCGGAACGCTATAGCTGGTATTTTTACTACGCTTTCATATTATCATTGCCCATCGTAAGTCTTTATGTGGCAGTGAACGCTGATAAGGCAGAAGACAGTCATATCCCCCTATGGATCAAGATTTGCGGAGCCATTTCGGCAGGTTTTTTACTCCTGGTCCTGACCAATGATCTTCATCAATGGGTATTTGATTTTCATTCCGATAATCCCGCCGAATGGGGCAGGGAATACACCCGGGAGCTGGGTTTTAAAATGATCAGTATCTGGGTCATCATCAGTCAGTTTGCTGCTTTTGCCCTTATGCTGGCAAAAAGCTGGGATTCCCCCCGGCGGAAAAGGGCTGTCTGGCCGGCTCTGATCTTTCCTGTGGGGATGCTCTATAGCATCATGTACAACCTGGGAGTGCCTTTTTTCCGTGAGATACCGCTGACACTGGGAATGAGCAGCCTGGTCTTCCTCTTTTGGGCAGCCGTTACATACAGCGGTCTCATCCCTTCTAACAGGTATTATCATGAACTTTTCGCCGCCAGCAGCCTGGATATGCAGATAATAGACTTAAATGGCGAAGTTTCCTTTCGTTCTGCGGGAGCTTCCCCCCTGGAAGCAGATATTGTCGCCGGTAAAAGCGACCGTCGAAAAACTGCTCGGTCGGAAAAAGATACCCTGGTATGGACTACTCCCATCAGCGGAGGCAGTGTGGTCACCCGGGAAAACATTCAGGTATTGAATGAAACCCGCAATGCCCTGAGGCGAGTGACCCAGCTTCTGGAAGAAGAAAATCAAATCCTGGCGCAAAAGGAACAGGTGCAGAGTCGGCTTATCCTTTTAGAGGAGCAAAATCGTCTGGCCAATGAAGTGAATGAAGCGGTAAAAGGCAAAATTCAAAAAATGCGGGATTTATTATATGATATGGACGAAGATCCAGTAATACAGCGGAAAACCCTTAACCAGATCCAGCGCCTGGCCTTATTTTGCAAAAGAAGAAGTGAACTATTGATCCACTCCAAACAGCATCAGACCTACCCGGCCCAGGAATTATGTCGTCTGGTGCAGGAAACTGCCGGTGCCGCCCCCGATGAGTTCGTGGCTTTCTGTCAAATAGACAATCAGCTTTCCTATCAGACTGCCGCCGAACTATATGAATATTTTCATATAGCCAATGACATTGCCTGTAAAACGGGGATAGGTTCTATGACAGTCAGGTTTTATCCCGATGGAAAAGACCAGTATATGCATATTTTAGCCGATGGGGACAGGGAGGATTTCCTGGCCGCCCTGGAAGAAGAAATGCCGGACAGGGGAAATATTGAAATCTCTCACAAAGAACTGGGAGATTCCTTCACAGTCATATTCAGAGTTCGGGAAGGGGGGGAAGACTGTGCTTGAGCTTTACACCACTCTTACCCAGGCCCAGATATTAGGATTGATGGTGGTCTCCATCCTGGCAGTTATAATGCAGACCCTGCACAGCTCCTGGATACAGGAAAACGAGCCGGTCAAACTATTTGAAGCCCTCATCGTTGTTCATCTCCTGGTTCTTTCGATTATGCTGCGGACGGTCAATGGAGAACTGA
>JAAYZA010000162.1 GCA_012515055.1 Syntrophomonadaceae bacterium | reverse complement strand
TAAAGTGGATAAAATCCTGGAACATCCCGGCAGACTGGGAGCGCTTCTTACTGCCATTGACCCGGTGGAAATTCCAATGGCGCCGGAGGAAGACCCCCATACCCCGGGAACAGGTCAGGAAAATCTCTCGGGGGGCCAGGTGTCAGTAACCCCTGAAAAGCCGCAGCCCTCTGCATCAGATTTGGTCTTTGATGATAATATCGAAGCCATGATACAAAACAGACTCGACAAACCCATCGAGCGCAAGGATAAAATTAAAGTGGCCTTGATCCTGCTGAAACGTTTGAGTACAGAAGATATAATTTATTTTTACGACCTGATCACCCTGGGGGAATATTCCGATAAAGATATACGCCGGGCCCAGAATATTTTAACCGACAAACTTAATGAGGATGAGATTGCGACACTGAAAAGCATGACCAAAAAATATGGCTTTACCCCTTGATTGGCGACCTATTAGATATTGAATCAGGATTATATTGTTAACTGATGGAGGAATGTCAGTGATAGATATTCATGTACATATATTACCGGGCTTAGATGATGGGGCAGCAGATGTTCAAACTGCAGAAGCCATGGCCATTATTGCCGTAGAAAATGGCATACACCATATTATTGCCACCCCCCATGTTTCAGGGGGGTTTCCTGAATATAAATGTAATGATATAACCGGGGCAGTTGATCAATTGAACTTGCACCTGGCAGAACGGGAAATTGCTTTAAAAATATACCCGGGGGCTGAATATTATCTGGAACCGGATCTGCCGGACAGATTCGCCGCCGGGGAACTGCAGACCCTTAATAACAGTCAGTATTTACTGGTGGAACTGCCCGCTGATCAGGTACCGCCATATACCGGGCAGATCCTGTATGAACTGCAGCTGCAAGGGGCCGTCCCGATAATAGCTCATCCGGAAAGGAATCATGGTTTCATCAGCAATCCGCAACTGCTGGGAGAATTTATCCAGCGGGGTAATTTAACCCAGATTACTACCGGGAGTATCACCGGAATGTTTGGACAAAAAGCCGAAAAGGCTGCGCATTATTTTATCCGTCAGAATTGGGGGCATGTAATAGCCTCAGATGCTCATTCCAGCCGAAGAAGGATTCCTGAACTGTCAAGTGCCGATAAAATAATCAAAAAAATAGCCGGCAAGCAATTATCCCGGAGCCTGCTGGTCAGCAATCCTTCCAGTATACTGGAAGGAAAATCCCTCCTGCCCCTGCCTGCCCCTCAGCAGGCCAAATCATTTTTCTCCTTCTGGCGCCACAACTAAGTTTTTTTCCGCAAAGGACTGATTTTATCAGTCACCCGCGCAGTAAATCTCCTTTTGTCAAGGAAGCCGAGTCAATATCTTTGCTGCCTCACTCTTGTCCTTTCCCCTTATTCTTAGCTGTTTGCTGCTGAAAACAGAACCTGCAGTTTAAGCATGCTTTCGTCAATGGTATTCGTCAGGAAACCCTTTCAGGAAGGTTTATCCTCGATTAAGCAGATAAAATCAGGAAACCGGGATATTATTCTCGTCAGTTGCGAATTAAAGGGAATTACAAATATTGTAAATAATTACCAATCGCCATATAATTAACCTATATTTTCCTTTTTAATGATCAGAAACCCTGAATGAAAAGCCAGGGCTTTTTTAAATGGGGGAAAGGGGGGATGACCATTACTGGATGCCAAATAGAAAAGGAAAGGGGTGAAAGCATGCAGGTAAAGGGCAGAAAGTATTTAGCGTTAATAACAATTTTAGCGCTGACCATGGGTCTGTTCACCGGTTACGGTTTTGCTGCCGAAGTAGACAACGAAGGGACGCTGCCAGCGGCAGAATTATTCTGGCCGGAAGAACAGACTAAAGCAGCTCGCATAGAGAGACTGGCTACTGAAGAACAAACCTATGAAATCAATTATTTGCTGGAAGCAACCGGGGAGGCGGTTCCCGGTGTCAGGTCGATCACTGATATTGCCCCTGTTGGATCAATCGTTCCTATTGAACATCCTGAGATAGAGGGTTATCAGGTAAGGGAGGAACAGCCCCGGGAACTGGTGGTGAGCACGGATGACAGCCTTAACCAGGCCGTTGTTTTCTATGGCCCCGGTATAATGGCCTCTGAAGAAACGGATTTAGACCGGGGAAACAGTATTGGTGACCAATGTGATGAAAAGGCAGAGGAAGGGGCGGAGATTTTTACGCCGGCGGCGGATTTTTATTATCCGGTCGTTTTAAGAGGAATGGAGAACTCCGTCAACAGCAAAATTGTCTGGCCGGAACCGGGAGCATTGCAGTTGTTCAAAAATGCAGAACCACTTGAGGGGACAGATAATCGCTGGAGGGTCTACTTGAGCATCGAAGGCAAGAACGTTCGGACCAGCAGTGATGTGGTCCTGGTAATCGACAAATCAGGCAGTATGGATGGCAGCAAGATGACAAATACCAGGGAAGCTGCCAGAGCCTTTGTTGATCAAATCTTATTAAATGACGGTCTTAACAGAGTCGCAGTAGTCAGTTTTGATAAGAACCCGCAGGTGGTTGCTGAATTCACCGACTACACTGGTAAAGAAGACCTGAAGTCGCGTATCGATAGCTTGAATGCCAGTGGTGCCACCAATATGCAGGGGGGTATCCGCCAGGCCCAGATATTACTTGAATCATCGTCTGCGGACAACAGGGTTATGGTCGTACTGGGGGACGGTGAACCAACCCGCAGCTATAAGGTGACAGGAGCCAGCGGGATCACCCTGACACACGGATTTTTAATGGAGCCGCAGATATCCTATGACAACCCGGCAATAACTGCCGTCGATTACACCAATCTTGTCGGCGATTCATCCAATTTTGAACTATGGGGATGGTATCGTTACTGGATTCCCTGTCCTATACATTTGACAGGGCATGTTACAAAATTTCCGGCTGATAATGGCGTCGCTGCCATCTATGAGGCCGGTCTGGCTGGAGCAGCCGGGACAGATATTTATTCCATTGCCATGCAGGCGGGCAGCAATGGGGAATATGTGCTAAAAACCATTCAGAACCGCGGTTACTATGAACTGAACAGTGCTGACTTAAGTGCTTTAACTGATGTTTTCGGTGAGATTGCCGGTAAAATTGCCTTTGCTGCCCGGGAAGGGGTTGTAATTGACCCCATGGGAGATATGTTTAATCTGGTCGAAACAGATATTACTGTTTCCCAGGGATCCTTCACTATTGATCCTGTCAATCAAATCAACTGGGAGGTTGGAAATATCGCCGAGGGCATCACGGCAACATTATCATATGTGGTGCAAATCAAAGACGAGGCAGATGCCGACACCAACTACCCTGTCAATTTAACAACTTCCCTGAACTATATTGATGCGAATGGTGATCCTGCTGTCAGGTATTTCCCCATACCAGAAGTCTCCATCGGCGGGGGCAGCATACTGGTGAAAGGGTATCTGGCCAATGAATCCGGACAACCAATAAACGAAAGTGGCACAGTGGTTGAAAGTTCTGACCTGGCAGTAAGATTATACGATAGCAGCTATTCTGCTGGTCCCCTGGCTTACAACAAGACATATGCGGTGACACAGCAGGGCGATCTGGCATCAGGTTATCAATATGTTAATTATGTATGGGGTCTGGACACAGGGACCCAGGAAACCGTAAATGTTTTGCTGCAATCCACTGCACCCACCCAAACGGTATGGTTTGGCTACCATGAAATACCCGCCTATACTGTGACCTGGTTAGATGAAGATGGTACTTTGCTGGAAAGGGATGAAGGTGTACCCCGCGGAACAATGCCCAGCTATGATGGCACAGAACCCAGTAAGTCAGCCGCCGCCGAGTATACTTATATCTTTGCCGGCTGGACTCCGGAGTTAAGCCCGGTAACCGAAGACGCAGCCTACACGGCAACTTACAATGCAGCGGCAAATGTCTACACACTGACCTACGCTATTACCGGAAATTATTTCGCCAATGCAGAATATGCTGCCGAGACCTATGAATATGGTGCAGCAGTGACAGCGATTGCAGTCCCGAATAAAATCGGTTACAATTTCACTGGCTGGAGCGGGGTGCCTGAAACCATGCCGGCCCGGGATATGACTGTAACGGGCTATTACAGCAAGAAGAGCTCCAGCAGTAATGGATCAAAAGGTGGGGGAAATCGTACAGTATACGAGCCCATTGAGGTTCCTGAAGAACCCGCTGCAATACCGCTGAACAAGAGCGAACATCTGGCCTATATAGTTGGTTACCCCGACAATACTGTACAACCGGCCGGCAAAATAACCCGGGAAGAAGTCGCTGCAGTTTTCTACCGGCTTTTAGATCCCGCCTACCGTGAAGCCATCAAAACCACCAGTAATGACTTTCCGGATGTGGGCCTTGACAGATGGTCATCCAAACACATTGGGACACTGGCTTCGGCTGGCATAATTGCCGGTTATCCCGATGGCAGTTTCAAACCAGGCAGCAGCATCACCAGGGCAGAGCTGGCTAAGATAGCTGCAAAATTTGATAAACTGAGCTTCTTTGTGGAGGATGGTTTTTCCGATATAGAAGGACACTGGGCCAACCAGTTTATCAACTCTGCCGCACAAAAAGGCTGGGTGAGCGGCTATCCCGATGGGACATTTAAACCGGATGAGGCAATAACCAGAGCCGAGTTCATGACCCTGGTCAATCAGGTTCTGGAAAGAAAAGTCCGGAAAGAAGATATTCTCCCTGAGGCCAGACAGTTCCCGGATTTGAGTCCGGATGAATGGTATTATGTAGAAGTACAGGAAGCCATCAACAGTCATCATTATGAAAGAGCCGCCCGGCAGGATTATGAAATCTGGACTGATATCTATTATCCGGAACTGGATATGTAATTGAAGCACAGCGCAACAGAAAACAACCGGAGAGCCTGGAAAAAAGCAGCCCCCATCTGAAAAAGGGGCTGCTCTTTTTGCTATGCTGACAAGAAGAATTTTGCCAGGAAATTGGCATTCAGGCAAATAATATGGAACATTTTATCAGAAAGGATTAATCCCAACGAAGAAATTCATCTAAAATTCCTCCCTGAGAACGATGGATTTTGACCGCCTTGAACATATAGAATTAGAATACGAAAAAAATCAATTAAATACTGGTTTGATCTAAAGACTAAAACAATATAGCAATATTTATTATTAAGACAAAAACATTTTTGTGGTAATTGTTGGAACAAGGGATGCAATAATCCAATAAATTCGGGGAGCAATGATCCATGGATAGAATTTGGGCGTCTTAAACCATGGTAAGCTGGTGACGCAACCGACCGCTGATTATTAGATTTAGCGGTTTTTTATTTCCTGGTTAATCCCATATATTAACATAGATAATCGAAAGGAGGGGATTATCATCACTGGATGCCAAATAAAAAAGGAAAGGAGTGAAAGCATGAGGATAAAAGGCAGAAAGTACATTTCATTAGTATTGATGTTAATGTTTTTAGTCAGTTTTTTTCCCGGCTACAGCTTAGCCGGAGAAACTGATGGACAAGGTTTGCTGCCAGCAAACGAAATTATACAATCAGATTTAAATAATCCAGGAATC
>JAAYZA010000020.1 GCA_012515055.1 Syntrophomonadaceae bacterium | reverse complement strand
CCCTTCGGCTCCGCTTCGCTGCGGACAATGGTTCAGTCCCCAAGGCTCCCGTTTCCCCGGGCCCTATCTCTTGCCCCTTTTCATCTTTCCACTTTCTGCTTTCCGCTTTTTCCCTAACCAACTAACCCCCAAGCCCCGCGGGCCGACAGAGGCGTCGGCCCCTACGACCGCGCGTCAGCGCGGGTTTCGCCTCAGTCCTCACACCTCACTCCCCACCCCTCACTCCTCACGCCCTACGCCTCACACCTCACGCCTCACTCCCCGGCCCCCTGGCTCCTACGCCCCGCATCCCTCATAGTTCCAACTTTCCGCTTTCCCCTTTCCGCTTTCCCCTTTCCCCTAACCAACTAACCAACTAACCAACCAGCCAGCCGCCCCCCTGATAGTTTCAGCCCTTAAGAAAGGCCAGGAAGCGGTCCTGGGAGTCGGGGTAGCAGGCTTTGCTTATTGGCACGGTTTTGCCGCTGGCAGTGGTGAAGGAATAGCGTTTGATTTTGGTGACCTTATCCAGATTAACCACATAGCTTTTGTGGCAGCGGCAAAAATCCTCCGGGGGCATCTCCTGGCAGAAATCGTCCAGTTTGCCGTATACTTCATAGGCTTTGCCAGCAACATGATAGGTGAGTTTTTTGCGGAAGGATTCGATGTATTCGACATCATGGTAGTAGATTTTAACCATGGTGTCACCGACTTTTAAATGAAAAAACGAGCTTTCTCGGCACTTTTTATAATTTTTCAACAGGACCTCTTCGGTCCGCTTTTCATCCAGGGGTTTTACCAGATAATTATCCACTCCTACATCATAGCCCCGAAAGACATAGTCCGTGGAAGAGGAAACCAGGATCACCCGTGAGGTTTCGCAATTTTCCTTGATATGCCTGGTAAGATCGATGCCGTTGATTTCAGGCATCATGATATCCAGCATGATCAAATCGTAATAACAGCCCTCTTGCAGGTTTTTGATCAGATCAAAACCATTATTGAAGCAGGTCAGTTCAAATTTTATATCATTTTTATCAAGAATCCGTTGAACTGCAGCAATGACATGGTCCATTGCCATTTTTTCATCATCACATAAAGCTATGGTGTACAAATTATCATTTCCCTCCCTGATCAGGCCGGTTAACAGATAATGAGTAGCGGTACGTCAAAAGCTTGTCAGCAACAGTATAACATTTTTTCAGAAAACCAGGTTTTAGACGGATAAATTAATACCCGTCCAAACCTGTTTGACTAACAATCGGTTATTTGATTTTTTCCCAGGATCCCTGCTAAAATATTAATCTTCTTTTGCCATCTGCTGCTTCTTTTTGCGGTATCTAAGCAGGGCCCCGGGAAGTTTAAAAGCGAATTTGAACACATCTTTTGTCAGCACAATGTCCATTCCCTGAGCTATTTCGTCAATGGAAATATAGACATCCATGCGCATACTGTCCAGTGCTTTACCGTCCATAACCAGCTGATCCCCCTGGAGTTCCAGGGAAAAGACCTCCATAACCGGCTGTCCGTCTTCATTGTATGCAATAATGCTTTTTCTTTTCTTAGCCATATCAAGTATCCCTTTCTAAGGAATTACTTCTTAACAAGTTTATTGAAATTAACATCGAAGTCATCTAAAACAGCCTGCACACCTGCCCGCGCGGCACCTGCGATCCCGCCGCCGGGATGGCTGCAGGAGCCTAAAACATACAGATTGTCCAATGCCACTTTGTAATTATGGCTGTTGGGGAAAGGTCTGAATCCATACATCTGGGAAGGCTGCAGTCCTATGTGGGTGATATCTCCCTTATGGAAAGCCGGATTCCATTTTTCATAATCGACGGGAGTGAATACCCAGCGGTCGCCGATCAGGTCATCATCAGTTATATTGGTGAATAGATCTTTGGTAAATGCCCAGGCCTTGTCAGCCATTTCTTCTTTATAAATATTCCAGTTGTTATAATCGCCGTAGAGATTGGCGGGGGCGTAATTATAAATGTTAACTACCGAATGTCCTTCCGGGCATCTGGTGCTGTCCCACAGACAGGGCATGGTGATAAGGGGCATATTGGGTTCGAATTTGCCAAAGCGGTATTCATTAAAGGTTCTTAAATACTCTTCTTCCAGAGGGGCACACTCGATGCAATAGGCGGCTTTAACTTCATTGCCGGTTTTAAAATCAGGTACTTTTTTCAAGGCTACGGACATATTGAAGGGAACAAATTCAGCACTCTTAAGATTTCTTGCCTGTCTGACCAGATTAGCCGGCGCTTCATCACCCAGCCATTTTAAGACCAGGTCCTTCACATTGGCAGTGCAGATCACTGCTTTGGATGCTGCGATCTCTTCGCCGCTTTCCAGGACAACACCCTTGGCAGTACCGGCATCGACTTTTACCTTTACAACACTGGCATTGGTTTTCAGTGTCACACCATAATCGCTGCAGCAGGCTTTCAGCGCTTCCACCATCCGCAGTGATCCGCCTTCCGGGAAGGGAGGGACCAGTTGATGGATATAGAGAACGAAATAAAGCAATGTTGCTGTACCGACAGCAGTGGGATTGATCATCATTTCTGTACACCAGCGGGTCAGGGTGATCCGCAGCTGCGGAGATTCGAACCATTGCTCAACTATATCCTGGGCACTGGAGTTGATAGTTACCAGGAAATCGCGGCCTTCCGGACTGGAGTCCAGAGCACTCTGCATTACGCCCCATTTGGGCGGCGGGGTGTTGGCACCAATGCCGGCAACTTTGATCATATTGCCCATATACTCGATGAACCGCGGATACATTTCAGCATCCTTCTGGGAAAACTTGGCGATATTCTTGACTGTCTGATCTATACTGTGATTCAATACCAGATTGGTGCCGTCATCAAAGATGGTGCAGCAAAGCGCATCAGGACGGATATACTTCAAACCGTATTTGCCCTGCAGATCCAATTCGTCATTCATAATAAGGGGAGTTCTGGAGATCATTCCGTGGATCATGCCCCCCAGGTCACTGATATATCCTGGTGCGCATACTTCTCCGGATCTGGTACCTCCGCCGAATTCGTCATTGGCTTCTACGACGCAGACATCAAAGCCCGCCTTCCCCAGATAACCCGCAGCGATAAGGCCATTATGTCCTCCGCCAATTACTATAAAATCATGTTTTGCCATTTTTCCTATCTCCTTTCGTTTTTTAATATATCAACATTGCAAAGAATAACGACGCGATCAGGGTTATAGTACCCAAAATGATCGAGATGATGAAAATATGACGATATGCATCTTTGTGAGTCAGTCCGGTTATGGCCAGAAGGTTCAAAACGCCGCCGCCAAAAGGCACTCCGCATAACGGAGTACAGGCAATAGCCGCTATTCTGTGGACAGCATCGGCTGACAGACCCATTTCCAGGAAGTGAGGGCCAAATGATTGCAGGACGATCCCCAGGGCACCCGACCCGGACCCGGTCACACCTGTAAACACATAAGTCATTGCCGCCAGACCAACCATGGGATTTTCTATGCCGGTCAGCATATCAGTGAACACCTGGAATCCGGGGGCACTGGTGACCACGATGCCGAACCCCACTGCTGCCCCGGTGAAAATTGCTGGGATCAGTGCATTTTGCGCTCCGGCATTCAGTGTTGCAATATGGCTTTTTATATGTTTGTGGAAAATGATCATACTGACAATGATCCCCAGCGGGAGAGCTATATAAACGATGTTGGGTATCCGCATGAAGCTGCAGGGTAAAAGGATTGCAATTACCAGCACTATAGGAAATACCGATTTAAACAGGGAGGGGAGGTTATCCTTGCTGTAAGTCACTTCATCAGCTTTGGAAACAGTATAAGTTTCGTTATTGGCCTGAGCTTTTTTAAGTTCTCTCTTCATATACCAGGCGGCCAATACAATGAAAACCACGGAGGCAAATATCCCCAATAGCGGTGCCGCTGTAAGAGGTGTCCCCAGGATGGTGGAGGGAATAATATTCTGTACCGAAGGACACCCGGGAAGCATTGTCATGGTAAAACTGGCTGACCCCAGTACTAGAGGGATCATAATCAAATGCCAGGGAATGTTGATTTCCCGGAAAAGCGGACGAGCCAGTGACACGACGGCAAAGAGGACGACAAAGGCACTGATGCCGCCAAAAGTCAAAATTACGCCTACGATGGTGATGGACACCAGAACCTTCCAGGCACTGTTGGAACTATCCTTGTCCAGTAACCGCTGAGCGATGACATAGGCAGCTCCGCTGTCCTCCATGTATTTTCCCAGTAAGGCCCCCAGAATAAATATGGGAAAGAACTTGGCTATAAATCCCGCCATTGACCACATAAAACTGGTGGTAGTGTTAAACATCAATGCATCAAGTATATCCATGTTGTTGCTAAGGATAATCAACAAAGCGCAAAGAGGGCCGATAATGAGAATGCTGTATCCTTTCGTGGCCATATAAATTATCAAAACCAGGGCGAATATGATACCTAGAATTCCCAATGTACTCAAATGTGATCCCTTCTTCCTTTTTTCAACTAATTTTCTGCGCTGCGCTAAATCGACACCCGGGTATTTTTTATTGTATTTATCGACACAGGCATATACAATGGACTTGACCTAACTGGAACGAAATCCATCCATATTGGGAAACCGATACCCCATTTTATGTTAAATAAGCCAACCCGCAGGGGAACAATGAATTATATTTTGCAGCTATTCAACAGTGCCATTATTTACATCAGGCAGATAATCGTCACCGGGGCAGAGGCAGGATATGCCGGAGGATTTAACTATGCAGAAGGGGATATTAAAAAGGCACCATTATATATTGATGCTGGTTCTTTTCGCGGCATTATTGGTTTTATTCTTTGTGGCTGATGCATGGCGGCCCTACTATCCGGAGCCATATATAAAAGAATTGAAAACAGGCTGGGAATACTCCCTGGATGGCCAGAATTATACCCCTGTTTCACTGCCCTGCCGGGTAAAAAACCTTCCCCCGGATTCCACTGTTTTTTTGCGGACAGTTTTAAAAGATGATTATCCCCATCCGGCTTTGCTGGTAAAAGGCGAGCACCAGAAAATGGTCATATCCCTGGGCCCCGAAGAGATATTTTCTTCAGAAACATTCTATCCCACCAACACGAGAAACCCCGGTCTTTATAAACCTATAGTATATCTGCCTGTTGATTATCTGAATAAAGAACTGACAATTGCCATAAGCTCCCCCTACCCTTTTTTCCAGGGATCACTGAATAATGTCTATATCGGCCGGAACTCGACCCTG
>JAAYZA010000212.1 GCA_012515055.1 Syntrophomonadaceae bacterium | reverse complement strand
TTGATAAGGCCTATCAGACAGCACAACTTCTTGTTGGCGATATGATTGACAAAATGATCTTATGCTCCGCCATCAGCAAAGATCCAGTTGTTGATATAATTTATAAATAGCTAAACAGAACCGGATCTATTTGATCTTAATCCTTTCCATCCACACCTCTCATTTATATCCCATTTCGCACCATTCCATTGAAACCAGAAACGCTGGGGGCAGAATATTCAAAGAGCTCCCTCCTTTTAAATTACCAGACTTTTCATAGGTGATAATCCCCAAAGTTACCCATAATGCTCATTAAAATTTTAAGATGTTAAATCATGCCATAGTACAGTTCTTGCAAACCTGGCTTATGTCGACTAAATGAGCCCTTGCGGGTGGTAATTAGATATGGTAGTATTAATCCGTAATTTGAAAAATGACGGGAGAAAAGCAATGCGCAAGCAAATTCCGGCTTAAAACAAATATCAGCAGGTCTTTATGTAGCTGTAGAAGGCTGTTTAAGTCCTGTTATGCCCGGAATGCTTGTTATTTTAAAATTTATTCCCGAAGTTTTAGTTGATTTAATATCATTAAATGCTAAAAAGCTGTAGGTAACAGGTGTTGCTTGCAGCTTTATTTTTCTGGAGGTGTATTTTTATGTTAATAAGCTGCCGGAAATTGAAAAAAAGTTTTGGCGGTATGGTTGTTTTGGACAGTATAGATCTGGACATATGTCCCGGGGACCGGATCGGAATCGTAGGCCGCAATGGCTCCGGCAAAACAACCCTGGCCAATATTATCACGGGGTGCCTGGAATATGATGGGGGCAGTGTGATTACTACCCGTCAGACAATGAATACCGGGTATTTAAAACAGCATAATCTTGAGCCCCATTTTTTTATAAATACTTCAAACAGTAAAGAAGAACAGGGAGAATTTCGTCGACTGACCAGTTATCTGGGCATAAAGCAAATCAGTGAATGGTCAGATGAGAGACTCAAAAGTTTAAGCGGTGGAGAAAAGACCAAGCTTGCTCTGGCTGAAGTTTGGGCTTCACAGCCTGATCTGGTTGTATTGGATGAACCTACCAATCATATGGATTTTTCAGGCATAAGCTATCTAATTGCGGAGTTATCAATTTTTAAAGGAGCAGCAGTTATTATTTCTCATGACCGCTATTTTCTGGACCAGACAGTATCCCAAATAGCTGAAATGGAAAATGGCAGAATCAGACTATATAAAGGGAATTATTCGTCATATTGGCAAGCCAGGCAAAAAGAACGTGAAGATCAGCTGCACCTTTATCAATCCTCACAAAAGGAACAAAGAAAAGTGTCAGCGGCTATTAAACAGCTAAAATCATGGTCAGATAAGGCTCACCGTGAGTCCCGGGAAAAGGGGGAAGGAATTGGCGGGAAGGAGTATTATCGGAAAAAGGCCAAGAAGCGTGATCAGGCAGTCAAATCACAGTTGAAAAGATTGCAAAGAATGCAAGAGCAGCAAATAGAACGCCCTCTGACGGAATTACCGGCAAACTTTAATATATATACCAGTGATAAAGGAGCAGGACGGCTATTGGCAGCAGAAGATATTGCCAAAGCCTACGGCAGGCTAACCTTGTTTAAGGATAGTTCATTTTATATAAAGCGAGGCGAAAAAGTCGGTTTGATTGGACCCAATGGCTGTGGAAAAACCACCTTGGTCAAAACCATTCTGGGAGAGGAAAAGCTGGATTCCGGTAGATTGTATCTAAGCCAGACAGCCCGAATAGCATATGTAGGCCAGGAATTGCCCCAAGGGGAAAAAGAATGTTTTAAAGATTTGGTAAAGGATAAGACCGCAGAGGAACAAAAGCGAATTTTCCAGCTGATGGCTGGCCTGGGAATACCTTATGACCGGCTTAATACAGTCCTGGGGGATCTCAGCCGCGGAGAAAGGATGAAGATCGCGATAGGAATGGCGGTAATGAATGAAAATGATTTGCTGATACTTGATGAACCCACCAACCATCTTGATCTATTCAGCCGGCAAGCTTTGGAGGAAAGCCTGGTAGAGATATCAGGAACTTTACTGGTTATTTCCCATGACCGTTTT
>JAAYZA010000359.1 GCA_012515055.1 Syntrophomonadaceae bacterium | reverse complement strand
TTTTTCGGGGTGTTCATTTTGATTGTTCAGGTCCTGGCAGTGAAAGAAGGTTTGCTGATTTGGCAGTTAAGCCTGGGACCCCTGACGTTTTCTGTATGGTCAGAAGGGCTTCTGGGCGGTCTGGTCATGATGCTGCGTTTTGTTAATATTATCAGCTCCAGTTATCTGTTTATTGCAACAACGGACCCCAACCGCCTGGCTTATTCCCTTATGCAAATTGGACTGCCATATAGATTCGGTTTTATGCTTATTACGGCACTGCGCTTCATTCCTGTGTTTCAACAGGAATTGGAACAGGTCAAAAATGCGCAAATGGCAAAAGGGATCGACATGGAAGGATTATCGCCCCGCCAGCTTATAAAAGCAGCCCGCTACCTTTTGGTGCCACTGGTGATATCAGCTTTGAGCAAAGTGGATTTTTTGAGTAATTCCATGGAAGGCCGGGCATTTGGGCTTTACACTGAAAGGACTTACATGTATTCCCAGCCCTGGACAAGTACTGATAAAATAACCGCGCTACTGGTACCTGCCGCCTTTTTAATTTTTTGCATTGTTTTGCGCCAGGTGTCGGTTGGTTAAAAAATATAAGCAATCCAACAGGGGGAAAATATAAGATGAAAGTGTTTTCGATAATCGGAGTGTCTCTATCGGGTAAGACCACTGCGGTAGAAGTACTGACGACAGAACTTCGGCGCAGAAAATATCGGGTGGGGACAGTAAAAGACATCCACTTCGAAGGCTTTGCCATGGATGTAGAGGGCAGTAATACTTACCGCCACCGAATGGCAGGTGCTCAATTGGTAATTGCCCGGGGGCTTTATGAGACAGATATTCTTTATCAGCGACGTTTGTCACTGAAGGAGATCCTTGAGTTTTATGATCATGACTTTGTCATCCTGGAAGGTTCCTATGATTTTTGGGGTCCGGGGATAATTACTGCCCATACAGAAAAAGAGATCGATGAAAGAAGGCGGGATCTGATATTTGCCGTTACCGGGAAAATTGCCGACCAAATTACAGAATACAGGGGACTGCCGGTTATTAATTCCTTAACTGAGACCAAGCGTTTGGCTGATCTGGTTGAAGCATGTGTGCCGGATTGGGCTGGACAAAAGGAGTGGATGGAACAGGATGATACATAAGAACAGAATAAATGAGGAGATACTGCCAGGTAAAAAGAACCAGGTGATACGCAGAACCTCAGAATACGAGGACGTTGTTTTAAAAAAGTTCTCCGACCCTGCGCGTTTTCAAAGGGAAAATGATATGATCGACCTTCTGCAGGACAGCGGATTGTTGATGCCAAGGCGCCTGAATTATGACTGGGAGGATTTGACCATCACTTACTCCTATGTAGATGGGGAACCGGTGGTGGAACTAATTGAAGACGCTGACCAGGGAAAAGTAATGGCAATTTTTACAAAAATCTGTCACTGGTTGGTCCGGTTCTATAGTATTACCCGACAAAATACAGGAGTCCAGTATATCCTGGGAGATATTCATCTGCGCAATTTCATCTATCAACAGGCTGGTGATCAATTGTATGGCTTGGATTTTGAAGAATGCCGTCCCGGAAGGATGGAATCAGAT
>JAAYZA010000324.1 GCA_012515055.1 Syntrophomonadaceae bacterium | reverse complement strand
TGGCCGGCTTGCTCGGGACTGCTCCGTCATAGCTGGGGGTTGTTCCGTATAATACGTCTTCATCCTTTTCCAGCTCGGTGCCGTCTTCGTCAACCCAGGTCACTGTATATCCATTTCTGTCGTAGTAAATCTTCACTACGGTACTGCCGTCTCCGGCTATGACTTCCTGACTGAAGGACTGGGCGGTGAACCCGGGGTAGACCTTGGCTGCTGCCGCGGTATTTTCTCCGGTGGTCCCGGTCAGATTGTCGGTGTCGGCCAGCGTATAAGTTGTGGCTCCCAGATCCTGCTGGTAGTGCTCTACTTTGTACGCTGTGTCATCTGCCGGTATGAAATTGGCCGTGTAGGTGGCGCTTTCTGTTACAGTCGCAGGGAAATCCGGACTCCAGCTATCAAACTTATAGCCCGGGTCTGGTTCTGTATCAGGCAAGTTCACTGCATCGTCCCAGGGAGTTCCATCCAATATATTGCTGAAAACAGTCTGGTCGCCTGTTGCCAGGTTTCCATTGGTTCCCGCTATAAAGGTTACAATATGGTTGACTACAACACTGGGGTCACCAATTTCTTCTTTGACTTTTGTTTGCGGCTGATTTTCTGTGTCTTTATAAGTCAGGTTCACATCCGCATTAGTTAAATAACTGTTTCCTGTACTAGCATACTCATCTTTCAGCTTGACATACAATACAATTTCCTGCGGTGTTTTCGTGATGGCTCCGATATTCCAGTTGACCTTGACTTGGCCGCCACTGTTATCAATGGTAACGCCCTCTGGTAAAAGATATCCCGGTGTGCCGCTTAGAAGTTCAAAGTGTGCGATGTTGATCTCATCAGTCATCAAAGCAGCTGTTCCCGCATTCTGTATGGCTCCGCCAATCTTGTTAAGTACTGCAGTCAAATCTCCGACGTTCACTACATTTTTGTATAGTGGGACTCCGTTTTCAACAGTTGCCAGGGCTGTCAATGCTGCGGCATTGTCTTGCGATAAAGCAATACCGACTGAATAAATAGTGACACCTGCCTCTTTGAGTGCATTGGCCTGGTTAATACCATTCCAATCAGGGTCATTGGGCGAATTCCCACTTTGCCCCGGTGCTCCGTCGGATACAAAGACAACATAAGCCGGCCTGGTTGTATCCGATCTGGCATCAAGATAACTTTTTGCCTTGGTTAAGGCGTCGGTGTAATTGGTTCCTCCCACAGCATTCATGGCATTGATACTGGGGGCAAGAGCCGCTACAGTAGTCTGAAAATCAACACCTTGCAGATGGTTGCTGTTGCCGCTGCTGGAAAAGGTAACTAATGCCACCTGGTTGCCAGCGGGATTGCCATCGCCCAGAACCGTGCCCACAAAGCTGGCTGAAGCCTGTTTGGCAATATCGATCCGGTAGACGCTATGTGTTGTGTTGGGCGTGCTCCAATCACTCCAGGGTCCCCAATCGTTCCAAGCAGCAGGTCGTGTACGGGTCCTTTCTGAAGTATACGTAACAGTTTTGCCACATTCCTGACATATTCCAGAATAGGTCCTGGTTTGTGTTTGTTTTGTTCCCCAAATATTTGTACTGGTCTCGTCATTTATAAGCTGAGGAGATTCTATGGTACCGGTATGATCTTCTACCTTGCCGCTGTTATTGCCCATGCTGCCGGAATTGTCGACCACCAGAACTACATCAGCACCAATAAGAACCGGTTCACCAACCACATTTAATGCGATTTTGGCAATTCGATTTTCATAATCTTCCCATTCGGCGGTTTTGACAGCTTGAACTTCCCCTGGCTGCAACACAGTAGTATTCGGTGCGCTTCTCATCATCATGCGAGCGCCCTTGCTTACAGGAGCAGAAAGGGAGGAAAAATCGAGCCGAATATCCGAAAAATACGGTTCCATTTCATCTTCGCCCAGCTGCCCGGGAGATTCTTCTATCCCTTCGGGAAGTTCTTCCTCCTCTAACCACGGCAATTCCTGATAATTAAGAGTGATCAGGTTGTCTCCTGCCTGAATAGTCAAAAGCTCCGGATTACTGTCCATAAAACTTATGCCCTCGGGCAGGTCCTGCACCAAATAATCAATTCCGGATACAACACTTCCCAATTGCACATCAGGGATTATTTCTTCATTCTCGAAGATCTGGCCATCCTGGG
>JAAYZA010000150.1 GCA_012515055.1 Syntrophomonadaceae bacterium | reverse complement strand
GGTAGAGCCAATATCGATGCCTATATAATTATTATTCATGCAGGAACCTCCAGCTTAAATTAACTGCTAAATTACAATATATCTATTCATTATCCTAAACAGTTATCAAACTGGCGTCAATGGATTTGATCAACTATAAGTTATACAATGAATAATAAGGAATAATAATAGTATGAGATGAAAGCGGCAGTATAACGTTTACGGCTGACACTGACAATGTAGGGGCCAACGCCTCTGTCGGCCCGCCCGGGGACCAGGAGCCGGGAGCCAGTGAATAGCTGCCTATCCCAAAGACATACTGCGGACAAATAATTTTTCAAATTCCTCACTGGCAGTTAAATCCAGACAAGTAACTTTGCGCGATATTTGTTCTGCCTGGTCTCTGATGTCATCTGACATTAATGCCATGATAGCTCCCTGCAGTGCCGAGTTGCAGGCAGGTCTAATTCTGCCCTGCCATTCGGGGGGCAGTATTCCCAATTCCACCAGTATCCCGGGATTGATATAATTTCCCAGCGCCCCGGTCAGATTGATTGCCTTAACTTGCCGTGCCTGGATTGCAGCCGCCCTGAGCAATAATTCAATACCAGCACAGATAGCCCCTTTGGTTAGCTGCAGCTGACGAATATCATTTTGACTGATAAAAAGACCTCTTTCCTGCCCGCGTGGTGGTTTTAGCCAGAACCTTCTGCTTTTATCGATTTCAGTCACCCGCTTTGACCAGTCGAAAGTCTGGTCAGGTTGTGGTGTTTTTAACAGCCTGCCATTCGCAGCTACTATGCCCGCTTTAATCAGTGTTCCCACCGTCTCCAGCAGTCCGCTGCCGCACAAGCCCCTGGCATCAAGGCCGCCGATGACATGGAGGTTTAAGGTTTCATTTTCCAGCCATACCCGATCCACTGCTCCCGCTTCCGCCCGCATCCCACACTCGATATTCATTCCTTCCAAAGCTGGTCCCACCGCAACTGAGCAGGCCCAGAGACGATTATTGCTGAATAAGACCATTTCACCGTTGGTCCCCAGATCAAGCAGCAGGGCATGGTCAGTTTCCTGCTCCAGATCGGTCGCCAATATTCCGGCCACAATATCTGCACCAATGAAAGCTGACGCTGACGGCATCATATAAACGGCAGCATTATCAGGCACTTTCAGCCCCAAATCATGCGCTGCTATATGCACTGCCGAAGTAAAGGCCGGGGTATAAGGAAAACGTCCCAGTGGCGAAGGATTTACTCCGGCCAGTATATGTAACATGACAGTATTGCCGGTTATGGCAATTTTCTCAATTTCACAAGAGGGGACTCCGGAACGAGCGCAGCCCTCACTGATGATTTCGTCCAGATTATCCAGAATGCAGTTTTGTAAAGCTTCCATGCCCCCCTCCCGGGAGGAATAATTGATGCGGGACATGACATCCAAACCGAAAGCAGTTTGAGGATTAAGCCTGGAACAGACCTGCATCTTCTGACCGGTGTCCAAATTGAATAGACTGCCGACTACGGTAGTCGTCCCCAAGTCCATGGCCATACCGAATCGCCTTTGGGTGTGATCGCCCCCATCCATTCTCCCCGTTTTAAAGTCATTAAAATTATCCCGGGCAGTGTGAACGAGGATCTGCGGGACAGCCTTTTGGGCAAAACGCAGCTTGATGGTTCCTTTTATCCGGCAATAACATGCCAGCCGAATACCATGCTCCAATTCGGCTGCACTCAAGCGGTGCTTTTCTTCCGCAGTAACAGTTGAGCATTCCCCCGCTAAAACCATTACCCGGCATTTCCCGCAGCTGTTTTCGCCGCCGCAGGGGCTGTCGGTAATTCGTTCCCGGACTCCAGGCAAGTCAAAGAGTCTTACCCACTCATATTGTTCGGTGGTCAATTCATTATTAATATCGTAGTTATTATAGATCATCGGTGCTTAACTCCTGTTTCAAGCTGGCAGAAAGGGGCCATTCACGGACGGCCGCTGCCATAGCCTGCAGATTGGGCAGCGGGGTACTCATGCTGATCCCACAGGCCGGGGCCAGCACTTTAACGCCCTGGGTCAGGTTAAGCCGGGCGGCTTTTTTAACTTTCTCGGGGTCAGCCCTGTGGAGGAGATGGGTACTTACATTGCCGATAAGCACTTTTCCTGGTACAGCTTCTTGCAGGGCTTTCACGCTGGTGGCCGAATCAATGCTAAAGGCCAGTGAAGATAACTGCCCAACTTCCTTGAAAATGCTATTAAGCTGTCCGCATATATGAAGCAAAGAAGCTGAATAGCATTTATCAGCTTCCTCCATTATCTGGTTAAGATAGGGCACAGCGAATTCAGCAAAATACCGCGGCCCCAGAATCTCACCACTGGCACTGGGGTCTGCAACGGTCAGGATATCAGCCCCGGCCTCGGCCAGTTCCCGGGCAAATTCTATCAGGCTGGCGCTGAGAAAGCTTAAAAAGGCATTTACTTCAGTTGGTTCAGAGCGCATACTCTTAAAAAATATCATCGGTTCCAGCAATGAAGCGGCCAGACTTAAGGGGCCAGTTAAGCTGACCACTACAGGCTTATCCTGGTTTTGCAGCTCCTGCACGGCCTGAATCATGACTGCTATTCTCCCCTGATTTAAATCCAGGCTTTTTAGCTCACGCCAATCTGTCAGCCTATGCAGAGGGTACCCCGCTACTTTAGGTTCGCTGTGTATTGAGCCCATATCAATTGCCGCCCCCAAAGCTTCCGCTTCCAGGGTCATGCAGAAGGGTATGCCGATATTATCAATGCCGCTCAGTTCACTTACCCGGGCAGCTAACCAGGCCATTTGGGCAGCATCTTCATGTACCTGGGGCCAGGACAAATTATGTGTCTTAAGAATTTCAGTGGTAGCCATATTCATCATGCCCCCCGGACCTATAAAGGGAGGCCGGTCAACTTCAATACCTTTAAGGGCATTTATTAAACGAGTTTTGGTATTACCCAATTTCATGACCTCAATTCCATGGTCTAATTAACATTAACTAAAATGATCGGATTAATTATAACTTATCAATTTACCTGAACACAATAATGTTCTGGATAACATGCTATTTAGTTATAACCGGAGGTTATTATTATGATGAATTTATATGCTATCATTTTTAAACATTTGTGCTAGAATAAACACAGTGATCATCAAATAAATATAGAATGACGGGTCGGAATTTTTTATTATTTGTAATCGAGGTCGAGTATGTCAACGGTTGCTGTTAAGCCCTTTTTAGAAGTTCAGGGCATTAAAAAGAAATATGGTAATGTTGAAGCTCTTAAAGGTGTCGATTTAAAAGTTTCCACGGGTGAGGCATTAGCTATTGTCGGTGATAATGGTGCCGGTAAAAGTACTTTTATAAAAATCTTATCCGGGGATATTGCGGCTGACGAAGGCGAGATAATTATTACCGGCAAAAAGCACAAAAGGCTGAATCCTAAAACAGCACTGGCGGCAGGTATTTCCACGGTTTATCAGGATCTTTCCCTGGTCAATTCTTTAAATATTGCGGAAAATATTTTCCTGGGCCGGGAATACAAGAAAAATCTTTTTATCCTGGACGAAAAGACCATGCACCGGGAAGCTGGAGAACTTTTAGAGCAGCTGGGAATCAGCATGCCTTCCCTTTACACCGAGGTAGGTCTTTTAAGCGGCGGTCAACGCCAGAGTGTCGCCATTGCCCGGGCTATTCATCAAGGGGGCAAATTGTTGATTTTTGATGAGCCTACTGCCGCCATGGGTGTCAAGGAAACCGCAGCCATCCTGGAATTGATCAAAGGTCTGGCGCAACAAGGCTTTGGAGTTATAGTTATCAGTCATAATATGGAACAGGTATTTGATATATCTGCTTATATCTGTGTGATGTGTCAGGGAAAAGTAGCGGGTTATATGAAAACTGATGAGGTCAATCCCCAGGATGTAGTCGCACTTATAACAGGAGCTGCTGAACTTGAAGATAACATAAATTTTAGGGGCAAACAGTATGGACATGCGCTTTAGACTGCAAAAGAACTTTCCGCAAATTCTTCTCACCGGGGTTTTATTAACTCTCATTTGGGTTTTAAGCTTGTCATCGGAATTTTTCTTTTCCTGGGAAAATTTTCGCAATATCCTGGATCAAACTTCTGTTCACCTCTTGCTGGCCATGGGTATGACCTTTGTTATCGCCAGCGGCGGCATTGATTTATCAGTGGGCAATCTGGCGGCCTTAAGCGGCGTAGTAATGGCAGTGGCCATGAAAGCGGGAATGGAAGTTTTACCGGCGGTGCTATTAGGTTATGGCGTGGCAGTCCTCTTTGGTATGCTGAATGGCATGGTGGTCTCTTATATCAAGATCAGTTCTTTCATTACTACTCTTGCTTCCATGTCCATTGCCCGGGGTGTGGCTCTTATCTTAACCGGCGGAGTTTCTATTTATGGTTTTTCTACCACCTTCAAATTCTGGGGAACCGGTTCCATCGGACCTATCAATCCCCCCATCCTTTTAGGCTTTATTTTCTTTATTTTAGCCGCTTTTCTCCTGACCAAAACCCTCTGGGGCAAATATAGTCTGGCATTAGGCGGCAATGAAAATGCTTTGCGCCGCACAGGAGTCAGTGTAAACCTTTATCAGGTCAGTATTTATTGCTTCTCAGCCATATGTGCAGCTACTGCAGGCTTGATTATGACAGCTCGTCTGAATTCAGCGGCACCTTTGGCGGGAGCAACTTATGAAATGGATGCTATTGCAGCGGTGGTTTTAGGCGGCACCAGTATGAGCGGCGGCAAAGCCTCTATTATTGGTACGGTTATTGCCTGCCTGACCCTGGGAGTGCTAAGGAATGGACTGACCATGATGGCCGTCCCTACTTATTATCAACAATTATTTAACGGTATCATCATTCTGTTAGCGGTGATAATTTCTAAAATGCGCAGCAATAGGGAACAATAGCTGCTTTGATGTAAAAGGCTAAAAGATCGGAGGCAATTATGAAAACCCTGGTAATACCCCCAGATGAAATGACCCCTGTCGAACGTTCCGCCGCCATTAAAAGCGGCAGGTCTTATGATCGGATTCCCTGCAGTCCCATGGTTGCCGAGCATGTTATCTGGTCAACCGGCATTACTGTCAAGGATTATTTATATAACCCCAAACTGGCAGCGGAAGCTCAGGCCAGGGCCTTTGAATTCTTTGGCTATGACAGTGTAAGTGTCAGTCCTGACCATCATGGCTTTGCCGAGGCAATGGGGTGCAAATTCAGCTACACCGATTACGAGCGGCCCCAGATAGCCGACCATGTTTTAAAGACCCAGGAGGATATCGACCGCCTGGAACCGATTGATCCGAAAAAAACCGGTCGCTTAAAGCTGTGTCTGGAGGCGGTGGCACGTCTGCAGGATCTGGTGGGCAAAAGGGTAAAGGTGGGCAGCGGTATGGGCGGTCCCATGACCTGTGCATCCCTGATGCGCGGGGCCGACCACCTGTTAAGGGATATGAGAAAAAACCCGGCGGCAGTGCATAAAATTATGGAAGTGAATACCCAGAACCTGATCAATTATATGGCCGCTTGCTGGGAATATGGAGTGGGCTGCAGTATGGGTGATTCCTTTGCTTCCTGTACCGTGATAAGCCCCCGGGATTTCAGAACTTTTGTCAAGCCTTATTTAAAAAGAGTGGCTGATTGGCAGATTGAAAACATTGGAGGAGCCGGCAATTTACATATTTGCGGTGACAGCCGCCCCATATGGGATGATATGGCCGAACTGGGTTTTTCCTCAATCAGTCTGGACAATGATATGGATCTGGCGGAAGCCAGAGAGATTATGGGCTCCAAAGTGGCGCTTAAGGGGAATGTGAAACCGGTTGAAACCATGCTTTACGGCACCGTTGAAGATGTAATGCGAGCATCCAGGGAATGCATTGATAAATGCGGGGAGAACCCGCGGGGCTTTAACTTAAGCAGCGGTTGTACATTACCAGTACAGACCCCGGTGGAAAATGTAGCGGCAATGGTAAATGCTGCCCGCCTATGGGGCAGACCCAATAGTAAATAAGGGGTGAAAATATGATCAAAACAGTTTTAGGCCTGGGGACGGCTACCATGGATATAGTTCTGCAGTGTGCAGGCCTGCCCAAAGCCGACGGATTTGAAGTGATCAAAAAAGAGCAGCTCTACTCCGGAGGCAGTTGTGCCAATATGCTGGTGACATTGGCCAAATTAGGAGTAAATGCCCGGCAGATTGCCAAAATCGGTGATGATTCTCTGGGCAAAACTTTTCGGGAGGATTTAATCAAGGATGGGGTTGACGATAGTTTACTCATGACCGTTCCCGATGGTGAGACTATGCATACCTTTGTAATTGTGGCTGAAAATGGTGATCATACGATTTTTACCAATATGGGCGACTGCATCATGAACCTGGGGGCGGAGGAAATCACCCCTGCCATGTTAGACGGGGTTGATCTGTTTTACACAGATATATTTCCTGCCCGACCGGCTATTGCCCTGGCTGAACTTTGTGCGGCCCGGAATATTCCGGTGGTTTTTTGTCTGCAATGTCCGGTAGATTTCATGAATCAAATTGGTGTGTCCAACGAGGAGATCACTGCCATGCTGGCACTGTCGGACTTATTTTTATCTGGCCGGGAAGGTTATTATAGCCTGACCAATGTCGCAGATTATGAAGAAGCCATGAGGATTCTTTATGAGAAATACCCAATGGAAATGGGGGTGATTTGTACTGCAGGTGACAGGGGTGCGCTATGGTTGAGCAAGGATGAAAAAATCGTTGCCAAACCCTATGAAATAGTGCCGGTGGATACTACCGGTGCCGGTGATTGTTTTACGGGTGGTCTTATTTATAGTTATTTTGTCAGGGGACAGCCCAAACAACAGGCTATGGATTTTGCCGCGGCTGCCGCCGCTATTAAATGCACCCAGTCAGGCCCAAGGATTCAGGCAGACGCCAGGATGGTCCATGAATTCATGGCCAGGTAGAACTTTGATTGAAGAGGGGACCCGCACGTACCGGGAGTATGTGCAATATCATTTAAGAAATTAGGGAGGATGAATAATGAAGAGGATTCTAGTACTGGTAATGTCACTATTGCTCGTCACTGTATTTGCAGTTGGATGTGGCAATAATCAGGCTGAAAAACCGGAAGATAAAGCCCCAGGGGAAGGGCAAACAGCGGTATCTACCATTGATAATGAATTATTAAAAGATGCCGAAGCCAAAATGCTGGAAGCTTTGGCCCCGCTGCCGGAAATGGGTAATGGCGAAAAAATTGGCGCCATTGCTTTTAGTATGACTAATCCGTTCTGGGTAACTGTTGAAGAAGGCTATAAGGATGCAGCAAAAGAATATGGTGTGTCTGTCGATGTAGTGGCGGCGCCTAATGAAGCTGATGAAAACGGCCAGGCCGAAGCCTTCAATACTTTACTGGCTAAAGACTACAATGCTTTTGCGATTTCTGCAATGACTCCTTTTAATCTGGTTCCCAGCGTAGCCAAAGCTAATGAAAAAGGCTTGAAAGTAGTAGCCGTAGGCACCAATATCGATGCGGATGCGGCCAAAGATGCCGGAGCAGTGGTGGAAGCTTTTGTCACCTCGGACTTCAAAGAACAAGGCCGAATGGGTGCAGAATATATCATGAAGAAAATCGGTGGTCCTGCTAAGGTCGCAGTAATCGAAGGGCAAGCCGGTGCTGACAATAGTGAACAACGCAAGCAAGGCGCTATCGAAGGTTTTGAGGCAAATGGCGGTGAAATAGTAGCTGTAGAAGCAGCTGACTGGGATGCGCAAAAAGCTTATGATATTGCGACCAATATACTCAAAGCTAATCCTGATTTACAAGGTATTATGTGTGCTAATGATGACATGGCTTTAGGCGTGGTGGAAGCAATGAAAGCCGCCAATAAAAAAGATCAGGTATTCGTTGTCGGGATCGATTTCATTGACAATGCCCGTCAATCGATTATTGCCGGTGAGCTGGACGGCAGCGTAGCCATGAGTCCCTATCTATTTGGCAAATGTGGTTTGATTTTGTGCTTAAAAGCTGACCAGGGACACGAGATCAATGAAGAGATCTATTGGACCCCCATTGGCTTGATCACTTCTGAGAACGTTAATCAATATGAAGGTTGGAAATAACTTGTTTCCCGGACAATTTAGTCTAAGAGAGCGAATCCAAATGGATTTGCTCTCTTAGACCATTTAGAATTGAGGAATAATGTGAAGAGCAAAACTGAGTTTTTAACCGAATTAAGCCGCTGTGTTGCGGAAATGGAAGATGACCTGGTGGTGGAAGTGGCCCACGCATATCTGCAGCAAGGCTTCAGTGCTTACGAAGGTATTATGCAAGGCCTGGTGACAGGTATGGAAATAGCCGGGGAATTATTTGAGCAAGGAGAATATTATGTCCCCGAGCTGCTGATTTGTTCAGACGCCATGTATAGAGGTCTGGATGTTTTTAAACCCCATATGCTGCCGGAAGATATGCAGGAGAATATTAATATAGTCATTGGTGTAGTTGAGGGGGATACCCATGATATTGGCAAGAATTTAGTGAAGATAATGCTGGAGACAGCGGGTTTTAATGTCCATGATCTGGGTCGGGATGTCCCGGCTGAGGATTTTGTCCGCAAAGCCCAGGAAGTCGATGCCCGGATAATTTGTATGTCAACCCTGATGACTACCACCATGGATAATATGCAAAAAGTTATTGATTTGCTGAAAGCGGAAAATTTATATGGCAAGGTTAAAACCATGATAGGCGGCGCCCCCATTTCCCAGTCCTTTGCCGATCTTATCGGGGCTGATGCCTACAGCGCCAATGCTATTGGAGCAGCCAGGAAAGCTAAAGAATTAGCAGCCCTGGCAGACGAGGCAGTCCAATAATGGCCGGAATGATTAAACCTTTTAAATGCAATCTGCACAAAAATGTTTTAAGCGCGGAGTTCTGCGGCCAGCATAAAGATCTATTCCCGGCGGCTTATTTTGATGCGGCACCAATGGCCGGCCTTTCCATTGAATTAGCCCGGAGACTGGACAGTTCCCTGGCCATGCTGCCCTTTGATTATGTAAGCGAAGCCGAGGCTTATGGCGCTGAACTTATCGGTTTTGATGATGATTTTGGCTTAAGGGCTAAGGGAAAACATTTAAATGCGGTAAACGAATTAACGGCATTACCGCCCATGGATTTTACCCGGGGCAGATTAGCGGAAATCATAAAAGCCGTCGGTTTAATAAAGGATGCCGGTTATGTTCCCTGCTTAAATATCACCGGATATTTTGCTTTAATTGATATTTTGCTGCCCATTGAAAAAGGGTTCTCCGCCTGGCGAAAACGGCAGCCAGCCTTGCTGGAATTTTTTGCGATTTATGAAAGAGATCTGCTGGAATATATAACTTTAGCGCTGAACGCCGGTGCCCAGGTTATTTCATATAGTGATCCCCTGACCAGCCTGGAGCTATTGGGCATTAAAAACGGGCAGCAAATCGCCGCCGAATTAATCCTGCCATTCTTTAAGAAAATAAGCTGCCTTGAAAATAATGGGGTTATTCATGTTTGCGGAATCTCATCCGATATATTGACCGCAGCTGATGCCGCCTGGCAGGAAATAAAGCTGGAACAGGAAGAGTATTATTCCACAGCAGTTGTCAGGCAAGCCCTGCAAGCCACAGAAATCAAATTCCTGGGCCGCGGCTGTTTACATCATAAAAGAAAAACCAATACAATAATGCAATTACTAATTGAGGACATTAAGGAATAAGAAGAAACCGCGCCAGTGCGCGGTTATAGGGACCGATGCCTCTGTCGGCCCGCCCGGCCCCCGGCCCCCGACCCCCGTTCCCCGGCCCCTACCCAACTACCCAACTAACCAACTAACCAACCCTGCGAATCACCACTTCACAAACCGGCGCCCCCTGATTAAGATTCTGAGTGTGCTCGACCTCTATCTCTAATTCCTTATCAAACAGGCCCCGCACCAGGCCCTGATAGGTCTGGATAGTAGCGATTCCGCAGTCGGCGATACCAGCTTTGGCGATGGCCTTTTGCGTTTCACAGTCAGTGACATGGACAACGATGCGATCCGCTTCCAGTGTGACCTCCCGGCCCTCGATCTTTAAAACTTTAGCTAAAATCTCCATTGCTTCAAGAAAACTTTCCGGCCACACCGGTTCCGGGATATGGTCACGGCGCAGCTTCTTGCCGAAGAGATAAGAAAAACGTTTCCATACCTCCACATCTACATTCCAGGCCGTATCTACCCCATGGGATTCAGCCAGGGACAGGAACCAGGCCCCATCCAGACGCACAAAAGAATACTGCAGCAAAGCAATGACTTCCTGATCAGTCAGTTTCATATAACTGCCTCCATTCATTGAAATTCATC
>JAAYZA010000410.1 GCA_012515055.1 Syntrophomonadaceae bacterium | reverse complement strand
AAGTTGAGGAGATTTCTTCCTGTCCATAACATTTTACCGCCGTGGAAAAGAAGTATTTCATTTCCAGGAGACCCTGGGGGGTCTGGATGTATTTATTGGCGGTAGCACGGCTGACCGTTGATTCATGGACTTCGACCAGATCCGCTACCTGACGCAGTGTAAGAGGTTTTAAATATTCTACTCCCTGGTCCAGGAACTCGGTCTGGATGTCAACGATACAGCGGGCCACTTTGTACAAGGTCATCCGGCGTTGTTCGATACTGCGGATCAGCCACAGGGCTGAACTCATTTTTTCTTCCAGATATTTTTTGGTTTCATCGGGAAAAGCCTCCGGCTGACGAAGTATCTTATGATAAATATTGTTCACCATCAGGCGGCCGTATTGAGCATCGTTTACGATGACGATGTATTGTCCGTCGATTTTTTCCACATAGATATCCGGGGCGATGTATTTGGTTTCATCACTATTGCTGAATTGCAGCCCCGGTCTGGGGTCCAGTGATCTGATCAAATCGCAGATGTCCTGTACCTTCTGCACCGGAATATTCAAATCTTTGGCGATTTTGTTCAATCTGCCTTTGGCGACTTCTTCCAGATATTCATCGATGATCCGATCGGCAATGGGACTTTGTTTGCCATAGCTGTCCAGCTGTAGTTTCAGCGATTCGGCCAGGTTACGGGCGGCAATGCCGGCGGGAGCTATACATTGTATAATATCTAAAACTTTCTCCACCTCGGCCATTTCGGCCTGGCAGAGACGGCTTACTTCTTCCAGGGTAACAGCCAGGTAGCCATTATTGTCGATATTACCCACCAGGTATTCACCGATGGCAATTGACTGGGGGTCGGTCAGGGCCAGATGCATTTCGGCCTGCAGGTATTCGTAAAGACCCGGCCGCCGGGTCATGATATTTTCGAAGGTCTTTTGCTCCGCCATCTCCCTTTCAGCATAGACGGAACCGCGCTCATTATAATATTCCAGCCATTGCTGGTACAGTTCACTGTTGATATTCTCCAGTTCGGAGTCACTTAAATCTGATGGTTCCGGTTCTTCGATATTTTCTTCCAGCAAGGGATTGGATTCCAATTCCTGCTGGACATACTCATTCAGTTCCAGTGAGGACATCTGCAGTATGGCAATAGCCTGACGCAATTCCGGTGTCATCATTAGTTTCTGTTGTTGTTGCAAAAAAATATCCGGTGTAAGCTGCATATTGTTCTCCTATCATTAATACCCTGCTGGTTTTCATTTCTTCGTCAATCAGTTCAAATCCTGCCTGAAAGGATCAAGTTTGGTTTCGGCATATTCTTCCAGCCTCCGCATACGATAGGCGGCCCCTGATTTGCTCAGGGGGGGGTCCATCAGTTTTCCCAGTTCAGCTAAACTGCTGTCGGGAAAATCGATCCGGAGCTGTACCAATTGAATATACTGGGGTGGTATGCTCTCCCAGCCTTCCTTTTCCAGCAATGCTTTTATCAGGTTGGTCTGCCGGACTGATGCATCGACAGTTTTGGCCAGATTGGCAGTTTCACAATTTACCTGGCGGTTAACATCATTGCGCATTGATTTTATTATGCGCACATTTTCAAACTCCAATAAGGCATTACTGGCTCCTACCACCCTTAAAAAATCTGCTATTTTTTCACTTTCCTTTATATACAGGAAAAGGTTATTTTTCCTTTCCCCCAAACGGGCTGGGATTTTAAAGCGCTGTAGTATTTTTTGCAGTTCGGCAGCCAGCCGGGCGTCATTTATGACCATTTCCAGATGATATTCGCCTTCCGGCCGGTTGATGAAACCCCGGTTTAAAAATATGCCCCGCAAAAAGGCTTTTTTACAGCAGCTTCTGGTGATCAAATTCTGCTTCACTGCAGGTTTGATGTTTAAATCCTCATCAAGGATGACCAGACTTTTTAAAATATCTAATTCCTGTTCTCCTCTCAGGGGGGTATTAACAATGTAGACCCGGGTCTTATTGAATATTTTCCGTTTCTCCATCCTGACCAGGGGCTGCAGACTTTGTTCTTTGAGCATTTTAAAGATTTTCCTGGCTGTGGACGCTTTTTCCACCACGGCTTCCAGATGGTATCCGCTCTCCTGGCTCTGGATCTGGGCGCTGGTCAGGAGCAGGGCTGACAGCTCTGCTTT
>JAAYZA010000316.1 GCA_012515055.1 Syntrophomonadaceae bacterium | reverse complement strand
GCTCCTTATAAGGAAAATGCTGATGAAGTCTCCGGTCGGAAAAGATTCCATGATAAGGTCCTGACTGTTATTATTAAAATAGCCGGTTTCCTGGGGGCATATGCACTCACCTAAACCCCGACTTCAACTATGTCGAAGCTGATATCCAGACTGACCGCCGAATGAGTCAGGGCCCCTGATGAAATAAAATCAACGCCGGTCTTTGCTACAGCAGCGATGGTTTTTTCATTGATGCCTCCGGAAGCTTCCAATAATGCCCGGCCATCGGTCTGAACAACTGCCTGCTGCATCATATCTATTGCCATATTATCCAGCATTATTATGTCCGCACCCGCTTTTAAGGCTTCTTCCAATTGTTCCAGATTTTCAACTTCGACTTCGATTTTAACCGTCAGGGGGATAAGAGGGCGGATTCTTTCAATTGCCGCCGTAATACCCCCAGCTGCCCTGATATGATTGTCTTTGATCATAACCCCATCGAACAAGCCCAGGCGGTGATTGCGGCCGCCCCCTGTTTTTACAGCGTATTTCTCTAAAAACCTGAGCCCCGGGGTGGTTTTTCTGGTATCAACCAGCCGGGCTTTATATGGTGCTATGATCTGGGCCATTTGATTGGTCTTGCTGGCGATTCCGGACAGGCGCTGCATAAAGTTTAAAGCCGTCCTTTCTCCCGTAAGGAGCGCAGCGGCGGAGCCCTCTACCATGGCTATTCTAACACCGGGATCGATCTTTTGTCCATCAGATAAAAAGCTGGTAAACAGGATCCCCGGATCCAGCAGATGAAAAACTGCCCTGCTCACTCCCAGCCCGGCCAGAATACCGGAAGATTTGCTCAAAAAGACTCCCCGGGCCTTCAGCTCCGGGCTGACCAGATTGGCCGTGGTAATATCCTGATGGCCTATATCTTCCTGCAATGCCCTGGTTATAAGCTCGTTCAAACCGGGGTAATCCATTTTTGCCCTCCTTTTTTACGCCTTTAAAACGATCTTAGCAATTATTATGATATCCCGCCAGATACTCTAGCAATTAATAAAGGAATTATGCCGCAGCCATCTTATATCATCCCGCCGGGGATAATCAGAACGGAAATGAGCCCCCCGACTTTCTGTACGCCCCAGTGCAGCCCGAATAATGATCCGGGCAACTGTTAACATATTGGCTGCTTCATAAAATGAGATGATATCCCCGCCATAATCCAGATGGGTATATATCTCCTGTAACTGCCGATCCGCTTTTAACAAACCAGTCTCATTCCTTATGATGCCCGCATTTTCCCACATTACATCCTTGAGCATATATTTGGCTTCTTCAGGCGTAATAGTTTTTGCTCCTGGTTTCATAACCCAATCCTGGTCAAACTGCTGAAATATTTCCTCTGCCCCAGCCCGCCTGCGATAAAGCATCTTCTCCCAATTATCCACGATGCGCTGCCCAAAAACGATCCCTTCCAGAAGTGAATTACTGGCTAAACGATTAGCTCCATGAACCCCGGTGCAAGCTGTCTCCCCCACAGCAAAGAGGCCGTAAACACCGGTTTCCCCATCAATATTGGTGTTGATCCCCCCCATCATATAATGGGCAGCGGGAGAGACCGGAACCATTTGCCGGGTCAAATCAATGCCTTTATCCAGGCAAGCCTGATAAATATTGGGGAAACGTTTCTCAACCCGGGGGATAATACTCATGTCCAGCAAAACATAATCACTTTTCGTTCTCATGGTTTCACTGAGTATGGCCCGGGAAACGATGTCCCGGGCTGCCAATTCCAGCAAAGGGTGATAGTTTTTCATAAAACGTTCGCCCCGAATATTATAAAGCAGACCTCCTTCTCCGCGGACTGCTTCCGACACCAAAAAACGCTGTTCGTTGTCACCGTATAATACGGTGGGATGAAATTGGATGAACTCCATGTCGGCAAGCATACATCCTCCGCGATAACAGGCTGCCATCCCGTCAGCTGTCGCCACATCAGGATTGGTGGTATGGCGGTATAATTGTCCCAATCCCCCCGTAGCTATTATAGTGGCCCGGGCGGCATATATTACCGGAGTCTGCCCGGCCGGGTCATATACATGGACACCATAACATTCCTGCTGCTGGCGGTCAGTAAGGATATCGATCAGAAATTGATCTTCGTAAATAGTTATATCCGGGTTGTTAAGACATTGATTGACCAGAGCCAGACGGATCGCTTCCCCGGTGGCATCAGCAGCATGCAAAATACGGGGACGGCTGTGGGCACCTTCCCGGGCCAGGGAGATAGCTCCATCTTTCATATCGAAACTGGCCCCGGCTTTTATCAGTTCGTGGACCCGGGCCGGGCCTTCACGAACCAGGACATCCACTGCTTCAATATTACAAAGCCCGGCGCCGGCCTCCAGGGTATCCTCCAGATGAAGGAAGGGGGAATCCTCTTCGTGGACTGCGGCAGCTATCCCCCCCTGGGCCAGCCCCGTATTTGATTCCTTGAGGGATTTCTTGGTCAAAACGACTACTTTACCATATTGACTGGCCTTGAGGGCAGTAAAGAGTCCCGCAATCCCTCCGCCGGCAATCAAAAAATCAGTAATGACCACCGGGGTTTGCGGTTTTAATCTTTCAATATATCTGGTTACTATCATAGATGCTCCAACACTTTATACCCTGATTAAAAAGAAGGGGATTTTTCCCCCTCTTTTCGGTATATTATGCTATTTATTATATCGTCAGCATTCTCTCCAGGGCCAGATAAGCATCGCTGCGAATGTCTTCTGGTACCTCAATCTGATATTGTTGACGGGTTAAAGCTTCATTTAACCTGGCCAGAGTGATATATTTCATATCCGGACACTCAAACCCCGTCCGAGCCAGATAAAACTTTTTTTCCGGGCAGGCTTGCTGCAAAGTATATAAAAAGCCCATTTCTGTTCCAATAATGAATTCCTGTTCCGGGCTCTGCCTGACATATTCCAGAAGGCCGGCAGTGGAACGGACCGCATCAGCTTTCCGGGTGATCTCCGGCGGGCATTCCGGATGAACGGCCACTTTGGCCCCGGGATGCAAACGCATTTGTTCCTCCAGTTCGGCCACTGTCAAAGCATCGTGGACAGGACAGCAGCCTTCCCATAAGATCATATCCCGCCCGGTCTGCCCCTGGATATAGGCACCCAGGTTTTTGTCGGGGACAAAAATGATTTCTTTATCCCGGGGAATTGAATTCACTACCTGTACTGCATTGGCAGAAGTACAGCAAATAAAGCTTTCTGCTTTCACTTCCGCACTGGTATTGACATAAGACACTACTACTGCCTCAGGATGCTTTTTTTTCATTTCTCTTAAGGCATTGGCATCAGCCATATCAGCCATGGGGCATCCTGCTTGCAGATCCGGCAAAATTACAGTTTTTTGCGGGTTTAATATTTTTGCGCTTTCCGCCATAAAACCCACCCCGCAAAAGACAATCACCTGAGCATCGGTCTTAGCTGCCTGCTGGGCCAATTGCAATGAATCCCCCACGAAATCAGCGATATCCTGTATTTCAGGCAATTGATAAAAATGAGCCATGATTACCGCGTTTAGCTGTTCTTTCTTCCTTGTTATCTCCTGAAGTAATTCATGGAACAATCCAAGCCCTCCTGTTGCTTTATTTGGTGATCATTTGGATTTGATTGTTTTCATCAACGAATACCAATATTGGTTTATAATCCACACACTCTTCTTCTTCCAATATGGTATAGGTTAAAATGATGACAATATCACCTTTTTGTACCAAGCGGGCAGCCGCTCCGTTCAGACAGACTATGCCTGACCCAGGTTCCCCCTCAATAACATAGGTCTCAAAACGTTCACCATTGTTATTATTGACGATGGTTACTTTTTCATTTTCAAGAATATCGGCTGCCTCCATCAGTTTTTTGTCCAGTGTAATGCTGCCGACATAATTGAGGTCCGCCTCCGTAACCGCTGCCCGGTGAATTTTTGATTTGAGCATATAACGAAGCACTTCTTCACACCTCCACTGTAAGATTGTCAATCAATCTTGTATTCCCGAATTTAACCGCCAGTGCCAGGATGATTTTTTCGCCGGCTAAATTCTTGACCTCTCCCAGATCTTCCGCCCGATAAATTTCGATATAATCTATTGCCGCCTGCGGCTGGGCGGTAATGATTGCCCTGATTTCCTGTTTTATTTTTTCCCCGTCCCTTTGTCCGGCCCCGATTTTCAAGGCTGCCGCCTGTAAAGCCCTGTTGAGCACTGTGGCCTGCTTCCTTTGCTCACTGGTCAGGTTCACATTTCTGGAACTCATGGCCAGACCGTCCGCCTCCCTTATTATAGGCCCCCTCACAATCGTTACGGGGAAATTAAGCTCCCGGACCATTTTTTCAATCACCGCAGCCTGCTGGGCATCTTTCTGACCAAAATAGGCTTTATCCGGCTGACAGATCAAAAACAATTTACTAACAACCGTAGTTACCCCTCTAAAATGCCCTGGTCGGGCAGCACCGCACATTTTCTCGGTTATGGGACCCTGGGCTTCAACAAAAGTGCTGGCTCCCGGCGGATACATGTCCCGGGCTGAAGGAGCAAAAACAGCATCCGCCTTTTCTCTGGCCAGCAGCTCTGTATCCCTTTTTAAATCACGGGGATATTCATCAAAATCCTCTCCCTGCCCAAACTGGGTGGGATTCACAAAAATACTGGTTATAACTATATCACATTCCTGTCTGGCCTTTTGCACCAGGCTTAAATGTCCCCTATGCAGGTAACCCATGGTAGGCACCAGGCCGATTCGTTTTCCTTGCGC
>JAAYZA010000325.1 GCA_012515055.1 Syntrophomonadaceae bacterium | reverse complement strand
CCAGACTCCAGCTGCAGATGGTGGAAAGACAAACTGTTCAGCAGGGCCTGGTTTGTCAGCGGGATGGACAAGTTCTTTCCATTAGTGTTAAACCCGGGGATCAAATCACAGATAATACGCCGCTCCTGACCATCGGCACTCTGCAGGAGTTTACTGTTCAGGCTGAAATCCCCGAAAGTGAGGCTGGGAAGATCAGGACGGGGCAGCCTGTCACTGTAACCGGCAATGCCTTTTTGGATGAAACATATGAAGGGGAAATTACCCAGGTGGGGCTGGAGGTATTAAATGATATCCAGGAGAAGAAGTCTTATCTGCCTGTAATTGCAATGGTTAAGGATGCGCCCCTTTTGCTGCCGGGATATAGTGTCGATCTGGAAATCACGGTTGCCGATAGCCAGGCGTTGGTAGTACCGGTTGAAGCATTGGTGGAAAAGGATGAGGGCAACAGCATCTGGATGATAAAAAATGGAACTGCGATCCTCACACCGGTAAAAGTTGGCATCAGTGACGGTATAACTGTGGAAATTAAATCGGGAGCTGCCAGAGATGACCAGGTAGTTCTTAACCCGCCGGCCCAACTTAAGGATGGAAGCAAGGTTCATGTGAAATGATAACGATAGATAATATATACAAAACTTATGATACCGGGATTGTTAAAGTCGAGGCCCTCAGGGAAGTCAGCCTTACTGTAAGAGAAGGTGAATTTATTGCCGTTATGGGTCCGTCCGGATCGGGAAAATCGACCCTGATGAACATATTGGGCTTGCTGGATCATCCTACGGATGGTACTTATTTTTTAGATGGGATTGATACCCGACAACTTGATGAAGATCAACTGGCCAGCCTGCGGAATCAAAAGATAGGATTTGTTTTTCAGAATTTCAATCTGCTGCCCCGTTTGAATAGTCAGCGTAATGTGGAACTCCCTATGCTTTATGCCGGAGTTAAAAATGAGGAGCGGCAGGCGCGGGCATTGGCAGCTCTTGAACTGGTGGGTCTGACCAGTCACAGCGCCCATCTGCCCAATGAGCTGTCCGGAGGCCAGAAGCAGCGGGTGGCTATAGCCCGCGCCATGGTTAACCAGCCCAGCATACTGCTGGCTGATGAGCCGACCGGCAATCTGGGCAGCCGTTCCAGCTTCGAAATCATGGCTCTGTTCCAGGAACTGCACCGCCAGGGAAGTACCATCATCCTGGTTACCCATGAACCAGAAATAGGACATCATTCTGAAAGGATTGTATATTTCCGCGACGGTTGCCTGGTTAAGAACGAAAATGTGGATACGCCTCTCGATGCACGGCAGTTTTTAAATAAATGGATGGAAGAAAAGGGGGGGCTTAAATGAAGTTTAGAGAAATGCTTGCGGTCGCCCTGGAAGGGATACGGGTCAATAAACTTCGTTCCACCCTAACTATGCTGGGTATGATCATCGGCGTGATGTTTGTCATTATTATCGTTACGATGGGACAGAGTTTGAATAAGCAGGTCGAACAGGAAGTCGAAGGGTTGGGGGCCAATTCCTTTACCCTGGTACCGATTGTCAATGACAATGGGCAAGAGGGAAAACTGACGCTGGATGATTGCATACTGCTCGAAAAATCCGTGGACAGTATTGAATTTGTGGTGCCGTTTAAATACCTGTTCAATAATGCAGTATTTGAAACGGTGCGTGACAAGAAAAACAATATGCTTATCGGCACCAGTCCAGACTATATGAAAGTGAGTCAGATGGGTTTTGTTGAGGGCCGGTTCTTTAATAATGCGGAGAATCAGATCGGCCGCCGGGTGATAGTTATAGATCAGAATCTGGCTGAGGCACTGTTCGGTCAGGGAAATACAGCTGTAGGCAAGACCCTGCGTGTCAATCACATTCCTTTTAAGGTCTGTGGGGTAACCAAGCCTGAGGCTGCGGTAATGGGTATGCAGCAAACCTTCACCTGTATTCCGATCAAAACTTTGATGGAAATGGCTGACGATCAGGAAATCCAGCAAGCCGTTGTCAGGGTTAAAAGCAAGGAACAGCTGGAGTCTGCAACCAAACAAAGCGTTGCGATTCTGGGGCTGCGTCATGGCGTGAAGAAGGGTTATATTGCTCAGACCAACGAACAGATGATGGAGCAATTCAGTTCCATACTTACAGTGATAACATCAGTTTTCGGCGCTCTGGCGGGGGTTGCTTTGCTGGTAGGGGGGATCGGCATCATGAATATTATGCTGGTCTCAGTCACCGAACGCACCCGGGAAATAGGGGTGCGGGCAGCTATGGGCGCCCGGCGCCGCGATATACTGATACAGTTTTTAGTGGAAGCGGCTGTCATCTCAGCATTGGGCGGCAGTATAGGCATGCTGCTGGGTATTGGAATCGGTGCTGTCATTTCTCTGGTGTTAAATATGCCGGTAATCGTTTCATTTGGTACTATGCTGGCTGCCTTTGCTTTTTCCTCCGCCATAGGGATAATTTTTGGCCTTTACCCGGCCAATCGCGCCGCCAGGTTAAATCCCATCGATGCGTTAAGATACGAATAAAAATGAGGGCTCAGCCGGCTGCCTGCTCTTATATTTGTTGCTGATTGATGCGGGATTTATGGTTCAGGCGGGTCAGTTATCCGGCTAATATTATGATCATTTTAACGAGCCTCCAGGCGGTCTGTCAGATATCTTTTTTCTGTATTAACCGTTAATTTTATCAGGTATTGATTCATTTGTTACCACCGAATTTCTGCTTTCCCATTTCCAGACCAGAATAAAACCGATAATGGCTATTGCTATAAAAATCAGAGGATTATCCAGATT
>JAAYZA010000311.1 GCA_012515055.1 Syntrophomonadaceae bacterium | reverse complement strand
CAATGGCTTCTTCCGAGGTCTCAATGATATAATCAACTATTTCCGGATCCAGATCATTTTTTTGCAGCAAATTGATAATGGCCAGGGCTCCAGAGGCCTTGGCCACCAGATTTTCAAAAATAACCCCCGCCGATAAATTGGGATCTGTATCATGGGCTTCCCGGATGCAGCCTACCAGCTGCCGATCCAAATACAATCCCCCAGCCTTTCCCGACTCCACCAGTTCCTCGATGCGGCTGGCCTCACTGGCAGTTTCCAGTATGTCCAGCTGTTTGTCGGTGAAAATGTTTTTCTCTGCCATTATCTTTTTAATCCTGCGGGAAAATCCCTCTTCCAGTTCCACCAGCTGGAAACTGTCAGATATTTTTAAAACTGCATAAAATTCATCTTCCGGGTAGATCTCGCCAAATTTGCCTGCCCGCCCCCGATCGGTCAGGTTATCATACCAGGGGCGGGGCAGTTCCTGCAGTTCAGCGGGGGTCAGGCTGCCAATGTAGACCTGGTTGGGCGGATATTTTACTGCCTGTTCATAGCTGCGAATATATTGGTCTATAATCCGTAAATAGCTGGAATCAGGATTTTTAATTTGCTCCATGGTGATGGTGGTACCATGCTGCATCATGATGTTGGGCAGATGTGCCATGATATAGCCTGCCCCCTTAAAAACCGGGAAATCCATAATCATTCTACCTCCTATAATTACTGCCATAGTTTTGCGATCGAAGCTTTATCCCCGGGATGATCGAAGAATGGTCCAAATAATGAACCATTCTTGTTACGGCCATTTTTATTTCCTCTATTTTTAACTGAACTGCTGCCTGATGTTTTCCATTTCTGCGATTACAGCATCCATGTCCAGAACCATTTCCATCATACTGATCTGGTCTTCATAAACTTGAGAATCGATCATATCTTTTAATTCAAAGATATGATAAACCGGCAGGTGCAAAGCTACATTGGTAAGGGGCCCGGCATAAGTAGGATCACCATTGATGACGGTTTCGGCAGTAAGCCCGGCTGATTCTGCCTCCGCGCCGCCCAGAATAACAACGACTTTGTCAGCACCATGTCTTTCAGCAGTTTCCTTTATACGGTTCTGATTGGCCATGTCCATGGCCCCGGCAGCTGTTCAGACGAAACACTCGGTACTGGTAAACAGTATCTCCCCGCCTATTGTCTGCATGCATTCGGCAATGGCCGGGCCCGGGATCCCATCCCGATCCCCTAAAATACAGATTTTCTTATCCTGAAAAAAGTTTTTATCCATATAGTGATCACCCTTCTTTATTTATTTCGCCGGCAGTCCCAGTACTTTTTGACTGGTGGCCAGCGACGTTTTTGATAGTATCCCCATTGACCGCTGTCTCTAAAAAATCAATCAAAGGCATTTTTAATATCATTTACCAGTGAATTATTTGTTATGATTAAAAACAACGCAACTCTCCTGGCAATAACTGGCATAAAAATAAGAGCGCATCCCAACTGTGGTATGCGCTCCCTAAACATTGATCCTTTAAGGTCTATTCCAGCTCTCCTATACAAACCGCCCCAGCAGTTATATTGTAAAAATATAACACCTTCCCGGTTATATAAACATGCCGGGGGAGGGCCTCATCCGAGGTTTTAAAAACCACTCTGCCGCTTTTGTCCAGAATCATCATGCGATATTTTGACTGAGCCGTTTCAGCAAAAGAAGCTACCAGGTATTCCTTATTGTCGCCAGCCAGTCCCATACCACTTAGTTCGGCTCCCGGGTTAAGATCCACTCCTTTTAAATTGTGCAGACTGCGCTTCGTTTCGTCCCGCCAGTAAACATTACCGTTTAAAACAGCGAAACTGTTGATTTTATCCGGGGCCTTGACCAGCTGCCCCAGGGATTCCTCTTCCCTGTCCTTCAGGGAATAACGATACATGATACCATCACTGTGATAATAAATATAGTCCCCTTCTATCTGAAAGCCAGTTACTTCCCGGGAACTGATCCTGACCGTTTCACTGGTATCGATGTTCACTTTATATATCCCGGTGGTGCTGGTATTTTCGGCTTTGATATTAAAACCCAGTATATATAGGTCTCTGCCTATCAAACATGTATCCTGGTTGGATCCGCCGCCGCTCTGGTTTGCACTTACCTTCCAGGCCCAGCCATAAAGCAGGCCCTGGTTCCCCAGGGGATACCATTCACCGTCTTTTCCCTGAATATACAGTTGGCCGGGACCGGGTGCCGGCCCGATCCAGTACTTGATGCTTATGTCATCGAAGTTTTTGATATAAAAACGGGTATCATTGATCAGGGTGGTTGTAGCATCATCATTGAGCCGAATAAGATAATCGGTCCCCATTGTGGCACCACCCTGATGATAGGTTATAAACGTCTGCCCGTCTTCAGTATAGAGGCTGGCATTGACCACCATATCCCCATCAACATTTTGGAAGCCATAAGTCCATACCGGGAGTTGATATACTGCCCTGGTGCGGGAAGTATCGGGCAAGCGTAACTGGATGATCTGGCCTCCGTTGTCTTCATAATAAACAAAAGCATGGGTTACTGCCACATTGTTTTTCAGGCTGCCATCGGCATTTTTAGCTCTATTTTGCGGCAGGTTTCTTTGTATAAGTTTTATATTATCGGCATTGATCACCAGCCCGTTTATGCTGTCAAATGAGTAATCCCAATTAAATTCATCCACCCCAAATTTCCAGGTCATGGGGAAATAAGTGATATCCCGGAAGGATAGCAATGGGTATTCTTCCCTTTGATTATCCACCGACTTCCCATTTACCATAATAGGAAATCCCGGTATTACAGCTGTTTGATTACGATTGTTCATAGTTGTTGTCCGGTATGGTTGATGGGCGGCAGTAACTCCGGAAGCTTCAAT
>JAAYZA010000376.1 GCA_012515055.1 Syntrophomonadaceae bacterium | reverse complement strand
CAATGGCTTCTTCCGAGGTCTCAATGATATAATCAACTATTTCCGGATCCAGATCATTTTTTTGCAGCAAATTGATAATGGCCAGGGCTCCAGAGGCCTTGGCCACCAGATTTTCAAAAATAACCCCTGCCGATAAATTAGGATCAGTATCATGGGCTTCCCGGATGCAGCCTACCAGCTGCCGATCCAAATACAATCCCCCAGCCTTTCCCGACTCCACCAGTTCCTCGATGCGGCTGGCCTCACTGCTATTTTCCAGGATGTCCAACTGTTTGTCGGTGAAAATGTTTTTCTTCGCCATTATTTTTTTAATCCTGTGGGAAAATCTTTCTTCCAGTTCCACCAGCTGAAAACTGTCAGATATTTTTAAAACCGCATAAAATTCATCTTCCGGGTAGATCTCACCAAATTTGCCTGCCCGGCCCCGGTCGGTCAGGTTATCATACCAGGGGCGGGGCAGTTCCTGCAGTTCATCAGGGGTCAGGCTGCCAATGTAGACCTGGTTGGGCGGATATTTTACTGCCTGTTCATAGCTGCGGATATATTGGTCTATGATCCGTAAATAGCTGGAATCAGGATTTTTAATTTGCTCCATGGTGATGGTGGTACCATGCTGCATCATGATATTGGGCAGATGTGCCATGATATAGCCTGCCCCCTTAATAACCGGGAAATCCATAATCATTCTACCTCCTGTAATTACTGCCATAGTTTTGCGATCGAAGCTTTATCCCCGGGATGATCGAAGAATGGCCCAATAATGTACCATTCTTGTTCCGGCCATGTTTATTTCCTTCCTCTTTAACTGAACTGCTGCCTGATATTTTCCATTTCTGCGATTACGGCATCCATGTCCAGAACCATTTCCATCATACTGATCTGTTCTTCATAAACTTGAGAATCGATCAAATCTTTTAACTCAAAGATATGATAAACCGGCAGGTGCAAAGCTACATTGGTAAGGGGCCCGGCAAAGGTAGGATCACCGTTGATGACGGTTTCCGCAGTGAGCCCAGCTGATTCTGCCTCCGCGCCGCCCAGAATAACAACGACTTTGTCAGCACCATGCCTTTCAGCAGTTTCCTTTATACGATTCTGATTGGCCATGTCCATGGCCCCCGCCGCCGTTCAGACAAAGCACTCGGTACTGGTAAACAAGATCTCCCCGCCTATTGTCTGCATGCATTCAGCTATAGCCGGGCCCGGGATCCCATCCCGATCCCCTAGAATACAGATTTTCTTATCCTGAAAAAAGTTTTTATCCATAGTAATCACCCTTCTTTATTTATTTCGCCAGCAATCCCAGTACTTTTTGACTGATGGCCAGCGACGTTTTTGATAGTATACCCCTTTGATCGCAGTCTCTAAAAAATCAAACAAAGGCATTTTTAATATCATTTACCAGTGGATTATTTGTTATGTTTAAAAACAACATGACCCCCCTGGTAATAGCTGGCATAAAAATAAGGGCGCATCCCTCGCAGTATGCGCCCTCATAATATCCAATCCTTGCAGCAGTTTGTTTAAATCTATCTGAGTTCCCCAATGCAAATCGTCCCGGCAGTTATATTATAAAAATATAGTTTTTTCCCGGTTATATAAACATGCCGGGGCAGGGCTTCATCCGAGGTTTTAAAAACCACTTTTCCCTGTTTGTCAAAAATCATCATACGGTATTTTGACTGAGCCGTTTCAGCAAAAGAAGCTACCAGGTATTCCTTATTGTCGCCAGCCAGTCCCATACCACTGAGTTCGGCTCCCGGGTTAAGATCCACACCTTTTAAATTGTGCAGACTGCGCTTCGTTTCGTCCTGCCAGTAAATATTACCGTTTAAAACAGCGAAACTGTAGATTTTATCCGGAGCCTTGACCAGCTGCCCCAGGGATTCCTCTTCCCTGTCTTTCAGGGAATAACGATACATGATACCATCACTGTGATAATAAATATAGTCCCCTTCTATCTGAAAGCCGGTTACCTCCCGGGAACTGATCCGTACCGTTTCACTGGTATCGATGTTCACTTTATATATCCCGGTGGTGCTGGTATTTTCGGCTTTGATATTAAAACCCAGTATATATAGGTCTCTGCCTATCAAACATGTATCCTGGTTGGAGCCGCCGCCGCTCTGGTTTGCACTTACCTTCCAGGCCCAGCCGTAAAGCAGGTCCTGGTTCCCCAGGGGATACCATTCACCGTCTTTTCCCTGCATATACAGTTGGCCGGGACCGGGTGCCGGCCCGATCCAGTACTTGATGCTGATGTCATCGAAGTCTTTGATATAAAAACGGGTATCATTGATCAGGCTGGTTGTGCCGTCATCATTGAGCCGAATAAGATAATCGGTCCCCATTGTGGCCCCGCCCTGATGATAGGTTATAAACGTCTGCCCGCCTTCAGTATAAAGACCGGCATAAACCGTAGTTTCACCGTCCCCATAAGTCCACACCGGGAGTTGATATACTGCTCTGGTCCTGGAAGTGTCCGCCAGTGAAGCCTGAATGATCTGGCCCCTGTTATCTTCGTAATAAACAAAAGCGGGGGTTACTGCCACATTATTCTTCAAGGTGCCGTCCGCGTTTTTGGCTCTAATTTCCGGCAGGTTTCTTTGTATCAGTTTTATATTATCGGCATTGATCACCAGGCCGTTTATGCTGTCAAATGAGTAATCCCAATTAAATTCATCCACCCCAAATTTCCAGGTCATGGGGAAATAAGTGATGTCCCGGAAGGATAGCAATGGGTATTCTTCCTTTTGATTATCCACCGACTTCCCATTTACCATAATAGGAAATCCCGGTATTACAGCTGTTTGATTACGATTGTTCATAGTTGTTGTCCGGTATGGTTGATGGGCGGCAGTAACTCCGGAAGCTTCAAT
>JAAYZA010000358.1 GCA_012515055.1 Syntrophomonadaceae bacterium | reverse complement strand
GTCATGTTTCTCACTTCCTGCCGTGCTCCCAACAGAATCAAATCGGCTGCTGCCCGGTCAGAAGGATCGATTTTCTCAACTGGTGAGAGTTGGTGCAGGAATTGACCGCTGCCAGAGTTTGGAATCTTTATATCCGGCAAAAAGATATAAACAGCCAGCCAGAGAAAGGCTATAATTAATAATGTCAGTGCAGGGGCTTTAATGGAGGCTCTTTTCATAATTGCTCTTCCCTTAATATTATTGGCCTTAAACAGTTCATGGTTAGCACTTTATTAAAAATAAACTATAAAAGAGGAAGTTACAATCATGCTAACAGTTGCAACATTGACCAGGGGATTAAAAAAAGGGCTGTCAATAACCTGGGAATTAAGCAAGGTAATTGTACCGGTATATTTTATCATTACGATTTTCAAATATACACCGGTCATGGGGTGGATCGCCAGAATCATGGAGCCGGTTATGCATATGGTGGGCTTGCCCGGGGAGGCATCACTGCCACTGGTACTGGGTATGTTTTTAAATATTTATGCTGCTATCGGGGCGATACTTCCTCTGGGTATGAATACCAAGGAAATAACGATTATTGCGGCAATGCTGCTCATGGCTCATTCACTGCCCATGGAAGCCGCTATAAGTAAAAAATCCGGGGCAAAAGTTGCTTCATTGGTGCTGGTACGGATTGTTATGGCATTTGTGATCGGAGCTGGTTTTAATATTATTCTTTGAGGAGGTAGTCTGGTGCCCTATACAGCTATTGCAGCGGAGGCGATCATCGGCAGTCTGGACGGTATTTTCAAAATAGCTTTGATCGTGATCCCTTTGATGGTCCTGGTTGAAATCATTCAGGATATGAACTGGCTGGATAAAATGACAGCAGTTTTGATCCCGATCACGAGTTTGATAGGTATTTCGCCGGAAGCCAAACTACCGATAATGGCGGGGTTGGTTTTTGGCATCAGCTATGGCGGCGGTATCATCATTGACAGTGCGCGCCAGGGCAAGCTCACTTATCGGGATGTTTACCTTATCAATTTATTTCTGGTGATCTGTCATTCTCTTATAGAGGACACTATTTTATTTGCTGCTATCGGTGCCAGGTGGCTGCCGATTCTGATTGCCAGGATCCTAATGGCGATTATAATCTGCTGGGCAGTGGCCCGGTTCATGCCGATAGAGAAAGGTGTCAGTGCCCGGGGAGAACAATGAGAAATGGGCTACCGAAAGCGGGGCCGCATTGATTTTACAGGAACCGGACCTCTGGTTATGGTATGATATAGGTACATCAATAAAGGTGGTTTTTTTATGTCACATTTGCTTCATGACTTAAACCCAAGCCAGTTGGAAGCAGTATCTCATCTGGAGGGTCCCTGCATTGTTTTGGCTGGGGCGGGAAGTGGTAAAACCAGGGTCATTACCCGCCGGATAGTAAATCTGATCGATAAGGGTGCGCGTTATGATGAGATACTGTCCATTACTTTTACCAATAAAGCAGCACAGGAAATGAGGAGCAGGGTTGCTGCCATCCGGCCTGATTATACGGGTTATTGGACCCAGACCTTTCATGCAGCCTGTTACCGGATTTTACGTATGGATATACACAACCTGGGGTTTGACCGCAATTTTACCATTGTTGACGATGCCGACGCCGGCGCCGTGATCAAAGAGATATTAAAAGAGGAAAACGATTATGAAACCAAACCGGAGCATCTTTTACATGTGTTCAAACAGGTAAAGAACAGCCAGGATGATCCGGAAAAATATTTTGCCCGCTTGAAAATGCCTTTTGAGAGCAAAGAAAAAAAACTGCAGATCTACAAGCAGTACAATCGGCGTTTAAAGGAACTCAATGCACTGGATTTTGAAGACCTGATCGTTTTGTGTATCAAACTGTTTAACGAATACCCGGAAGTATTGCATAAGTATCAGAATCGCTTTCGCTATATTATGATCGATGAATACCAGGACACCAATTTTGCCCAATATCAGTGGG
>JAAYZA010000161.1 GCA_012515055.1 Syntrophomonadaceae bacterium | reverse complement strand
GTGCTGATGGGGGCGCCAATTTTGCTTATCAGATGGGAATCACTCCTGACTGCATTGTCGGCGATCTTGATTCCATCCGCCCTGAGATCAGGGAATACTTTGCCAACCAGGGGGTCCGCTTTATTGTCTATCCTGCTGCCAAAGATTACACTGATTTCCAGCTGGCTTTAGAAGCGGCTGAGGAGATGGGGGCCGACGAAATTATCCTCATCGGGACATTGGGTGGCAGACTTGACCATACCCTTGCTAATCTATATATTTGTATTGATGCGGTGCAAAAGGACAAGAAAATTATCCATTTCGGGCCGGATGTGACGATTTATATGACCAACAGCCGGCTGCGGCTCCAGGGCCGGGCGGGAGATCTGGTGTCCATTATGGCCCTCACCGAAAAAGCCTCGGGCATTACTCTGGGCAATTTCGCTTTCCCTTTACAGGAGGCAGAATTATATACAAAAAACCCAATTGGGGTTTCTAACCGCATGACGACGGACACGGCAGAAATCAGCGTCGGGGAAGGGATACTGGTCGTTTTTCATTACCAATAACCATTGATTTTTTGCTGCAAGTAAACCACGGTAAACTCGTATTATGAGCAAAAGGATCCCGATTCAGGCGGAGGAATAAAAATGGATTTGTCTTTTCTGGCCGGCGTATTTGCCAGCCCTTTAAATATCATTCGCAGCGTAATTGACATAGGCATTGTGGCTTATGTTTTTTACCGCATACTGGGCCTTATCAAAGGTACCCGGGCAGCACAGCTGGTGAAAGGTTTAGTACTGCTGCTGGTCTTTTCAGTTGTAGCCAGCTTTTTGAAACTGGACATGATCAACTGGCTGATGGGCAAATTATGGATCGCTTTTGCGGTAGCCCTGCCCATCGTATTCCAACCCGAACTGCGCCGGATCCTGGAGCAAATCGGCCGGGGCAGTTTCTTTCGCATGGACAGCCAGACAGCTCGAGAAGCCAGCGAAGCCGTCATCAATGAAGTGGTCCAGGCGGCCAGCATCTTATCCTTGAGCAAAACCGGGGCATTGATGGTCATTACCCGTGAGACCGGCATCAAGGAATATCTGCAGACCGGCTTCCCTCTGGATTCTTTGATTTCCAGCAGTTTGCTCATCAATATATTTGTACCCAACACTCCTTTGCATGATGGGGCAGTGATCATTACTGCAGGACGCATCAGCCATGCGGCCTGTTTTTTGCCTTTAAGCGACAATCCTCACCTGTCCAAGGATCTGGGGACCCGGCACCGCGCCGGAATAGGAATAACGGAAGTATCCGATGCCCTGACAGTAATTATTTCGGAAGAGACCGGGACCATTTCCATTGCCGCCGGTGGGCAGCTTACCAGGGACTATAATACCGTCACTTTAAGGGAAGCACTGCGCAAAGAACTGGCGCCCCGAGAAAGCTGGCAGGAAGCCTGGAAAAGGAGGTGGTCTGGTGAAAACTCCAACTCCGTCAAAAAAGAACACTAGACTAACCAAGTTAATTGCAGTTGTCCTGGCCCTGGCTCTATGGTTTTATGTAGCCGGGCAGGGTCAAATGTCAGCCCAGTATAGTGCCGAATTGGATTTAAACTATATAAAACTGGGTGAAAATCTGGCGGTTTCTGGTCCGGATAAAGTGACCGTCAGGATGTGGGGGACCATTGCGCAAACTGAAAAGGTGGAAGAGGCTTATGTGGATCTGGCCGGTTTGGGACCTGGCGTATACACAGTGCCGGTCCATCTCCAGCAGACCAACCGGGCCTTGCTGGCCAAAGTCGAACCGGACAGGGTCGAAGTGACGGTGACGGAATTACAGGAAAACAGGCTCGTAATAGTACCCAGCAGCCAGAAGGAACTGCCCTCGGGATTTGAACTGACAGATATTTTTGCCGTGCCGGAAGCTTGTACAGTGCAGGGAGAACTGAGTGCAGTAGCCCGGGTACATACAGTACTGGCACCGGTGACCCTGGCCTCAACCAGTGAAATGCAAATTTATACCGCCACTCTTTTAGCCCTGGATGACAAGGGTGAACAAGTGAAGGAAGTAAGGCTGGTCCCGGGGAAAGCAACGGTTTATGCTGTGGTGAGCCAGAGGCTGATCGATAAAAAACTGCCCATCAAAGCAGTGATCGAAGGCCAGCCGGCGGAAGGTTTTGAAATCGTGGAGATCACAGTTGAACCCCGGGAAGCACTCCTGGCGGGCAGTGCAGATGTGATCGACCAGCTCAGTCAGGTCAGGACCAGGGCTGTAGATATAAGCGGCAGCAGCAAATCCCTGACGGTCCAAGCCGATCTGGAGGTAACGGAGGGGATCAAAGTATATCCTGTTCAGGCTGAGATTACGGTGGAAATCATTCCTATTGCGGAGCCTCCGGTGGAAAGTGAGGAACCCGAGGAGGAATAAAAGACCGGAAAGTTGAATTTAAAAGGGATAAAGACACTTTTAGACAATAAGCTGCATAAGCTAAATTTGAACATATAAAACGGGAGGATAACGATGGGGGTATTATTTGGGACCGATGGAGTAAGAGGTGTAGCCAATATTGAATTGACACCGGAACTGGCTTTTGCTCTGGGAAGAGCCGGCAGTCATGTGCTGGCCGCCCAGTCTGAAGGGATAAGACCGCGGATATTAGTCGGCAAAGACACGCGGGTTTCCTGCGACATGCTGGAAGCGGCGCTCATTGCCGGGATCTGTTCCACTGGCGCTGATGCTTTGACGGCAGGGGTCATCCCTACACCGGCGGTGGCTTATTTGACCAAAGAATACGAGGCATCCTGCGGCATCGTTATCTCAGCTTCCCACAATCCCGTCGAGGACAACGGCATTAAATTCTTCGGCCCCAATGGGTTTAAACTGCCGGACGAGATAGAAGAAGAAATCGAAAAACTGGTCATAGACGGGTACCATGAGATAATGCGGCCCCGGGGAACAGATGTGGGTCGGGTTTATACTATCCCTGATGCCGGTAATAAATATGTCCGTTATTTGATGGACTGCTTTACTCTGGAAACAGACCTGAGCGGGATCACGGTGGTTATCGACTGTGCCAATGGGGCGGCCTATGAACTGGGCCCTCAGTTATGGGAGGACATGGGCGCCAAAGTGATTGCCATCAATGATCAGCCTAATGGGGAAAATATAAATGACCGCAGTGGTTCCACCCATACTGCCGCCCTGCAGAAAACGGTGATCAATTATCAGGCGGACATCGGAGTGGCCTTCGATGGTGATGCCGACCGCTGCATATTGGTGGATGAACGGGGCAATGAACTGGATGGGGATTATCAATTGCTGATCTGCGCTCTGGATATGCACAGACGCAGAAAACTGGATCCGCCGCGAATAGTTGCGACAGTTATGAGCAATATCGGCCTGGACATCGCCCTGCAAAGGGAAAATGTTGAAATCGCCAGCACCAAAGTCGGTGACCGGTATGTTCTGGAAAAGATGCTGGAGACCGGTGCCAGGATAGGGGGAGAACAATCCGGGCATATCATATTTCTTGATTATGCCACAACTGGTGACGGTCTGTTGACCTCCTTGAAAGTTGCCGAAGTCTTGAAACGTACCGGCCTGACCTTGAGCGAACTGGCCCGGGAAATGGAAAAACAGCCCCAGATTTTGGTCAATGTAAAAATCGAGAACAAGGAAAAGGTTCTGGCTTTGCCTCTCATCCAGGAAGTTTTAGAAGAAGCTGAGCAAAAACTGGGGGAATGGGGCAAACTGGTGGTAAGACCATCTGGTACCGAACCATTGGTGCGCATAATGGCACAGGGTCCGGACGAAAGATTATTGGAGGAGGTGATTGCTGATATCAGAAGAGCCGTTGAAAGTGTATCCGTTGTATAGGCAAAAGCGTGTCAAGCAAGCTATTGCCGGGACACTATACTGGGGGTCGTAACATGCCCTGGAACCCTGGCAGGCGTGTTTGCAAACTCTAAGGATACCAGGTCAAAAAATGAAACAGAAAGACCATCCCCGTAATGGGGGAGGAACTGGCAGGCAAGCAGCCGGTTCTGACATTTTAATTTCTTAGCGCCAGACCCATCTGCCGGGTTGATTGCAGATGGGGGACGAGGTGGGGGTCGATCGAAATTTTCGGCGGGTGACCCTCCGGTGGGCCATCATCGCAGCAAACCAACAAAAGCCGCCAGCAATGGCGGCGACAAAAACGTTTGCTTATGGCAGTGCAAGGCCAGGATTACTGCCTGCACATTCGCTTGCATACTCTTAATAAGATAGGAGAATGTAGAGTGTCAGCTGAATTAAATACGATTATGTCAAGTTTACCGGAATATAAAAAAGGTGTTTATCAACATATAATGATAAAAGAGATTCATGAGCAGCAAACTACCATAGCTCATGAGATGGAAGGTTTGATCAAAGACGGGCTGGTGGAACTGGGCCCTCTGGGGCTCGACGACATCCTGCTGCCGGCGGAAAAAATATATACGATCGGATGCGGGACGGCTTACCATGCCGGGCTGATAGGGCGCACTCTGATAGAAAGTCTGGCCGGCGTCCCCGTTGAAAGCGACATTGCCTCCGAATTTGCCTATCGCCATATCCCCTGGCGCCCCAATCAGCTTATGGTGGTCATCAGCCAATCAGGTGAGACTGCCGATACATTGATGGCGCTGCGGGAAGCCAAAAGACATGGTGTACCTGTTTTAGCCATAACCAATGCTCCTGATTGCACTATGAATCGGGAAGCGGACCGTTTCATTGTTATCAAACCCGGGGCGGAAAAGGCCATCGCTTCCACCAAGGCCTATACCAGCCAGCTGGCCGTCATGTACATGCTGGCATTATACCTGGCCAATAAAAAAGGGACTTTGGGGCAGAATGAACTGCAGGCTATTACCGGCGATCTTTTAAACATCAACCAATACACTGCCCAGGTGTTCAATCAGGAAGAAAAGATCATGGAGACCGCCTGGCGCTTTCGTCATATGGAAAATACTTTCTTCCTGGGCCGGGGCCTGGATGCTGCTGTGGCTATGGAAGGTGCCCTTAAACTTAAAGAAACCTCCTATATACATTCTGAAGCTTATGCCACCGGGGAACTGAAACATGGACCAATTGCCCTGATCATAGATGGTATGCCGGTAATTGCCCTGGTGACCC
>JAAYZA010000198.1 GCA_012515055.1 Syntrophomonadaceae bacterium | reverse complement strand
CCCAGAATAACTGCCAGTTTGGGTTTGCATTTTTTACCTGACAGGCCGATGATCCTTTCTTCTGACAACCATTTCTTATCAGTAGCCACCGGTTTGCTGCAGGCAACTTCGCCGCCCAGTTTTTTGGCCAGTTCTTCCACTGCTGGAAGCTGGCTGACATCTGCCAGTCCCTGTCCGACAGTTACCAGCACCTCAGCTGCTTCAATATCTACATTGTCGCCGCTTTTCTCCTTGATTTCCACCAGTTTGACACTGGCCGCAGGTACATTTACCTCGAGATCTTCCATGCTGCCTCCGGATCCGGAAGCGGGTTCGAAAGAACGGGGCATCAAGGCAAAAACTTTCTTATCCGTATTTATCGCCTGCATAGCGACAGTTGCGCCGCCTAATGCATTACGCCGACCCTGAATATTACCGCCTTCGGCAGTGATATGGCTGACATCAGTAAGGCATCCGGCTCCTGTCAACTGGGCCAGACGCCCCGACAGTTCCTTGCCGCGCCGATTGGAAGTCAGTAAGATTACATCGGCATTTGCCTTTTCCGCCGCCTGGGCCAGTACGGCTGCCACAACAGCCACATCCGCCAGTACAATCCCGTCATTATTGATCTTTAAAACATCTACGCCGGCATCAGTCAGAACCTGAGCCTGGGCATCATTATTAACCGTAACTGCTTTGAGCTGGTCCGGTGCCAGACTGCGGGCCGCTGTGGCCAGTTCCAGAGCAAATCCATCCTGATCACTGTATATCAGTATTGCTGTCATTTCTATTACCTCCCGATCAATGCTTCGCTGCTGAGGGCCTGGATCAACTCATCAACGCTTTTCACCACGATACGTTTCCGTTCTGTTTCCGGGGCCAGATTGCTTATGGTATCGATTTTACCAGCTTCGATACTGACATCCAGTTCATCCGGCTCCACTACCTCCTTGGGTTTGCGCCCCGCCTTTAAGATCTGGCTGACGGAAGGTATGCGCGGTTCATTGATATCGGCCATAACTGTAACAACAGCCGGCAATGATACTTCCACGACTTCTTCGCTGTTTTCCAGGGAGCGGGTGATGGTCGCCCGGCCGTCTTCCACAACAATGGAACTGGCAAAACCCACCTGGGGCAAATCAAGGATAGCTGCTACCCGGGAACCCACCTGTCCGGAGTAGTTATCCCCGCTGCCTTCACCAAAAAGGATCAGGTCTGGTTTGTCTTCCATCTGCTGCAATGCTGCGGCCAGAATAACTGCCGTCACGCTGCTTTCTGCATTTTTCAGTTCATCGTCCAGAACCAGATAACACTGGTCAGCTCCCGCTGCCATAGCTTCCTTGATGGTGTCCTCGACATTTTCATCGCCCACTGATAACACTGTGACCTGGGCATCCTGCTGTTCTTTGATTTGAACCGCTGCTTCCAGGGCATTTTTATCGATGCTTCCCAGAGTCAATGGTACATCCTCAAAAATTGGCTGCCGGTCACGAATTCTTATTTGCTGTAAATCGGGGATTTGCTTCATCGCTACAACGATATTCACTATTTTTCCCTCCTGTTTGCTTTAATTGCATTCTGTTTTTTACCCAAAGCGGAACTGGACACCTGTCCCTCCCACCGGGTAATTCCATTCCAATAATTCCGGCCCGCAGGCCAGGCGGCAGGTACCGCATTCCAGACATCCATCGATGGTAAGTTCCACTTCACCGGCTTCATTTACACTGTAAAGTCCGGCTGGACATACATAAACAGCTGCCCTCAGCCGCGGGTCGTTGGCCTTGCCCTCTTTAATAACAATATGCGGATGTTCGATATGTTTAAAGACATTGCGGCCCAGTTTTTCTTTTAATCCCAACACTTCGCTCATATCTTCATCATCCTCCTCATATCGCCGACCATGGCCCATAATTCACCAATGCTCAGATAACTTTTTATCGTTGGATATATCCGCTGTTTCGGACCGGCAGGAATCTCATAAAGATCCCTCATTATATCTCCGGCCATCTCTGGATATCTGTTGAAGAAACGGGGATGGTCCAGAGCCTGGGGCGCGTCTTTAAAATTGTTGAAATCCTGCATAACAAAACTGTCATCCAGAAGTTTTTTATAAACTGACAGCCCGGCGGCAGTAAAATCTCCCTTTTCCCTGGCTTGTATAACTGCCTGGGCAGCATAATATCCTGAAGCCAGCGCGTACTCCATACCCCGGACGGTAAGGCCGATATTCATGGACATCCCGGCCGCATCTCCGGTAACCAGTATGCCATGGCCAAAGAGTTTACCCATGGCTTTAATTCCTCCCTCAGGAACTGCATGGCCGGAATATTCGGCAGTATTGCCGTCTTTTATCAGCCGGGCGATTTCCGGGCGCTGTTTTAAATTGTCCAGCAGATCCGGGGCAGCAACCTGCCCTTCCATCAAATCCTTGATCCCCACTACAATCCCTAAACTGATACTTTCCTTATTGGTATAGAGAAAGCCCCCGCCAAATTTGCCCTGGGTCACTTCCCCCATGAATAAACGGGCCAGTCCCTCATCACCTTCCAGATTAAAACGGGCTTCGATGGTTTCCCGGGGCAGCTCAATTATTTCCTTATATCCTACGGCATAATCTGCCGGGCGCCCCGGCCCCCGCAAGCCGGCCTTTTCAGCTGTTAATGACAAAACACCGTCACAGGCGATGACCACATCAGCATACAAAGCCTCGCCCCCCGCCATGACTCCGATGACTTTGCCGTCTTCCATCACCACATCATCGACCAGACTTTTCACCACCATCTGGACACCTTTACGTTCAGCCTGTTTGGCAAACCAGCGATCAAACTTGGCCCGCATGATGCTGTAGCTATTATAGGGTTCCCCGGCCAGTTCACTGCCGCTGTAATCAACGGTCACTGAACGGTCCGCCGCCATCACTGCCACCTGTTCATGAGCGATATATCTTTCCAGGGGAGCCTTTTTCCATAGATCCGGGAACATTTCCCTGACCGGGTTTAAATACAAGCGCCCGCCAGTGACATTTTTGGCTCCGGAATAATCCCCTCTTTCCAGCAGGAGGACTTCTTCCAAACCCGCATCGGCCAGTGTATACGCTGCTGCCAAACCGGCCAGCCCGCCGCCGACGATAATGGCATCAAATTTTTCTTCCACTTCATGCACCTCATTTCATATCCGGGGTAAAAACTGTATAAAAGGACCGGCGATAAGATCCCGATGGCTGTGGCCTGAGCATGACCAGGACCGGGAAAACCCCGGGGGTCGTTGCTGGCCAGCAATGATTTGCAGAAACCTTTCAGATCGGCTCAACCCGGCCTGATATCAACAGGAATGGGAACCAGGGCGGTCCCCATCCTGCCTGTTTTTATTATTTCATTCCCAGAATAACACCGGCGATGATCATTTTTTGCATATCGGAAACTCCCTCCACCTGGGATCCCATAATGGAGTCGCGGTAGATGCGCTCTGCTTTATAATCCTTCATCAATCCATAGGAGCCGTGGACATTCATACAAAGCCGGGAAACATTGATCATTTCTTCGCAGACAAAATCTTTAGCCAGGGCGGCTTCCTTGGCAAATTGCATGGGGTCCTTCATGGTATCAGCCAGGAATCCCAAACGGTAAACCAGCCATTTGGCCGCTTCATATTTTTCAGCGATATCGGCAATATTCATCTTGATGCTGGGGAATTTACCAATGGGCTCATCCCTGTGGGTTTTTTCTTTGGCGTATTTGACTGCTTCCTGATAGCTGGCCAGAAGACCGCCCAGTGCTGTAGAACTGACGCCGACTTTACCATAGGAGATCCCCATCTGTAAAATCGCATAGCCCATGCCTGGTTGTCCCAGGATGTTTTCTGCCGGTACTTTGACATCCTTCATATAAACATCCAGCAGGGAACCACCGTGCATGCCGATTTTTTCCCAGGGTTCGGATATCGAATATCCTTCGCAGAATTTATCCACGATGAAGGCCGTTACTTTGCCGCTGTCAGCCTCTTTGGCAAACATCACAATGGGCCCGGGATAATTGGCATTGGAGATAAATCTTTTGGTCCCGTTTAAAATATAATAATCGCCCTGTTTTTCTGCAGTGGAAGCAATCTGTTTGGGGTCGGAGCCCGTCCCCGGTTCAGTGAAAGCAAAGGATACAATATGCTCACCCCGGCAGGCCTTGGGCATATATTTTTTCTTTTGTTCTTCGGTGCCGAATACCGATATGGCACCCAGACCCAGGGTATGGGCGGAAATGATCATGGCTACCCCGGATGATTTGGAGCCCAATTGCTCCATTGCCAGTACATAACTGGAATAACCCGACCCGGCACCGCCGTATTCCTCCTCAAAAGGAATTCCGAACATATCCAGCTCACCCAGGCCGGCAATGATATCTTCGGGCACAGCATTCTCCACGTCGATTTGCTGGGCAAGGGGATCAATAAATTTATCAGCAAATTCCCGCGCCGCTCTTTGAATCAGTTCCTGCTCTTTGGAAAGATTAAAATCCATTTTACTTCCTCCTTTTTCTTCACTACTTTATTACGACGACAAACTTTCGGTTTTTGTAATACTCATGATTCAATTATATTTTCAAGCTCATTATTTTTCAAGCAAATACTTTTGAGTATTGTTCAAAACCTTTTGAATCATCCGATAAAAAAAAGCTGCCATCCCAGCTAAGATGGCAAGCTCCATTATCATCCAGTGATCAGGGCCGATAATTCCAGAGGGCCGACCTGGACCCCCTTCTGGTCAAAGACCCGCATATTACCGCCGGATATATCATCGATCAGGATGATATCATCTTCAAAGCGGCCAAATTCAAATTTAATATCATACAGAGCCAGCTGTCGGTTTTCCAGGTCAGTTTTGATAATGCCGGCAATTTTTTGCGCTGCCTGTTTGAGGATATCATATTCTTCCGGTGTCATGATCCCCAGCTGTTCCAAGGCATCCCGGGTGATGAGCGGATCGCCCCGGTCGTCATCTTTTAAAGTGATTTCCACCAGAGCGTCCAGTTTCTTCCCCGGGGCACAGTATTTACCGTAGCGGCGCACGAAACTCCCCCAGGCTGTAAACCGGCAGATGACCTCGATCCCTTCCCCAAAAAATTCCACCGGTTTCACCACCATGGTGTTTTGCTCCATATCATGGTCGACATAATGAGTTTTTACGCCCTGCTGGTGCAATAATTCAAAATAATAGGCCGACATCTTAAGGGAGGCTTTGCCCATGCCGGGAAGCTGACCCATTATGCTGTTGGCACCGGGATCTATCTGTCCGTCTTCCCCGGTCACATCATCTTTTAAGACCAGAACATACAGACCATCCTCACGTTTGAAAACACTTTTGGTTTTACCCTCGTAGACATGCTGCATTTTCTCCCTCCTTTAACTCAAACTGCACTGACTGCGTGTTTGCTGCGCAATTTGGAGATGGCACGGTCCAGACCGTCAATAGTCAATTCCTCCATAGGAAAGATCTCGGAAATTTTATTAATGGTCCAGGCCCCGTCGGTCCAATCCCAATAATTCTTATTAATGGGATTAAGCCACACCGAATATTCGAAATGGTGCCTGATGCGGCGCAGCCAGTCGATCCCCGGCCTGTCATTATACTGCCCCCATTCGATAACACCGCCGGTTCTGGTCAGTTCCGAAGGTGCCATACTGGCATCGCCGACAATGATGACCCGATAATCAGAGCTATAAGTTTTAAGGATGTATTCAGTGTCGGTATAGTCGTCATTATGACAGCGGGAAGTATGAAAAAGCCAGTCATATATGCAGTTATGGAAATAAAATATCTTCAAATCCTTGAAATGGGAGGATTTGTTTACCGCCGTAAACAATTGATTGCACAGACGGCTGTAGGGCACCATGGATCCTCCTGAATCCATCAGCAGCAACACCTTTATGCCGTTTTCCCGTGGTCTTTCCCAGACCAGTTCCAGGCGTCCGGCATTATCGCAGGTCTTATCAATAGTAGCATCCAGATCCAGTTCGGTTTTAGCCCCGTCCAGACGGGTGGTCAAATGGCGCAGACGGCGCAGGGCAGTTTGGAACTGTCTGATACCCAGGGTTTCATCAGTGCGGAATTCCTGAAAGCGTCTTTCTCCGGCCACTTTGACTGCAGAAAGATGCATGGATTCCCCGCCGATGCGGATGCCCCCCGGATGATATCCGGAATGGCCAAAAGGAGATGTTCCCCCGGTACCTACCCATTTGTTGCCCCCGTGATGTTCGCCGTCCTGTTCGGCCAGCCTTTCCTCCAGCATCCGTTTTAATTCATCCAGGTCCAGCTGCCGGTGATTGCGGCGCATTTCTTCCGTTATCTCCAGTTCCGGCAATTCCTTATCCAGCCATTCCCAGATCTTTTCCGGCAGTCCTTCCGGGGTTTCGACATCACGGAAGAAAGTGGCAAAGGCCAGGTCAAAGCGGTCATAATGGGCTTCGGTCTTGACCAGTATCGCCCGGCACAGGTGGTAAAAACCGGTCAGGCTGCCTCCCCCCATCCCCTCTTCCAGTGCTGCCAGAAGACTGTCCCATTCGTTCATGGAAACGGGAATGCCAAAGTTTTTCAATGTATAAAAGAAATTGGTAAACATAATTAATCTCTCCAGTATCTATTGACGATAGCGGTTTAAAGAGCCGCCGATATAGGTCCGCCCGGCGGCCTGACCTTTATTGTAAACGCTGTTCAGCAAAGTATCCAGGTCCTCATTTTTCTTGAGCAAAACCCCCAGGAAAGGCAGTTCTTCCTTGATTTTATCCGGTTTGATGCCCCCCACTACCAGGGCCTGCAGCCAATCGATCAGCTCACTGGTGCTGGGACGCTTTTGCATATGGGGTACCTCTCTTAACATATAGAAGGTCTCCATAGCCTGGTCCAGTAATTTTCTTTCCAGACGGGGATGGTGGACTTTGACGATGGCCTCCATGCCCTTGGGATCAGGGAAAGCAATATAGTGGAAGATACAGCGGCGCAGGAAAGCATCCGGGAGTTCTTTTTCCGCGTTGCTGGTCACAATAACTATTGGTCTGGTTTTAGCAGTGATGGTTTCCTTGGTCTCCGGGATATAAAAGCTCATCTGGTCCAATTCCCACAGCAGGTCATTGGGAAACTCCAGGTCAGCTTTATCGATTTCGTCAATAAGCAGGACCACCTGTTCATCAGCATTCAAAGCTTCTCCCAGTTTGCCCAGCTTGATGTACTGTTTGATATCAGCCACATCCTGGTCACCAAACTGACTGTCATAAAGCCTTTGTACAGTGTCATAAACATAGAGACCTTCCTGGGCTTTGGTGGTGGATTTGATGTTCCAGATCAGCAGCGGTTTTCCCAGCGAATCAGCAATACTTTGAGCCAGCATGGTTTTACCCGTGCCAGGTTCACCTTTGATCAGCAAAGGTTTTTGCAAAGCGATGGCTATATTAACGCTGTTTCTAAGCTCCTCTGATACTATATAATCGCTGGAACCAGTATACGCATCGTTGAATTTGGCCATTTTAATAATTCCTCCAGTGTAAATATAATGAACTGACAACTATTGCTGCCAATATATCTAACACATGTTAGCAGAAATCACTCGGTCCGTCAATGTAAGGTATTGCCCCCTATCCTTGTTGTTTACGGGGTTAGAACCATTTACTCCGAAGCGTACTTTCCGGCGGCGTAGCCAGTGGAAAAGGCCGCCTGTAAATTAAATCCCCCGGTATATCCATCAATATCCAGGACCTCCCCGGCAAAAAACAATCCCCGGGTAATTTTAGATCCCATGGTTTTCGGATCTACTTCCTTTAGATTCACTCCCCCGGCGGTTACGATGGCCTCACCGATGGGCCGGGTCCCCTTAACCGTCACCGGCAAATTTTTTAAAAGATTGACCAGCCCGCGGCGCTGGCTCCTGGTAATGGAATTGACGGTTTGTTCAGGATCTATGCCGCTTAATTCGATTATCACCGGAATAAGACTTTTAGGCAGCAGGTCATTTAAGGCATTCTTAAACTGCTTGCGGGAATAAAGAGCAAAATCACGATCAAGCCTTTTTTCCAGGGTCTCTTCACTTAAAGCTGGCTTTAAATCAATCTTTACCCCCACCTGCTGTCCGGTATGCTTATACAAATATTCACCAATATCCCGGCTCATACTTAAAACGATGGGACCGGAAATGCCAAAATGGGTAAAAAGCATTTCCCCAAAATCCTGGTTTATCCTGGTCCCCCCCGGTTCAAAGGCCGTCAATTGTACGTTCTTCAGGCTGAGTCCCTTGAGCTCCTTTACCCAGGGCTCAACAGTTACCAGAGGTACCAGCCCCGGCCGCGGCGTTATTATTGAATGCCCGGCCGACTCCGCCAGCCGGTATCCGTCACCGGTAGAGCCAGTGCCCGGGTAGGACATGCCCCCCACTGCTAAAACCACAGCCTGAGCAGGGAACACCCTGTCAGCGGTTTTTACTCCGGTTACCCCTCCATCAGCAATGATCAATTCCTGGGCCCGGCTTTTATAATATATTTTTACTCCTTTTTGCAGTAATTCCTCTTTTAAGGCCTCCACCACATCTTCCGCCCGATCCGAACAAGGAAAGATCCGGCTGCCCCGTTCCACTTTGCAGGGTACTCCCCGTTTTTCAAAAAAATCTATCAAATCAAAATTAGAAAATTCATTTAAAACACTGTATAAAAAACGCCCCTTCCCCCCGGCGTATCCTGCCAGGAAAAACTCCCCCTCCAGTGATGAGGTTATATTGCAGCGTCCCTTGCCGGTGATTTTAAGTTTTTTCCCCGCTTCCGGCATCTTTTCCAGCAATGTTACCCGGGCCCCCTCCTCAGCGGCTTTGATGGCCGCCATCATACCCCCGGGTCCAGCGCCGATGATTACGATATTTTTCAAATCCTGCCTCCATCTTAACGACAGCACTTACTTATTGTGCATCAATTGGTTTTTTGTTACAATTGTATCTGTCGTATTTATTATTAACATTAATATAGATTCAATTCTATACAAAAAGGAGGGAATTTGATATTGGATACTGCTAAAAAAGCTGGTGTTCCCATTGTACTGCCGATACTGGCCGTAATAGCTTTTGCCGCTATGTTCTGCCTGGCCACCTTCTACCCCAACATTGGAAAAACCGGAGGTCCGGAAAAAACCGTGGAAAATTTCTATCTTGCCTATGCCGGCAGCGATTATGAGGGAATGGCAGAAAATCTGAGCGTGTTCTGGTCCCTGCAGTTTTTGCCCCAGTATGGCGTAAACAAACCTTCTGAGCTTATTGAAAAACGCCCCGAAATAGTTAAAGACACTGCTGAGATCCTGTCCAGCACCACCACCGATATCGACACAGAACTAAAGGTCAAAGTACTGCCGGAATACACCCAGGAATGGAACAATACCGCCATGGTGGTTTATGCCGGACTCAAGGATGAAGAAGAAATGGGCCGGGAAGTGGCGCTGCTGGTAAAGGAGAAAGAGGATTTTTATATTTATATATGGATGCCCATATATGATGAAGAATCAATAGAAACCCTGAAATCCGAGTTCAGCGAATTTGATACCTATTACTCCGAAATCCTGACCAATGACGAATGGTAATCCAAAAAGCCCGTCGAACCTACGTCGATTGACGGGCTTGCATTCATAACGATGAGATTCGTGAGCTATAGAGATAACCTGCAGACCGAGGAGAGCCGCGAAGATCGAGGCATGAAAAAAGCCCGGATTGAGACGTACTTAACCTATGTCGATTGACGGGCTTGCATTCATAACGATGAGATTCGCGAGCTATAGGGATAACCTGCAGACCGAGGAGAGCCGCGAAGATCGAGGCATGAAAAAAGCCCGGATTGAGACGTACTTAACGTACGTCGATTGACGGGCTTGCATTCATAACGATGAGATTCGCGAGCTATCCTCGGTCTGCGAGCTATCCTTGGTCTAGCTGCAACAACCCCGAAGTATTAACAAAAACCTTCTGCCCCGCCTTAATCTCGGCGCCATCCTCCAGGTGACAGCGGCTGGCTACCACTGCCCCGCTATTGACAGTTACCTGGCGCCCTATCTGGCAGGAACTCCCCACCACACAATCCAGCAGGGAAGAATTCTCCCCTATCACGGTATCATCCCAGATGACGCAGTTGCTGAGATGGGCACCATCCTCTATTACACAGCGGCTGCCAATCACAATGCTGCCGGAGAAAACCACATCTTTTCCGATCCTGGTATCTTCGCCGCAGAGGACCCGGGCATCACTGTGGCCGTTGATGATGATCCTTTCGGTTTTGGTCCGTACATAACCAGATAAAACATCTTTATGTGCCTGGCGATAAGTGTTTATATTACCGATATCACACCAGTAATCCTGGATGGGCGTGCCATAGAAAGGTGCCTTGATCTTGACCAGATGAGGAAAAACCTGTTTGCCAAAATCGTAAAACTGCCGCGCTGGTATGTATTTAAAAATCTCCGGTTCAAAAATATAAATGCCGGTGTTGGCCATGTCGCTTAATGCTTCTTCCCTTTTTGGTTTTTCCTGGAATCTTTCTATTTTTCCGGCGTCATTATGAACCACCACACCGAACTGCTCCATATCATCGACCTTTTTCATGGCAATGGTGGCCAATGCGCCATTTTTACGATGGGCAGCCAGCAGTGCAGTAAGATCGATATCAGTCAGAGCATCGCCGCTGACCACCGCAAAGGTCTCATTCAAAAAACCTTCACAATTTTTCACCCCGCCGGCGGTGCCTTTCAGTTCCTCTTCCAGAGAATACTGCATCTTCAGCCCGAATGCTTCCCCGTTGCCAAAATACCCGCTGATGGCTGCGGCATGATAGTGCAAATTAGCGATCACATCATCAAATTGGTGCGCGTTAAGCAGATTGACGATGCTTTCCATCAGGGGCCGATTGGCCATCGGTATCATAGGCTTGGGAACTTCCACTGTCAGCGGCATAAGCCGGGAACCTACTCCGGCAGCCATTATCATAGCTTTCATTTATTACTTCCCCCCACAACCGTTAGTTTACAATTTACTTTTATATAATAGCATTTAATCCCCCGGCAGTCATTATGTTTACCATTTATATACATGTCTTATGCCAACCAGCTTCTTGCCATAAGGATCAAAGAAATCATTTAATGCAAACCATCAGCTTTAAATATATTTTAAGCTTAAAAAGTTTTATCATTCCGACAGACTCAAAACATTCCAGGTCAAAGCGGGACGGGAAGTACCCCAGCACTCCCCGTCCCGCTTTCAACCCGATTAATTTATGAAAAAGAAGCAATTAGATTTATATTTATTCCGGTATTTGCTTTTTCATCAGCATATAATTGATACTGTCAACAATGGCCTGATAAGACGCTTCGATAATGTTTTCCGACACGCCTACGGTACTCCATTGCCGCGCATCATCGACTGAATCGATTAAGACCCGGACTTTGGCACTGGTGCCTTTATTGCCATCCAGGACCCGGACTTTATAATCGCTCAGATGCATGGAGCTTATTTCCGGATATACTTCCGTCAAAGCTTTGCGGATGGAATTATCCAGCGCATCGACGGGTCCGTCGCCATCGGCAGCGGTATGAAAGGTCCGGTCACCTATGGTCAGTTTGATCATGGCCTCAGCAGTGATTTCCTGCCCTTCACTTTTTTCCATGATCAGTTTCAGATTATTCAATTGAAAATAATCATCATACTGCCCAAAAGCTTTGCGCAGCAAAAGTTCCAGTGAAGCATCGGCACCTTCAAACTGAAAACCCTGGTTTTCCAATTCCTTGATCCGGCGTATCACTTTACGGGTCTCAGCATCATAGGTATTCACATCCAGGTTGAGTTCCTTCGCTTTATACAGCAGATTGGACAGACCGGAGAGTTCCGAAACCAGCACCCGCCGCTTATTGCCCACTGCCTCTGGATTGATATGTTCATAGGTCAATGAGTCCTTGAGCAAAGCACTGACGTGGATGCCCCCTTTATGAGCAAAAGCTCCATGCCCGACAAAGGGCTGATTATTGTGGTGGGGCATGTTGGCAACTTCACTGATATAATGGGAAACCTCAGCCAGATTCTTTAAATTGCCCGGCGGCAGTGCCGTAAGATCCATCTTCAATTCCAGATTGGGGATGATGGAGCACAGATCAGCATTGCCGCAGCGTTCTCCATAACCATTGATAGTCCCCTGCACCTGTCGGCATCCGGCCCGCACCGCTGCCAGGGAATTACTGACTGCACAGCCGGAATCATTATGAGCATGGATCCCCAGGGGGTTTTTAACCGTCTGTGCCGCCACTGCGGTTATCTCTCCAACCTCCCAGGGCATCGCTCCCCCATTGGTATCACATAAAATGATCCAATCGGCTTCTGCAGCCGCCGTTAAAACCTGTAAAGCGTATTCGCGGTTATTTTTAAAGCCATCATAGAAATGTTCCGCATCAAAGATCACTTCCAGACCTTTGCTTTTTAAATAAGCAATGGTATCACTGATCATGGCCAGATTTTCTTCCAGGGTGGTTTCCAGAGCCCGCAGGACATGAAAGTCCCAGGATTTCCCCACAATGGTCACCACCGGCGTCCCCGCTTCCAATAATGCCTGGACATTGCTGTCCTGGTCCACTCTTATCCCCGGTTTACGGGTAGAGCCAAAAGCAGCAATACGGGCATTTTCCAGCGGGACCTGCTGTATCTGGCGGAAAAATTCCAGGTCCTTGGGATTACTCCCCGGCCATCCGCCTTCTATATAGCTGATCCCCAGATAATCAAGCTTGCGGGCTATGCGCAGCTTGTCTTCCAGGGAAAAACTGATGCCTTCGGTCTGGGAACCGTCCCTTAATGTAGTATCATAAATCATGGTATTCAACTGGTAATCCCCAATTCTAACTCCCCCTTAATCAAGTTTTTATACTATCTCTTTATCAATGCTGCTACTATATCCCCGGTCTCAGCAGTTGTCACCAGCTTTTTGCCGGCTTCCATGAGATCCGGTGTACGATAATCCCGTTCCAAAAACTCATTGACGGCTTCTTCCACCAGCCGGGCTTCATTCTCCAGATTAAAAGAATATCTCAGCATCATAGCGGCTGAAAGTATGGTTGCCAGTGGATTGGCTTTCCCCTGTCCAGCAATATCCGGGGCACTGCCATGGGATGGTTCATATAAACCCACCTGCCCGCCGAGGGAAGCACTGGGCAGCATACCCAGTGAACCGCTGAGCATGGAGGCTTCATCAGTTAAAATATCCCCAAAAAGGTTTTCCGTCACGATGACATCGAACTGACGCGGATTGCGGATCAATTGCATGGCACAATTGTCCACATACATATGGGTGGTTTCCACATCAGGATTCTCCGCTGCCATTTTTACAGCGATTTTCCTCCATAAACGAGATGACTCCAAAACATTGGCTTTATCAACTGAACATAATTTTTTACCCCGTTTCCGGGCAGTGTCATAGGCCAAATTGATTATTCTTTCAATTTCCGAACTGGTATATGTCATGCAGTCAGTGGCTTTTTCCCCGCCGCCCATCAGGTTTTCATGGTGTTTTTCCCCAAAATAAGCCCCGCCGGTCAGTTCCCGGATCACCATGATATCAACACCCTGTAAAACCTCTTCTTTCAGGGTGGAAGCACCCAGCAGACTGGGAAACAGCATACAAGGGCGCAGATTAGCGTAAAGTCCCAATTCCTTTCTCAAGGGCAGCAGGGCCCCCACTTCCGGACGCAGATGCACCGGCAGTTCCTCCCACTGTGGTCCGCCGATGGCACCCAGTAAAATAGCATCTGCTTCCCGGCACAGCCTGAGAGTTTCCGGGGGCAGAGGGTGACCCACCTCATCATAAGCTGCTCCGCCAATCAATGCTTCGGTAAACTCGAATTTATGACCAAATTTCTCCCCGATGGCTTCCAGAGCTTTGATGGCTTCAGGAACGATTTCGATCCCAATGCCGTCACCGGGCAGTACTGCTATTTTAAACATTTTGTTCATCCTTTCTTGCTTTACGCATTGCTGTCCTTGGCTTTGACATAATTTATCAGTCCGCCCCGGGTTATGATGGCCTGCATGAATTCCGGGAAGGGTATGGCCTGGAATTGCTCATTACTGCGTTTATTGATAATGACACCCGTTTCCAGATCCACTTCCAGTTCGTCACCTTCCTGTACAGCATCGATTACCGCATCACATTCCAGGATAGGCAGTCCTATGTTAATGGAATTACGATAAAATATCCGGGCGAAAGAACGGGCGATAACACAGGAAACACCGGCACCCTTGATGGCAATTGGTGCATGCTCGCGGGAACTGCCGCAGCCAAAATTTTTGTCGGCTACAATGATATCCCCCGCCTCCACTCGGGAGGGGAAAAGGGGATCCGCATCTTCCATGCAGTGTTGGGCCAGTTCATCCGGGTCAAAAGTATTTAGATAACGGGCTGGTATTATGGCATCGGTATCGATATCAGCCCCAAATTTATGGACTTTCCCACTTAATTTCATAGCAAACCATCCTTCCTTCCTTGATCCTCTATACCGCCCAGGGAGGTGTGATCCTGCCTTTAACAGCACTGGCAGCTGCTACTGCCGGACTGGACAGGTATACTTCGCTTTCCGGGTGGCCCATCCGCCCCACAAAATTGCGGTTGGTGGTGGCCAGAGCCCTTTCCCCTTTAGCCAGTATCCCCATATGCCCTCCCAGGCAGGGTCCGCAGGTAGGGGTGCTGACAATGGCGCCGGCTTCTATAAAGGTCTCAATATAACCCAGCCGTAATGCTTCCAGATATATTTGCTGGGTACCGGGGAAAATTATCACCCGCAGTTCCGGATGCACTTTTCTGCCTTTCAATATGGCAGCAGCGGTTTTAAGATCCTCGATCCGGCCATTGGTGCAGGAGCCGATAACCACCTGATCTATTTTCACATCAGCTGCTTCACTGACAAAGCGAGTGTTCTCCGGCAGATGGGGGAAAGCCACCACCGGTTCCAGCCGGCTGACATCATATTCCCGTACATCGTAATATCTGGCATCCTCATCGGATTTATAAATATTGAAGGGTCGTTTTACCCGGCCCTGCACATAGCCCTGGGTAATATCATCCGGTGCAATGATCCCGTTTTTTCCCCCGGCTTCGATGGCCATATTAGCCATGGTGAAGCGGTTATCTATGGAAAGGCTGTCAATAGCTTCCCCGGTAAACTCCATGGACATGTAGCGGGCTCCATCCACCCCGATATCGCCAATTGTATGTAGTATCAAATCCTTACCGCCTACATATTCAGGCAATTTACCATAATAGACGAATTTAATGGCTTCCGGCACTTTAAACCAGGCTTCCCCGGTGGCCATGGCCGCAGCCATATCCGTTGAACCTACTCCGGTGGCGAAAGCCCCCAGGGCTCCATAGGTACAGGTGTGAGAATCAGCGCCGATGATCAGGTCCCCCGGAGCCACCAGGCCCTGTTCCGGCAGCAGACAGTGTTCAATTCCCATCTGGCCGATCTCAAAATAATTGGATAATTTATGTTTTCGGGCGAAATCCCGCAGGATCTTGGCCTGTTCCGCCGATTTGATATCTTTATTGGGTGTAAAATGATCCGGCACCAGGACGATTTTGTCCCGATCGATGACCTGAGGATACCCCAGACGGTCGAATTCTGAAATGGCCACCGGTGCTGTAACATCATTGCCCAAAATTACATCCAGCTGGCAGTTGATCAGTTCACCCGCCTCCACATGATCCCGTCCCGCATGGACCGCCAGTATCTTTTGACTGATGGTCATTCCCATAGATTTGCTCCTCCTTCTACTTCTCTCGTTCTTCTCTGACCCGCTGCTCAGCATAAAAATGTTTGTTGATGGCATTTATATAGGCTTTGACACTGGCCTCGATGATGTCGGTACTCAGGCCTCGGCCATTATACATCACACCATTGATGCTCACCCGGGCATTTACTTCCCCCAGGGCATCCTTGCCGCCGCTGACCGCATTCAATTTATAGGAATGCAGTTTCCCGTATATATCCGTGATCTTGTCCACTGCCTTACAGGCAGCATCCACCGGTCCATCACCAGTTGCCGCAGCCTCAAAGCCATTCCCTTCAATGCTGAGCCTGACAGTGGCCATAGGCACTACAGTGGTGCCGCTGGATATATGCAGATATTCCAGAGAAAACCTTTCCGGTACTTTCCAGATATGATCCTTGATCAAGGCCTCCAGATCATCATCTGTCACTTCTTTTTTCTTATCGGCTATTTCCTTAAAATCAACAAAAGCCATAGCCAGTTCGTCTTCTTTTAAATCATAACCCAGCTGATCCAGCCGGTCTTTAAAAGCATGCCTCCCGGAATGTTTGCCTAAAACCAGATTGCTGCGGTTAACCCCCACCAATTCCGGGCTCATGATTTCATAGGTGGAACGTTCCTTCAATACCCCGTCCTGATGTATCCCGGATTCATGGGCAAAGGCATTGCGCCCTACCACTGCCTTGTTAGGGGCAATGACCATGCCGGTCAGATTGCTGACCAGGCGGCTGGTACGATAAATCTCACGATAGTTGACATTGATTTCTTTATTGTAAAAAGGCTTGCGGGTATAAAGGGCCATGATGATCTCTTCCAGTGATGCATTGCCAGCCCTTTCTCCGATACCATTCACTGCCACCTCTACCTGGCGGGCACCATTGGCCACCCCGGCCAGGGAATTGGCCACGGCCATCCCCAGATCATCATGACAATGAACGCTTACGATGGCCTTATCTATATTGGGTACCCTTTCCATGACCGAACGGATAAACTGTCCGAACTCATCAGGAACAGCGTATCCTACTGTGTCCGGCAGGTTTACCACATTGGCACCGGCATCGATGACTGCCGTTATGAGCTGGACCAGATAGTCCAGATCGGAACGGGAAGCATCTTCCGCAGAGAATTCAACATCAGGTGACAGGCTCCGGGCATATTTAACGGCTTCCACTGCCTGGTTCAACGCCTCTTCCCGGGACAGCATGAGTTTATGCTGCAAATGGATGTCGGAAGAAGCCAGAAAGGTGTGTATCCGCGGCCTTTTCGCCCCTTTTATCGCTTCCCAGGTGCGATCGATATCTTTTTTAACGGCCCGGCAAAGGCCCGCTATAACAGGCCCCTCAACCGTATCAGCGATCTTTTTTACCGCCGCAAAATCCCCCGGTGAGGCAATGGGGAAACCAGCTTCAATGATATCAACTCCCAGCAATGCCAGCTGTTGAGCGATCTCAACTTTTTCGTCCACATTGAGGCTGACTCCCGGGGACTGTTCTCCATCCCTTAAAGTGGTATCAAAAAGATATATCCTGTTTTTATCGTTCATAAGCGTTCAAAATCCTTTTAATAAAATTTGTCCGGCCGGCTATTTCTTTTCCTTCACCAGCGCATTGCCATCTTTCAGCCAGGGCATCATACCTCTTAATTCGGCACCCACCTCTTCGATCAGATGCTCCTGTCCCTGCCTTTTCAAGGCATTGAAACGGGGGCGTCCCACCTGGTTTTCCAGCAGCCATTCCTTGGCAAAGGCACCGTCCTGGATATCATACAGGGCTTCCTGCATGGCATAGCGGGCTTCTTCCCCGATAATTTTGGGTCCGGTAACATAATCGCCCCATTCAGCCGTATCGGATATGGAATAACGCATATTGCTGATGCCGCCTTCATACATGAGGTCGACGATGAGTTTTAATTCATGCAGACATTCAAAATAAGCTACTTCCGGCTGATAACCGGCATCTACCAGGGTCTCAAAACCTGCTTTGACCAGTTCCGTTACTCCGCCGCACAGCACACATTGTTCACCGAACAGATCCGTTTCCGTTTCTTCCTGGAAAGTAGTTTCCAGAACGCCGGCCCGGGCGGAACCGATGCCTTTGGCGTGAGCCAGGGCATATTCTTTGGCCTGACCGGAATAATCCTGATAAATAGCAATCAAAGCAGGCACTCCGGCCCCCTCTTCATACATACGGCGCACCAGATGTCCCGGGCTTTTGGGGGCCACCATGTAAACATCCACATTGGCCGGCGGCACGATCTGCCCGTAATGAATATTGAAACCATGGGAGAATACCAGGGCTTTGCCCTCGGTCATATGGGCTTCGATTTCTGCTTTATAAACTTTAGCCTGGAGTTCATCCGGCAGCAGTATCTGGATGATGTCGCCCTGCCTGGCTGCTTCGCTGACTGTCATCGGCTGGATACCGGCAGCTATTACCCGGTCCCATTCAGCCTGACTGGCATCATTAAAGGGTTGACGCAGGCCCACAATGACTTTTACCCCGCTTTCGTGCAGGTTCTGTGCCTGGGCATGACCCTGGGAACCAAACCCCATTACAGCAACTGTTTTACCTTTTAAAAGTTCCAGATTGGCATCAGCATCATAATACATTTTGGCCATTTTTCAGTTCCTCCTTTATCATTTAAAAATCTTCTGGCAGTTTTTCCATCATTTAGTACCGCGCATCATGGAAACCCGGCCGGTCCTGACCAGTTCCATAATACCGAAAGGACGCAGGGATTCTTCAATGGCATCGATTTTCACCGAGTCACCGGTGGCTTCGATCACCAGTGTACTGCGCCCAATATCCACGATACGGGCCCGAAATATCTCAACGATTTGAACGATTTCCGCCCGGACAGTATTATCAGCCTTGACCTTGATGAGGACCAGTTCTCTATCCACTGCTCTTTCATCAGTCAGGTCAACTATTTTTATGACATCCACCAGCTTGTGCAGCTGTTTGGTGACCTGCTCAATGACTGCGTCATCACCCTGGACCACGATGGTCATCCGTGATATATTAGCGTTTTCCGTAGTTCCCACTGTCAGGCTGTCGATATTATATCCCCGGCGGCGGAACAGGGTCGCCACCCTGGTTAAAACACCTGGTTTATTTTCTACCGTAACGGCCAGTGTATGTTTCTTCATTCCCGCTCACCCCCCAGCATTTTATCCAGAGTACCCCCTGGCGGCACCATGGGAAACACATCCGCTTCCCGTTCTACCCAGAAATCGATGATCACCGGACAGTCCGTGACCGCCAGGGCCCGGCTCAAGGCCTCATCAATTTCTTCTGCTTTGGTGACCCTGATCCCAACGGCACCATAAGCTTCGGCCAGTTTGACAAAATCAGGCTGGTGGCTGATATCTACAAAACTATAGCGCTTATCGTAGAATAACCCCTGCCATTGCCGGACCATGCCCAAATAATGATTATTAAGTATACATATGACAATGGGCAGTTTATACTGCACAGCAGTGCCCAGTTCCTGGATATTCATCTGAATGCTGCCGTCCCCGGCTATGTCCACCACTTTTTTGTCGGGACAGCCCACCTGGGCGCCAATGGCAGCAGGAAAACCATAACCCATGGTCCCCAGCCCGCCGGAACTGACAAAACTGCGGGGATTTTTATATTTATAATACTGGGCGGCCCACATCTGGTTTTGCCCCACTTCAGTAGCAATAATAGCCTCACCCTGTGTGTGCTGGCAGATCCTTTCCACCACATCCTGCGGCATTATACGCCCTTCCGCTGAGTCGGGATAACACAGGGGAAATTCATCCTTCCAGCGGGCAATGGTCTGCAGCCATTCCGGCCTTTCTTCCACTTTTTCCAGGCGTTGATTTATTGCCTGGAGAACTTCTTTCACATCGCCCACTATGGGGACATTGATATTAACATTCTTGCCGATTTCGGCTGCATCTATGTCTATATGGATGATTCTGGCCCGGGGGGCAAAACCTTCTATTCTACCGGTGACCCGATCATCAAACCGGGCCCCCACGGCAATTATCAAATCACTCTCGCCGATGGCATAATTAGCATAGCGGGTCCCATGCATCCCCAGCATCCCCAGTGATAAATAATGCAAAGAGGGAAAGCCGCCCAAAGCCATCAGGGTGGTAGTTACCGGTATCTTCTGGCTTTCTGCCAGTTCTTTAAGCTCCTCGGCGGCACTGGAAGCAATCACTCCGCCTCCGGCATAGATCACCGGGCGTTCCGCCTTTTTGATCAGTTCAACGGCATTATTCACCTGCCCGATGCTGAAGCCCCGCATTACCCTGTAGCCCCTTATGTTTACATCCTCTGTAATCGGTTCATATTCAATGACCTTTTCCATGACATCCTTGGGCAAATCGACTACCACCGGCCCGGGCCGGTTGGTCCTGGCTACGTAAAAAGCCTCTTTGACGATTGATGCCACATCCTCGGTCCTCTCGATCAGATAATTATGCTTGGTAATCGGCAGGGTAATTCCGGTAATATCAGCCTCCTGAAAGGCATCTTTGCCGATAAAGGATGTACCCACCTGTCCGGTAAAACAAACCATGGGAATAGAATCCATGTAGGCTGTGGCAATACCGGTGACCAGATTGGTAGCTCCCGGACCGGATGTCGACAGACATACACCCACTCTTCCTGTTGCCCGGGCATAGCCGTCTGCTGCATGGGCTGCCCCCTGCTCGTGGCGCACCAGAATATGTCTGATGTCCGAACTGTACAGCGCATCATAGATAGGCAAAGCACCACCGCCGGGATATCCAAAAATGGTGTCCACTCCTTCTTCTTTTAAACATTCCAGCAAGATCTCTGCACCTTTTAATTTCACCCTGAACACCTCCTCACTTCTTTACGCCATCTGCGTCCGCCCTGCTTTTTCAAGCAGTTTTCTCTCTATTTATAACCTGGGCCGGCCAGATAAATTTAGCTTCCCTCCCGGTCAGGTTTATCGATTAAAATAGCGGGCTTTTTGATGGCCCGCTACATTTCCTATCCAGTCTCCCGGCCCTATTACTTTTTGAATATGGCGCCGGTACTGGCTGACTGTACCATCTGAGCATATCTATGCATATATCCCCTGGTAATTTTGGCTGCCGGCACCTGCCATAGTCGTCTTCTTTCCGCCAGCACTGTTTCATCAACTATTAGTTCCAGCTGATTAGCCGGGATACTAATTCGTATAAGATCCCCTTCGTTAACCAGAGCGATCACTCCGCCGGCAGCAGCTTCCGGTGAAACATGCCCAATAGAAGCACCCCGGGTGGCGCCGGAAAAACGTCCATCCGTTATCAAGGCAACTTCTTTATCCAGGCCCATACCGGCAATGGCCGAAGTAGGTGTAAGCATTTCCTTCATCCCCGGTCCGCCCTGGGGTCCTTCATAGCGGATCACCACCACATCCCCGGCTTTGATCTTTTGCTTTAAAATGGCCTCAACGGCCGCCTCTTCAGAATCAAATACCCGGGCCGGACCTTCATGCTCCATCATGGCCGGATCGACAGCACCCTTTTTGACCACGGCGCCCTCGGGTGCCAGGTTGCCAAACAAAATGGCCAGTCCGCCGTTTTGGCTATAGGGATCATCAACCGGCCGGATGACATCATGATCAAGTACCGGACAAAGAGCAATATTTTCCCCCAGAGTCTGCCCGGTGACCGTCATACAGTCCAGTTCCAGCAGTTCTTTTTTATTAAGTTCATTATATATGGCTTGAACCCCGCCGGCATAGTATAAGTCTTCCATGTGATGATTGCCCGCCGGGCTGATTTTACATAAATGAGGTGTTTGGTGACTGATTTCATTGAAAAGTTCCAGATTAATCTCCACACCGGCTTCACTGGCAATTGCCAGCAGATGCAGGACCGAATTGGTGGAACAGCCGATGGCCATATCCATATGGATGGCATTGTGGAAAGCGGCCTCTGTCATTATATCACTGGGTTTTATATCCCTTTCCAGCAGTTCCATGACTTTCATCCCCGCTTTTTTGGCCAGGCGGATGCGTTCGGAATAAACCGCCGGAATGGTACCATTGCCGGGCAGTCCCATCCCCAGGGCTTCGGTCAGGCAGTTCATGGAATTAGCCGTAAACATACCGGAACACGATCCGCAAGTGGGGCAGGCATTCTGCTCCAGTGCCCACAGCTGCCCGGCATCCATTTTACCAGCTGCTGCCGCTCCTACCGCCTCAAAAACCTGGGTGACACTGACGGCCTTGTCATTGCTCCGGCCCGCCAGCATCGGTCCGCCGCTGACGAAAATAGCAGGAATATCAAGGCGGGCTGCCGCCATTAACATGCCTGGAACAACTTTATCACAATTGGGTATGAAAACCAAAGCATCCAGGGCATGGGCAACCGCCATGATTTCTACTGAATCGGCGATCAGTTCCCGGCTGCCCAGAGAATAGCTCATGCCGATATGATTCATGGCAATGCCGTCACAAACGGCAATGGTGTGAAATTCCATGGGCGTCCCCCCGGCCATTCTTACCCCGGCCTTCACCGCTTCCGCGATTTTATCCAGGTTGATATGTCCGGGGACAATATCGGTTTTGGAATTGACCACCCCGATCAGGGGACGGGCCATCTCCTCATCAGTTAAACCCAGTGCATTGAATAAAGAACGGTGGGGAGCCTTTTCCAGCCCTTTTTTCACCATGGTGCTTTTCATTAAAATTACCCTCCAATACAAAAATGGGATAAATCCATTTGGATATAAAAAACCTCTCGTCCATAATCAGGGACGAGAGGTAATTCTCGCGGTACCACCCTGCTTGTCGTTAATAACGACCACTCGCAGCAATTTGCCCAGTTCGTAACGGACCTGTTCGTCCGGCACCACCTACTCGATATAATATCTTTCAGATGGCAGCTCAAGGGTGATGACCATATAAATGTCGATACCGGTTCCCACCATCCCCGGTTCTCTGCGATCCGACCTTTTTATATGTTATGCCCTGTCATAGCCTGTTATCCTGTTTAATTATTATAATAGTATAGGCAAAGCCTGCTCAACTGTCAACATAATTTAATCATTGTTTTTCCTGTCTTTTTTCTTCCAGTTTGCGGATATATTCATGGAGGGAAAGCCGGCGCCGGCTGCTGTTTTTTTCTTTTTGCCGAAACCTTTTCAGCATGCTCCATAAAAGCCGGCTGCCTTCTTCGGTCTGACTGGCCTCTGAAGGGCTCATGCCCTTTAACTGGGACAGGCCGGAATAATACCATTTATTCAGATACATTTCCTTTAAAGCAATTTCTAATTCAGGATGCTCTTTTTTGACCCCGGTATTTAAAATATCAAAGATACTGCCCCAGCGTTTTTCCACCCCATCAAATTCCACACAGGAACCAGCCAGTTCTTCAAATATATTCCGGGCAATAGCCAGATCCTTCTCCCCAAAAGTTGAGATGCCCAGCCAATCATCCCCCAGGGCGAACTCTGCGAAATATCCCGGCCCCGCCGGCTGGGGTTCGAACTGATAATATATCTGCTGATCACCGCTGATATCAATTCCTATGTCTTTTATCTCCTCCAGCAGTTCACTCACCCGGGCACGGTCTTTAACTGTGTAGCTGACACTGAGGCAGCGCATGCCATCATCAAAAGCCGTCCCCCCCGCATGATCATACAGGACATCTTCAAAGCTGCGGTATTGCCCATTGATATATTTATGCGCTGTCAGCAGATCACTTTCATAAGTACCCAGGAGTATCACCGTGCTGCCGTATTCTTCGGTGAACATCTCGTGCAGTTCCTCGATGTATTCGGCATCCTGACTGATTATAGCCAGTTCCTCACCATTATTGATAACGATATCCGCTGCCACTCCATCAAAAAAAACCACGCCCTGATTGAATTCCTCCGCCTCTTCCCTTATGCGCAGATGTATGCCATAGGTCCTCTCCTCGATGCTGACCACATTGTCTATCCCATCCAGCATATCAAAAAGGGTTTCAACTTCGAGTATATAATAAACCCGGCAGGTAACTTTTTCCGTAAAAGGATTGGAACCTTCTTCCCAGCCCAGGTTCTCCTCTTTAAGCAATTCAAAGCCATCAATATACCAGTCATTTCCTTCATCACGGCTAAGGGAAAACTGCATTTGATTGCCGTAAATTTCCTTATCCCTGGCTGTATAAACATTGGCAGTAACAATGACCTCATTCCCCATAGCCTGCAATTCCTGGGCCTGAGCTTCCAGCAGCAAGGTTTCCTTGCCTAAAAAGCTGCCCACATTATCCAGGATCATATGGAGATTCACTGAATCATTATCGGTTAAGGATTCCAGATATATATAATCCCGGTTCCTGATACCATGAAAATAACTGTTGATTAGCTGACGAGGTGTCATAGGTGCAGAAATTCGGCGTATCAGGCTGGTATAATCTGCAACGATATTATTAAATAAATAATAATCAATGTACTTTTGGTAAAGGAATTTTCCCAGGGCCGGTGCGGTCATGTAGCGCAGGTTATTGGCATAGGCCTGATAGATCAAACAGCAGGCCTCCTCGAAATCGACTGCCGCCAGATCCGGCTGCTGGTCCTGTCTTTCATCCTCATAGGCATAGACCGGTATATTATCAACCAGTATGAAACTATGGATCCCATCGGGGTTATAAGTCAGATAAAAGCATTCCACATGCAAGGCGGAGCCTCCCGTAGACCAGGCAACATCAAGACTTATCCTGCCCGTATGCCGGCTTTTGCTGGCATAGGCCTTGTAAAAAGTCCCCTGCAAATACTCCGGCGGAGTAGTATCAAGGCCGGCCATACGATATTTTTCCAGGGCTTTATCACAAATATCCTCATACTCGCATTCATATTCCTTCTTGATCAAATAGAAGAAATCCACCATTTCCTGTTGAATAAAGGAAGCCATGCCGGCGATAATTTCATCCTTATCTTCCCAGGGCATAAACTCCAGTTTTTCCAGCAGAGTGAAGCGGCCCTGGTTGGTATTTATCACGGCGGCGATTTCCTGAGCAAGTTGCTTTAAAATTGGTTTGGGATAACCGTTCTTTTTCTTTCTCATTTAAAACCTCTTAGGGGCTAAATTTGCGTCTGGCAACATTTTTTTGTCCAGAATGGGTATACTATATCATTATCCTGCCGGAAAGGACAATTCTTTTAACCATCCTTCACCAGCATTAAAAGTTTTCTGCCTGAATAATATTTTTATCTTCATTATATGGTAAACTTCCTGCCAATCATTAGTAAATATTGTAAACCATACCTTGAACCGGTACAAGTCCCTGTAGTATTCTGATGGTACATTGCCGCCTTCTCCCCCGGTCATCAGCATCGCATAAATATTGTTGTTTCTCCACATATTATTGATGGTGATGAATATAATGTTCGAAAAAATAATCAGTGTTCTATTATTATTATTGCTGGCCGGGACCTTGCTTTATTTGCTGTTCACCCGAGTGATTCCCACACTGCTGGGCAAGGGCCAATAATTATTTTCGCCCGGCATGGAAAAAGACAAGGAGGTAATAATCATGACCCGATTTCGCAAAACTGACGGCCAGGAAGATTTACAGCAAAAATTCAATTGGTTTGGTGCCATGGCCATCCCCCTGGCCTTTGTAAACGGCTTATACTTTGGCGGTTATGCCATAAGGAAAATCAGACAATACTGGGAAGGGGGCCCCATGGACTGACGGGGTGCAGGGAGCTAGAGGCCATTTTTTCCCATGACCAAGGACCCAAATTTATTGATCAATTATATTATGTACTGGAATATTCCTTAAGTGATATATTTATATTCCCTCGGGTTACTGTTACAATAAAGGTATTACTCCGGGGGGAAGTGTTTCAAATTCTCAAACAGCTGATTGAAGGTGTTTATTTAGTCACGCCTGATACTCAACCCAAATATCCCTATTCTAACAGCCTGTACATCGATGACGATATACCGGCCATAATTGATTTGGGTGCCGGGGGAAATGCTTTTGCAGAAATTGACCGGCAGGGGGTCCGGATGGCACTGATATCTCATTCTCATTTTGATCATATCCATGGCGACAGTTTTTTCCCCCGGGCCAGGTTTTATGTCGGCGAAGAAGAAGTGGATACCTATAATGACGAGGAATCCTATCATCGTTTTCACGGCTATGATCTATGGTCAGTGATGATGCCCGGTATCAAAAGACCCGGGTATGGCTCAGTGATTCCTCTACCGGAAGATATCCCGGTAAGCCCCGGTTTCAGGAAAATATCCATTAGCGGTTCTTTTAAAGACGGGGATCTTATCCAATTGGGCAGATATACCCTTACCGCCATCCATCTTCCCGGCCATACCGCCGGTCATTATGGTTTTTACATAGAAAAAGAAGGACTGCTGTTTTCCGGGGATATCGACCTGACCAGAGCAGGCCCCTGGTATAGCAATTACAGCGCTAATGTCGGCGATCTCATCGCATCAGTTGAAAAAATCCGGGAGATCGATCCGGATATACTGGTACCATCACACCGCCGGGTGCTGACCAAAAATATCGACACAGATCTGGACAAATATATTAATATATTGCTGTTCCGCCACGATAAAATATTGCAGCTTTTAAAACAGCCCATGTCTATTGACGAGCTGGCGGCACAGCGGCTGGTCTTTCCCCAGCAGCAAAACATCTATGAATTGTTCTGGGAGAAGATGACGGTTTACAACCATTTACAACATATGCTGAAAGAGGGGCTGGTCATGGAAGCGGACCCAGGATATTTTCAGAAAACATGAAATGCTTTTTCATGACCAAAAATTTCATCTTACAGGAGGTGACAGAGGGATTAAGGGGGAAAGGTTAGAACAACTATAATCAGATAATATAATTAAGGGGGAAATAATAATGGCTTCAAATTTTATTCAATCGACCAGGGAACACCGCTTTATTTTGAAAGAATGGCTTGATATGGACAAGGTATTCGCCTGCGATAAGTTTAAGGATTCTTATGGAATGGAAGACATTGATTTTATCTTGGATAATGCTTTAAGTATTGCCCGCGAGGTCATTGCACCAACCAATGATGATGGCGATACCCAGCATGCCGTTTTTGAAAATGGAAAAGTGACTGTTCCCGAATCCTTTAAAGATGCTTACTTTTTTATCCAGGAAAATGGGCTGGGTTCCAGCAACAAGGACCTGAACGATGAGTCAGCACTGCCCATGAGCATTTTGGCCTGCAGCAATGAATATATGATGGGGGCCAATGGCGCCTTTTGTCCGTATTTCCTGGCAACCTCCGGTGCCGCCGGTTTGATCCAGACCTTTGGCAGTCAGGAATTAAAAGATCTTTTCCTGCCCAAAATGTTCAGCGGGCAATGGACCGGTACCATGGATCTGACTGAGCCCATCGGCGGTTCTGATGTGGGTGAACTGCTTACTAAAGCCTTTCCCACTGATAAACCCGGTGTTTATAAAATAAAAGGCTCCAAATGCTTTATTACCGCAGGAGAACAGGACATTACCGAAAACATCGTCCACCTGACCCTGGCCCGCATCGAAGGGGCTAAAAAAGGCACCCGGGGCATTTCCCTGTTCGTCGTGCCCAAATACTGGCCTGATGCCAATGGCGAAGTCGGTGAATTCAATGATGTTACCTGCGGCGGTATTGAACACAAACTGGGTCTGCGGGGTTCAGCAACTGCCATAGTCAATTTCGGGGAAGAAAATAACTGCCTGGGATATTTACTGGGAGATCCCCCCGATGCTGAAGGCAATGCCAGCGGCATGGCCCAGATGTTCCATATGATGAATGAAGAGCGCATGGTCACCGGTCACGCTTCCCTGGCGGGAGCAACTGTTGCTTATAATAATGCAGTGGAATATGCCCAGCAAAGGATCCAGGGAAAATTATTATCCAATCCCAAAGGCGACCGTGTGCCCATCATCAAACATGAAGATGTGCGCCGCATGCTGATGTATCAAAAATCCATCATCGAAGCCAGCCGGGCCATGACCATTTATACTTATTATTTAACTGATGTGGCTGAATTCAGTTCCGATGAAGAATTGGTAGCCCAGGCCAAAGCCACCATCGAAGTGAATACTCCCCTTGTAAAAGCATTTTGCTCTGATATGTGTTTTCTGGCTATATCAGAGGCCATGCAGGTTTACGGCGGTTATGGCTACTCCGAGGAATACCCCATTGCACAATTATTGAGAGATTCCCGCATCTATCCCATCTGGGAAGGCACCAATTTCATCCAGTCCATGGACCTGGTGGGCCGCAAATGGATGATGGGCAAGGGCAAAGTCTTTGCAGGCTGGCTGCAAAATATCCAGGATTTCATTGACAAAAACAAAGGGGAAAGTAATTTTACCCGGGAATTTGAACTCCTGCAGGAACATTTAAATAATTATAAAGAGATCCAGATGACCCTGGCCGGCTATCTGGGAGAAGGCAAAGTAGGTATGATCGGCCTTTATTCCACCAGGATCCTCCATGCCACCGGCCGTCTGTATGGTGCCAAACTACTGCTGGATCAGGCCCTGATCGCCGCCCGGCAGATGGATGCCCTGGGTGCGGACCATTATGATTATCCGTTTTATAATGGCAAAGTCGCCGCTGCCCGCTTCTTCACCCGCAATATACTGCCGGAAGTGGCAGTGACCCTGGGTGTTATCAAAGACGGTGATACCTCGGCAATAGATATCGTGGAAGAAGCCTTTAGCGTATAATTTGAAATCACGATTTAAACAATATGCCCCGCTTTATCAACGCATTTAATACGTTTAAAGCGGGGCTTTTTCATAGCAGGATTTCTTCATCAGTCAACTGTATAAGGAAGGTTTTCTTACCCAACCGGGTCCAAAACCTTCCTTAAATAACGATCATTATTCTGCAGCCGTTCAATCAGCCCCATCTCCCATGAATTTTAATTTTTTCTTCCATCAGTAATTGAATGAAAATGCCGGTCAATCCGGGATCCAGTCGTTTACCCGCCATGGCCCGCAATCTTTTGATAACCTGATCCTTATTCAGCCCCTCTGTCCCTTTATGAACGAGCTCATCACAGGCATCTGCCACAGCAAATAACCGGCATTCCAGGGGTATTTCCTCCCCCTTGAGCCCCAGGGGATAGCCGCTCCCGTCCCAGCATTCGTGGTGTTTAAGAATTGCATTGGCCAGGATGGCAGTCTCTTCCGATGCCAGGGCAATGCGACAGCCTATTTCACAATGCCGGTCTATTTCCCCCTCTGCTCCTTCCTCCTTGGCCAGTCGACCCATTTCCGGATGATTTTTGATGCTGATCCTGCCGATGTCATGATAATCCGCCAGGCTCAGTGCGTAGTTTAATGCCGGCCGGGACAGGTCCAGCCTGTCACCAAAAACAGTCAAATACTTTCTCAAGCGCTTGCTTTTCTCCACAATAAGAGCATCGAAGTTTTCCAGCCTTCTCATAAAGCTTTGCACAATAAATTCTTTGTTTTTATGCCGCTGAGTGATCTTTTGCCGGTACATGGACAAATCTGCTTCCCGCATCAAAGCTTTTAAATCTGTTTGGTTTTCCCGGCTGATGGCATAACCATAAGACAAACTTATCGGAATATCCCCCTGGGCCTGGTTATGCTCCTTTATATTCTCCCGCAGCTTCAGGCGGAAACTATCAATGCCTTCCTGACCGCCGGCAATAGACAATATGGCAAATTCATCCCCGCCGATCCTGGCGATGAGGCAGTCCGGTGAACTGGAACGGGTTATTATGCGGGCAGTTTCCCGTAACAAACGGTCACCAGCCTGATGTCCCATGGTATCATTGATCAATTTCAAATTATCTATATCACATATGATGATGACAATTTGCTCTTTGAACAGGCTGGCATTCAGTGTTTCCAGCTGCCCTTCAAAGAAACTGCGGTTGTACAGATCGGTGACAGGATCTTTCTGACTGAGATATTGCAAATGTTTTTCGTATTCCCTGTGCCGGGTGATGTCCTCGACGATTCCTACTCCGCCCAGGACCTGCCCCTTCAGGTCCTGAACAGGCTGCAGGCTCATTTTACAGCGGATTTTCCTGCCCGATGCAGCGGAAGTATATCCACCCTCCACTGCCGACATTTCCCCTTGCAAGGCGTTTCCCACCAGCCGGACGATCCTTTGATCAGTCAGTCCCAGCAGATCCACTCCCAGCAAGGCCTCCCGGGTGGTTCCCAACATGGCCGCCAGGGACCCATTACAGGAGGTAATTATTCCCGTCCGGTCAAAATGCATCAAACCAATTGGCACATGTTCAAAAACCATCTGGAGTTTTAATTCGTTTGCACTGGCATTGCCAGCAGACATTTCGCCGGATAATAGTTGGGAATACCAGCTGTTATCTTCCGGCTGCCGCCCCGACTTTCCCATCATGCCCCTCCACGCCCTGTCTAACTTTGGATATCATTATCTCTTTGCCGGCAGGCTCCGACCCCGCAGACAAAAGATTATTTCCCCATTTTCCTGCCTATCAATCCTTTTTATAGGTATTATGAAAAATCTATCATATTCGGAGAGCATTTCCAATGTTCTGGAGGGTAAATTGTAGAATAGTCCTAAATTTTTATTAGGAAAGTCCGTATTTTTTATAAAGTTATTGCTGCTAAAGTTTTCTGACCCAATGACCCAATTAAATGAAGATTTTGCATAATGCCATCACTGTTACTCTAAGCATTGAGCGAAGCTGCTTTAATTAGTTTGCTGGCTGCACATTGTAGTCCTCGAAGGGAGGAGTTTTATACCGGCCGAAAATCCCCCGCTGACATAGGAGAATGTTTTTAAATGCCACATGATAACTATAAAAGTATGTTATGCGAATTTCCCCCTGTATAATGATGCAATTAAAGTAATTTATATGTTTATTAAAAAGCCAGGAATGATTTTTATTTATAAATCCTGCAGATTAAGTTATTATAGTAATTAGTAATAATATCTGGGGGGGTATTTTGCATGGAAAAACCTGTTTATTACACCAGCAAGGCGCACCGTTCCAATTATAAGCGCCTTATCGCCAAAAACAAAGAACATAGAACACCGGAACTTACAGCTGTTTGTTATATCCTGGCCGGACTTGGAACTCTGGAAGGCGCCGAAAATGCTGAAACATTTGGAGCCAATGCCGAAGTCAGATATGGAAACGGCACCCAGAGTATCAATCTGCCAAACCCCATTGACGTTATTGAGCGCTTTGTCGACGAGGGGAAAATCGATTTTGAAGGAATACTGGAGGCCGTTGGTCTGGATATTTCTTATCGCGCCCTGATAAAACTGGCCGCCAATCTCTATGACAGTGATAATTATGCCAATGTGAAAAACACCTTCAGTCCTTTAACTGATGAATATCAGGCCATCGCTTATCAGGCTTTGCTGATTTTGTTTCCCAGCTTTTCCAAATCCTTTGCCGGCCGATATTATCGCTAACACTTTAAATCATATTTCAGCTTAAAAAAATCAGCCGCAGCCACGGTTGATTTTTTTAAGCCCTTTTTAAGCAGCATTTTGTTATTATTTAAATAGGCTTTATAAAAGGAGGTTTTTATTTTGCCATATTTGACCGGTTTCGAAAAAAAAGCAGCACCACCAGGTCTTAACGAAGCTCTGGATAAGCTGCAGAAACTTTTAGGCCCGCGCTTCTCCACTGCCGAAGCTGACCGGATTTTAGGCGGTAAAGATTTCTGGCCCCTGACCAGTATCTGGTTCATGGAAGGTAAAATAGCATCATTGCCGGATGCCATCGTATGGCCTGAATCAGCCGATGAAACAGCCGCCATTATCAAAATCGCCCGTGAATATAAGGTCCCGGTGATACCCTTCGGTGAAGGTTCCGGAGTCCTGGGGGGGATCACTGCCGTCAACGGCGGCATAGTAATTGACATGAAAAGGATGAACCGCATCATTGAAATCGATGAAGAAAGTCTTCTGGTAACGGTTGAAACCGGTATCAACGGCGAGATCCTGGAGCGAAAACTGCAGGAAAAAGGCTTCACATTAAGGCATACGCCCCAATCGGTGAGATGTTCCACCCTGGGAGGCTGGATATCCTGCCGGGCGGCAGGCCAGTTCTCCACCAAATACGGAAAAATCGAAGACATGCTGACAGCCCTTACTGTAGTGCTGCCCGATGGCAGTATATTTCGCAGCACCATTGCCCCCCGTTCCGCCGCCGGCCCCCGCATCGACCAATTATTCCTGGGTGCCGAAGGAACTTTGGGCGTTGTCACTCAGGCAGTGTTAAAAATCCATCGCCGGCCCGAAAAACAGATCCGCCGATCCTTTACCTTTGCCACAGTAGAAGACGCCCTCCAGGCAGTGAGGGAAATGCTGCAAAATAATGTCAAACCAGCTGTTGTGCGTATATATGATGCCAATGAGACCCGGATGCATTTTCCCGATCTTGAAGCCGCCCAGGACAAGCTCATGCTGGTCCTGGTAATTGAAGGAGCAGCTTTGCTGGCAGATGCTGAAAGCCAGCTGGCCCAGATTTGCTGCGAAAAATACCAGGCCGTTGACTGCGGACCGGAACCAGTTGAACACTGGTTTCAAAGCCGCTTCAATATCAGTATATCCTCCCATTTGATTCAAAACGGATTGGTTTTCGATACCATGGAAGTAGCGGCCCCCTGGTCAAAAATCGCCCCCCTCTACCATGGTGTTATAAAAGCTTTGAAAGAGGTCCCCGGGACCATATCTGCCGGCGGACATTTCTCCCATGTCTATCATGACGGTGCCTGCCTTTATTTGAGTGTAGCAGGGGCGCCTGATGCCGCTGCCAGGGAAACCTATTATCATCAGATCTGGGATGCCGCTTTAAAAACCACCATGGATATGGGCGGGACCTGCAGCCATCACCATGGAGTGGGCTTAAACCGGGGTCGTTTTATGCAGCAGGAACTGGGTGAAGCCGGTTTCAGCCTTTTAAAAGCCGTGAAGAAAGCCCTGGACCCGGATAATATAATGAATCCTGGCAAAATCGGATTGGGGGGTGAATAATATGACCCAGGAAAATATGGTACAGATGATCAACTGTGCAATTTGCCCCAATATGTGTCGTTTCGACTGCCCGGTCACCTCTGTAATAAAAAAGGAAGCGGTGACCCCCTCGGGCAAAATGCGGCTCAATGTCATGCTGGAAAAAGGACAGCTTGATGAAAGCAAAGAACTTTACCACCAATTTTATCAGTGCACAGGCTGCCGCGGCTGTGAACAGTGGTGCCCCTTTGATAACCTGGTAGTACCGGAATTATTAAGGGATGTGCGCATCAAGGCAATGGAGTCCGGTCTGGCTCCCCGTCCGGCATACAAAATTCAGGAGCAATTGGACAAAACATCGGTCTTATATCCGCCGGAACAGTTAGCACCGCTGCCAGTCCTGGCAGAAACCAATCCGGAGGTGCTGTTTTTTGCCGGTTGTGCTTACCGCTCTCATAATCCCGGGGCCATTGATGCGGCCCTGGCAGTTTTTAAGGCCGCCGGAGTAAAAGTGATGCTGCTGGAAGAAGAAACCTGCTGCGGTTTTCCCGGCGATTGTATTGGCAGCACTGCCACTTCCCGGCAGTTGATGCTGGCAGCAAGTCAGAAAATAAACGCCGCCAGTGCTAAAATCCTGGTTACTTCCTGTCCGGAATGCCTGGAGACTTTTAAAGTACGCTATCCCCAGTACGGCATTGAACTGAACAAAGAAATCCTGCATTTTGCTCAATATACTGAAGCCCTGGTCAAAGCAGGCCGGCTCACTTTCAACCCCCTGCCGGGCTGGATGGTCTGGCATGATCCCTGTGTACTGGCCAGACAAAGCGGTATATTGTCGGAACCCCGTTCCCTTCTAGGGGCTATCCCGGAATTCTATCTGCTGGAATCAGCCTATACCGGGAAAGAAACCCATTGCTGCGGCGGTGGTCAGGTCTATGACCTGATCGAACCGGAAAATGCCTTATCAATTGCCCGCCAGCGGACCGCAGAGCTGGAAGGGAACAATCCCCAGGCAATAGTGACCTGCTGTCCTTTTTGCGAGGATATGCTGGGACGGACCAGCTCCCGGCCCGTTTTCGATCTGGCAGAAATCCTGGCCGCCAGCCTGGACGAAACCAGCCATGATAGTTTTTTGCGCCGGATACTGACCGCCCAGATCAATGATGATCCATCCCTGTCGGGGGTGAAACTTGAAATTGAGCAGGGTCTGGTGACATTGACCGGCCGGGTAAATAGCTGGGATGATGTGGTCAAAGCCGGTCATATAGCCGGGCTATATCCGGGAGTTTATTCTGTTGTCAATAAGATCACCATCCCCGGACAGAAAAAAAAAGTCCGGATGAAGGGAAATAAGAGGCATAAGTTCCCCGCTGCCGACGTGGTCATCATCGGTGCCGGCATTGTCGGTTCCAGTCTGGCCCGGGAACTGTCCCGCTATAAACTTGATATAGTCTTGCTGGATAAGGAAGCCGATGTGGCCTGTGGAACCAGCAAGGCCAATAATGCCATGATCCATCCGGCTTTGTTCGTGGAGACGGGTTCATTAAAACATAAGCTCAATCTGCGGGGCAACGAACTGTATACCCGGGCTGCAAAAGAACTGGATTTTCCCCTGCAGCGGACCGGTTTGCTGGGATTCATCCGTCATGAAGAACAACGCTCCCTGCTGGATGCCATTAAGGCCATTGCCCAGGTCAATCAGGTCCCCGCGGTGGAGATCCTCCCTGATGCAGCCGCGGTAAAAGCCAGAAATCCTAATATTGAAGGGGCGGTGGGCGGCTTCTTCTCCGGCACTACCGCCATCACCTGTCCCTACAAAGCCACCCTGGCCTATGCGGAAAATGCCGTTGCCAATGGTGTAAGACTGCATTTAAACACCACTGTTACCGGTATCGATGCCCAGGAGGGCCGGGTCAGAGCTGTCATTACTGACCAGGGGGTATTCCCCGCCGCCTTTGTCATCAATGCCGCCGGTGTTTATGCCGATGAGATTGCCGAAATGGCCGGGCAGCCAGAATTCACCATCCATCCCCGCAAAGGGGAACACATCCTTTTCGATCGCAAATACAGCCAGGTTTTAACTGGCTGCAATGCTGATCTGAGCATGCCCCCCGATGCCCATACCAAGGGAGGAGGAGTGATCCTCACCGTTGACGGCAACCTGATGATAGGACCTACCGCCGTTGAGGTGGAAGACAAAGAAGACCGGGACTGCACCCGTGAAGGCCTGGACAAGATCATGGAGAAGTTCTCCGCCTTCACTGCCCATATGCCCCGGGACTCTGTTATCGCCTACTTTGCCGGCGTAAGGGCCGCCGCCTATACCGAGGATTTTCATATCAAACCATCCCGCTTTTATAAGGGCCTGATCAATGCCGCCGGCATCCAGTCACCGGGATTGGCTGCCGCCCCGGCCATCGCGGAACATATTATCGATATTTTGGCCGCCGAAGGACTGGCACTGACCCCGGATCCCAATTTTGAACCAATAAGGCAAAGTCCTCCTGTTTTCCGCGAGCAAAACCGGGAGGCACAAAAGGAATTGATAGCCCGGGATCCGCGCTACGGCAATATCATCTGCCGCTGTGAAATGGTCAGTGAAGCCGAGATCGTAAATGCCGTTCACGGTATCATCCCGGCCACAACTATTGATGCAGTCAAACGCAGGACCCGGGCCGGGATGGGGCGCTGCCAGAGTGGCTTTTGCCTGCCCAAAGTCGCCCATATCATAGCCCGGGAGCTTGATATACCACTGGAACAGGTGACCAAAGACGGGGCTGGATCACCGCTCTTTGTCGGTGAAACCTTGAAGGGGGCCGAAGGAATATGAAAAGAGCTGATGTAGTGATAATCGGCGGCGGTCCGGCAGGAATGGCCGCAGCATTAAGTGCCCGGGCACATGGTGCCGAAAAAGTGCTTCTCCTGGAAAGGGATAATACCCTGGGCGGCATCCTGCCTCAGTGCATCCATGATGGATTTGGCACTTTGATAATGAAAGAACGTCTGACCGGGCCGGAGTATGCCGAACATTTTGCCCGCCTGGTGCAGCAGGATGATATAGAATGCCTGCCGGAAACCATGGTTTTAGAGATAAATAAAGATTTATCCCTCACCGCGGTAAATGCCCGGGATGGTATGCTGCCCATCCAGGCCGGGGCCATTGTTTTAGCCATGGGCTGCCGGGAACGCACCCGCTCCCAGATCATGATCCCCGGCAGCCGTCCTGCCGGGGTCTATACCGCCGGCACCGCCCAGCGCCTGGTAAATATCGAGGGATTGCTGCCGGGACGCCGGGCAGTGATACTGGGCAGCGGCGATATCGGGATGATAATGGCCCGGCGCCTGACCCTGGAAGGCCTGGAGGTGGAAGGTGTCTATGAGATCCTGCCCCGTCCCGGGGGATTGACCCGTAATGTTGTTCAATGTCTGGAAGATTATAATATCCCCCTGCATCTGCAGCACACCGTCACTGCCGTTCACGGACGCAAGAGGGTGGAGGGGGTCACCGTCTGTCCCGTTGATGAACAGAGAAATCCCCTGCCAGGGCAGGAACGATATATCGATTGCGACTGCCTGATTCTGTCGGCCGGGCTGATACCGGAAAATGAACTTTCCGAGCAGGCCGGGGTTAAAATGGACCCTTTTACCCGGGGCCCCATTGTTGATGAGAGTTTTGCCGCCAGTGTCCCGGGAATCTTTGCCTGCGGCAATGTGGTCACCGTTTATGATCTGGTGGATTATGTCACCCAGAGCGGGGAGGCCGCCGGAAAGGGTGCGGCCCTTTTTGCCCGGGGTAAACTGCCGCCGCCAGAACCCCTCACCTGCAGACCGGGAGAAAATTGTGCCTTCATCGTTCCCCATGCACTTACCCCGGAGCGCTGCTCTGAGCAGGTTAATTTATACCTGCGGGTCAAAGAAACCATGAAATCCGTAAGAATAACAGTTAAATCCGGCAGCCAGGTCCTGGCCAGCAAAAGAGAAAAAATAGTTAAGCCGCCGGAAATGGCCGTAGTAAAAATAACCGCTGACAAGCTGCGGAATCTATCCCCGGGTACCGACATAACTATAGATATAAGACCGGTACCGGAAAAGGAGGCAAAGTAAATGGCCGAGCATATTTTAACCTGTATCCTGTGCCCTTTAAGCTGCACTCTGACAGTGAAGGAAGTAGACGGAAAAGTTACTGAAGTCACCGGACATAATTGTAAACTGGGCAAAGAATATGCCCCCCAGGAACTTTTGCGTCCCCTGCGCATGGTGACCAGCACTGTAAAACTACAGGGGGCTGCTATAAGCCGTTTGCCGGTCAAAACTTCACATCCCATCCCTAAAGAGAAGATTTTCGACTTTATGCAGGAAATTGCACCACTTATAGTGAATTCTCCTGTAGTATCTGGTCAGGTTATTAAGAAAAATATTGCTGGTTCCGATGCAGATCTGGTAGCAGCCCGCTCCATTCCCTGACAAATATAAAGGAGGTCTTCCATGGCCAGGAAAACTATGGTGATCGTTAATCCCGCCTCCGGCAACGGCAAAACCCGGATCAGCTGGCCGGATATCAAAAAAAATCTGGAGGCTGCGGGGCTGGAATTTGATGATGTCTTTACTACCTGTCGTTTCGAAGCCACCCACTTTGCCAGCCAGGCACTCCGGGATGGCTATGATACCATCATTTCCGTGGGCGGCGACGGTACTTTGAATGAAGTTGTCAATGGGTTTTTTGCCGATGATAAAATGATCAATCCGGAAGTCCGATTGGGGATCATCCCCGGGGGTACCGGCGGAGACTTTATCCGGACCCTGAACTACCCGGGAGATTATAAAGAAGCCTGCCAGATCCTGGGACGGGGAGAGGCCCGCAAAATAGATGTGGGCCAGCTGCATTTTATTGATAATGACGGAAAACCGACTCAGCGTTATTTCGTGAACATAGCCGGTTTTGGCATGGACGGCGCCGTAGTGGAAAGGGTCAATCGGACCAGCAAATTCTTTGGCGGTTTTCTTTCATTTCTCTATGGAACCATAATGGCCTTGATACAATTTGAATCTTTTCAGCTGTCACTGGAAATCGACGGTAAATTGGTTTATGAAGGTCCGGCGACAATGGCCGCCGTTGCCAATGGGCAATATTTTGGCGGCAGTATGCAGATAGCCCCCCAGGCAGTATTAGATGATGGTGTTTTTGAGATAGTTCTTATCGAAGGATTGAAAAAGTGGAAATTGCTGAGATGCCTGCCCTCGATATATAAAGGAGCCCATGGCCAGTTTCCCGAAGTCAGATTCATGCAAGGCACCACGGTCAGGGCTGTTTCCAGGGATCGGGCCTTACTGGATATCGACGGTGAACAGCCCGGTGTTCTGGATGCAGAATTCTCCCTTTTGCCCGGGGTCTTAAACATCATCTGCTGATATCCGGCCGCTGCTCAGATGATATGCCGCAGGGGGAAGATACCCCAAAAATTATTCGCCAATATAAAAAACTGCGGGGACATTAATTCTCCGTCGATTCTTCCTCGTCGGCAGCGTCAGTGATCCCGCGAATATATTCCTCATCCAGAGGAAGTTCCTCCACATTCCGGAGTTTTCTCTCAATAGCCCGGGTCCTCACCTCAGCATAGTCGATCTGGTTGCTGGCCTCCTGAAGTTTTTTCCTGGTTTTGTCCAGCACTTCCCCAAACTTTCCAAACTCAGTTTTCACCTGACCTAAAAGTGTCCAAACTTCACTGGAACGCTTCTCTATCGCCAGTGTTTTAAAACCCAGGGACAAACTGTTAAGCAAAGCGGCCATGGTACTGGGACCGGTGATATTCACCCGGTAATCCTGCTGCAGTGTTTCCAGCAGACCCGGGCGGCGTGCCGCTTCGGCATAAAGGCTCTCAGTTGGCAGAAAAAGGATAGCAAAATCAGTGGTATGAGGCGGATCCACATATTTTTCCTTTATATCTTTAGCCTGGGCTTTGATCCGGTTTTCCATCTGTTTGCCGGCTTTATCCGCTGCCTCTTTATCCCCTTCCTCACAGGCATCGAGGAAACGCTGAAAGTCCTCCACCGGGAATTTGGAATCGACGGGCAGCCACAGAGGTTCGCCGGATTCCCTTTGCCCCGGCAGACGGATGGCAAATTCCACCCGGTCATTGCTGCCCGGTTTGGTGGCCACATTACAGTCATATTGCTCGGGGGTAAGGATCATCTCCAGAATATTGCCCAGCTGGATTTCTCCCCATGTACCCCGGGTCTTCACATTGGTCATGACCTTTTTTAGGTCTCCCACTCCGGCTGCCAGTACCTGCATCTCCCCCAAACCCTGGTGGACCTGTTCCAGTCTTTCACTGACCTGCTGGAAGGATTCACCCAGCCTTTTTTCCAGTGTGGCATGGAGTTTTTCATCAACAGTGGCCCGCATCTGTTCCAGCTTTTTGCTGTTATCCTCCTGCAGGAACTTCAGCCTGTCTTCCAGTGTCTGTCTCACTGTTTCAATTTTTTGTTCATTGCTCTGGGTAAGATTCCCCAACTGACGGGAAAAATCCGCCAATTGTTCATTGATGGTGTGCCGCACTGTTTCCAGGCGCTGTTCATTAGCATGGGTAAGCTCCCCCAGTCGTTTGGAGAAACTGCCCAGCTGATCGTTTTGCAATTCGGCATTTTGATGAATGCGGTTTAAAAGGGATTCATTCAGCTTCTGCAAAGAGGCCGCCTGTTCTTCCCGGCCCTTTTGCGCGGTCAAACTGCTTTCTTCCCGATTGCTCCTTATTTCTTGCCGGATGGTGTTTTCCAGGCGTTCATTGTTTTTTTGCAATGCCTGCAGATCCTGCTGCAGCTGCTGATTTTTCTTATTGCTGCCGGTCCGGACCAGGACCGCCGCCAGTAAAATTATTACCACCAGGGAAAGGATTAGATTGATCAGCAAATAATTATCCATTCAGATTCATCCCCCCATAAAACTCGGCCCGGTCATGAACAATATTTATTAATCCTGGGCTATACCGTTTTTGGTCACTCTTATCGGCCCCGGCTTCGGCCCCGGCTTTATTCTAATTGCTTCTCCAGAACCAGGCCCTGGTCCCTTTTTAGCGGGCAGGACTGCTCCCTTATACTCCTCTTCGGCTCGAAGGTTTTTAAAAGCCACCGCCAGCATCAGCTTGATCCGGTTAAGCTGGTTTACTTCACTGGCCCCGGGGTCATAGTCAACCGCTGTGATATTGGCCTGGGGATAATGTTTCTTAATAGCCCTCATCATGCCCTTGCCGGTTACATGGTTGGGCAGACAGGCAAAGGGCTGCACACAGATTATGTTGGGTGTGCCGCTTTTGATCAATTCGATCATTTCCGCTGTCAAAAACCAGCCTTCACCGGTATGATGCCCCAGCTGCAGGATGGGTTTGGCCAGTTCCGCCATTTCTTCAATGGGGATGGGGGCACTGAAACGCTGGCTGTTTTGTAATGCTTCCACCATATTGCGGCGGGATTTCTCCAGCAGGTGGATATACAGCTGGGCCAGTATCTTTTTACTGCGGGTGCCGGCCAGTGTTTCATAATGATAGATGGGATCGGCCAGTGAATACAGGAAGAAATCCAGCATATCCGGCACCACTGCTTCCGCCCCTTCAGACTCGATAACTCCCACCACATTATTATTGGCGGTGGGATGATATTTGACCAGTATTTCTCCCACCACGCCCACCCGGGGTTTTCTTCCTTCATTGATTTCCAGACAGTCAAAGTCCCGGATGATCTCTCTTATATACTGATCAAAGACTTTACTATCCCCGGTTACGATCTGGGCCGCAGCTTTTTCCGTCCATTTGCGATGGAGCAGATTGGCGGAGCCGGGAATCTTTTCATAGGGCCTGACCCGGTAAAGGACCCGCATCAATAAATCTCCATATATCAGTGCCATAACGGCTTTTTTAATCAGTCCCCAGGACAATGTAAAACCGGGGTTCTTTTCCATTCCGGCGATATTGGCCGATATGACCGGTATATTTTCAAACCCCGCCTCCGCCATGGCCTTGCGCAGTAAACCAATATAATTGGTAGCCCGGCATCCTCCTCCGGTCTGGGACATGACCACCGAAGTGTTATTCAGGTCATACTGGCCGGATTTTAAGGCTTCAATAAGCTGACCCACCACAATGATAGTGGGATAACAGGCATCATTGTTTATATAGCGCAAGCCTTCGTCAATGGCAGCAGGCCGGGCCTCTTCCAGCAGTTTGACCTGATAGCCCTCACTTCTGAAAGCCGGTTCCAAAAATTCAAAATGCAGCGGCGCCATTTGCGGGCAGAGAATGGTATGCTGTTTTTTCATTTCCCGGGTAAAAAGCCGCCGCTGAAGCGGTTCTATGATCCGATGCGGCTTGAAGCCGTCTTCCTCCCGCTCCTCAATGGCCGCCTGCAAGGAACGTATCCTTATGCGGGCTGCCCCCAGATTGCTGCCTTCGTCAATTTTTAAAACCGTATAGATTTTCCCCTGCTGGTGCAGGATCTCCTCCACCTGATCAGTGGTGACCGCATCCAGCCCGCAGCCAAAAGAATTAAGCTGAATCAATTCCAGATCTTCTCTTTCCGCTACAAAACTGGCTGCCGCGTACAGCCGGGAATGATACATCCATTGGTCAACCACCCGCAGCGGCCTTTCCACCTCTCCCATCCAGGCGACGGAATCCTCGGTCAAAACCGCCATCCCATACTGATTGATGAGCTCCGGTATGCCGTGATGGATCTCCGGGTCGATATGATAGGGCCGTCCCGCCAGGACAATGCCCTTTTGCCCGGTTTCCTCCAGATAACGCAGGGTTTCCTCACCTTTAGCCCGGATGTCGGCTTTAAACTTCTCATCCTCGGCCCAGGCAGCAGCCAGAGCCTTTTTGATCTCCCGGCGGGAAAGGCCCAGAGGAGCCAGTTCTTCATAAAGCCTTTGCCCCAGACGTTTCCTGTTGTCATAGGGCAGGAAGGGATTCATATAATTTATCTCCGGATCGGCCAGCACGTCCATATTGTTTTTAAGTACATCCGGATAGGAGATGACCATGGGACAGTTAAAATGATTGGCCGCCCCTTCCTGTTCCTGCCGTTCAAAGATGATGGAAGGATAAAAAATGGTTTTCACCCCGGCTTTGATCAGGGCAGCGATGTGCCCATGGACAATCTTGGCCGGATAGCAGGCCGATTCAGAGGGGATGGTCTCATGCCCCAATTCGTAAAGCTCTTTGTTGGAAGTTGGTGACAGGATAACCTGAAAACCCAGCTGGTCAAAAAAAGTAAACCAGAAGGGATAATTTTCATACATATTTAATACTCGGGGTATACCGATGGCCCCCCGGGGAGCATCTTCCCGCTCGCGGGGCACATAGCCGAAAAGCCGCTGGAATTTATAGTCAAACAGATTGGGCAGTTCCTGCTCTTTTTTAGTGCCCCCCCAGGCTTTCTCACAGCGGTTGCCGGAAACAAAACGCCGTCCATCCTGGAATCTGCTGATGGTCAGCAGGCAATTGTTGGTACAGGCGCCGCATCTTCTCATACTATTGGTAATAGTAAAATCCTTGAGTCCGACACTGTCCAGCATGGTAGTTATTTTCCCCGGCCGGTATTTATTGCGGGCTATGAGCGCCGCACCAAAGGCCCCCATCAAACCGGCAATATCAGGTCTGGTCACTTCCCGCCCCGACAGGTTCTCAAAAGCCCTGAGGATGGAATCATTATTAAAGGTGCCCCCCTGGACAACCAGTTTTTCCCCCAGCTGTTCGGGGTCCCTGATCTTTATCACCTTGTACAGAGCGTTTTTTATCACTGAATAAGACAGTCCGGCAGAAATATCACCGACAGTTGCTCCTTCTTTCTGGGCCTGCTTGACCTTGGAGTTCATAAAAACTGTACAGCGGGAACCCAGATCCGAGGGCTCGCTGGCTCCCAGAGCCTCCCGGGCAAAATCTTCCACCGACATATTAAGGGAATAAGCAAAAGTTTCGATGAATGACCCGCAGCCGGAAGAGCAGGCCTCATTGAGCATGATGCGGTCAATGACTCCATCCCTTATCAGCATGCATTTCATGTCCTGTCCGCCGATATCCAGTATGAAATCCACCCCGGGGAGGAAATGTTTGGCCCCCGTGTAATGAGCAACGGTTTCGATCTCACCGATATCAATGCCCAGGGCCGCTTTGATCAGCCCCTCCCCATAACCGGTAACAGCCGAATAGACGATTCTGGCTTCCGGATTCAGCTGGGAATATAAATCTTTTAAAATTTTAACTGCCGAATGGACGGGACTGCCTTCATTGCTTCCATACCAGGAATAGAGCAGACGCCCCTCTCCATCGATCAAGGCCGCCTTGCTGGTAGTCGAACCAGCATCGATCCCCAGATAACATTCACCGGTGAAAGTTTTCATATCAGCCCGCTGGACCTTCTCCAGACTGTGGCGGGCCTGAAAGTCATGGTATTCTTCCTCACTGGCAAACAAAGGCTCTAATTTGCGGATCTCATCACCGGTATTCAGCCTGAAAGCAGGCAGCCGCTTGATAATGGATCTATAATGGACTGGCTTGAGTTCAGCAGAAGCCAGAGCTGCTCCCATGGCCACAAAAAACTGGGCATCTGGCGGAAACAGAGCCTCTTCATCATTTAAATTTAAAGTTTCTTTGAATCTTACCTGCAGCTGGGGCAAAAAGAACAAAGGTCCTCCCAGGAAAGCCACCTTCCCTTTGATAGGCTTGCCGCAGGCCAGACCGCTGATGGTCTGGTTGACCACGGATTGAAAAACTGAGGCAGCAATATCTTCCCGGGCGGCGCCTTCATTCAATAAAGGCTGGATATCACTTTTGGCAAAAACCCCGCAGCGGGCTGCAATGGGATAAATGGTCTTATGCCGGGCAGCCAGCTCATCAAGTCCCTGGGCATCAGTATGCAACAAAGATGCCATCTGATCGATGAAAGCACCGGTGCCCCCGGCGCAGGTACCATTCATGCGCTGTTCCAGACCGTCATAATAATAGGTGATTTTGGCATCCTCACCCCCCAGTTCAATGGCTACATCCGTCTGGGGCAGGTAATATTCGATGGCATGGCTTAAGGCAATCACTTCCTGGATAAAATCCACCTCCAGCCATTTGGAAACAGAAAGACCCGCCGAACCAGTAACCAGGACTGTTACCTTCTGGCGGGGGAAAAATTCGTATGCTTCCTCCAGCAGATCAGCAATGGTATTTTTAACATCGGCAAAATGACGTCGGTATTTACTGTAAACCATCTGGCCTTCATCATTTAAAACCGCCATTTTAACTGTTGTAGAACCAATATCTAAACCCATCTGCAAATATTTTTTCATATGTAATAACACAAAATGCCTTTGTGTTTACCCTCCTTTCCGGAGCAGGACCAAGGCAAACAAAGAACACTGGTAAGTATAGTTAACATGTTGACATCATCCTAGCTTATCCACGCCTTAATCTCAAGAATTTTATCGGGGCGGAAAATAGAAAAAAACAAGGTTTTTTAATCATAAAGACAGTTCAATCGATATTTCTCTTTAAAAATCTGCCCAGAACCTCCCCCAGCGGATTTATACTGCGGAAAAATCAAACCAGGACTAACATCAATCGGCAGCTTTCTTCAGAACCAATTTCGCTTTTTCCCCTATTTTCAAAGGATTATCCTCCTTAAAGCGGACTTTGATCTTTACTGTGTCCTGGTTTTTGTTGGCTGCTGTCTGCATTTCTTTCGGTGTATACTGAGCCTTGCTGTCTATATAACTTATTATGCCTTCATACTCTTCATTACCATTTTTTATTAATACCTCCTGCCCATAGCCGATATCCGGCAAATATTTCTCCGGCAGATAAGCCAGCAGATATTTATCACTCTTAGACGCAATATCGGCAATATTATATCCGGCCGCCACCATATTCCCCAGCAGATAATTGCGGCTTATCACAGTTCCATCCGCCAGGGCAGTAATTTCATATTTTTCCAGGTTCTCTTTGATCTGCTTTATCTGACTGCTAGTCAGGTCGATCTCCGCCTGCAGAGCCTCGATTTGAACCTTTTTAGCACCCCTGTACAGGATCGCCAGCTGCTGCCGGGCATTATCCAGCTGGGCCTGTTTGATATTTATATCGATAGTCGATTGCTCTGATTTATACCGGGCTTCCTCCCAGGCCGACTCCGCCAGGCCCCCGGCCGCAAATAATTCCTCAGCCCTTTGATAAGCCCTTTGCACCAGATCATTATTCAGCTGTGCACTCTCCAGGGCTTTTTCCGCCAGCAGGACATTGTTTTCTCCCTGCCTGATCAGTTCCGTATCTGCCCCTTCCAGAGCTTCCTCCAGCAAGGCTTGTTTTTTGGCGGCAACGGCTTCCAGCTGCTCCAGGGAATATTTTCCCCCGCTGTCATCAATTACGGCTATAATATCCCCGGCTTTGACCTCCTGCCCCAGTTCCAGAGGCATTGCGATGATTTTACCCGCCACCTCGCTGTAATGGGAAATGATTGAAGTTTCCACTATCCCCATAATTTCCAGGTCCTTGCCGCCGGAACATCCACTGCTTAGAACCAATAATAAAAATGCCAGACCTATAGCCAGAATCGATTTTTTCATCGACAATTCCCCCATTTAAGTTTTTTTCCCATCTGTGACCCCTATATACTGCGGTACCGCTTGAGCAATCTGATATTGACCAGGACAAAGACCAGGGCAAACCCTGATATTACTGCCACATCAGGAATAATGGCTTTTAATCCCTGCCCTTTTATCATCACCAGGGTCAGGGCATCGGTAACATAGTACAATGGCACCAGTTTTTCCACCAGGTTCCAGGGATGGGGCAGGTTGAACAAGCCGCAGAAAAAGACCTGGGGGATAACTACCACCGGAATGAACTGTATCATTTGAAATTCATTGTTGGCCGCTGTTGAGGCCAGTATCCCCAGCGTCAGGGCCACCATGGAATTTATCAGAACAATGAGCAGGACCAGGGGGAAAGAACCAGCCATCACCATGTTCAAAACATAAATACAGAACCAGGAGATGACAAAAGCCTGCAATACCGTCACTACCCCAAAGCCCAGAACATAACCCAGTACGATTTCCCAGCGTTTGATGGGGGTAGAAAGCAGTTTTTCCAGAGTCCCTCCGTTTCTTTCCTGCAAAAATGAAATCCCCGCCACCAGGAACACAAAAAAGAAAATGATGAACCCGATTAAAAGTGCGCCGTAGATATCAAAGGTGGGCACATCCTCATATCCATACAGGTAGAATACTTCGGAACGCAAATCGTTACGAACCTGGCCCATCGGTTTCTGAGCCAATTCTATGGCCATCAGAGCCTTATTAACATCCAGCGGTTTACTGCCATCGATTTCGATATAGGCTTTGCCGCTGGTAATATCAACAGATGCCACAGCCTCCCCGGTCTCCAGAGCCCGCCGGGCCTCTGCCGCATCATAACGCAGGACGAAAACATTATTGCTTTCCAGATTGCTGATATAACTCTCCGGGGCATTAACCACCGCTATTGTCACCGAACTGCCCATGGCATTAAAAACGAAGTACAGCAAGGTAAGCATCAAGAGCGGAGCCATAACCATCAAAGCCAGTGTCCGCTTATCATGGCGCAATTGAGTCAGGATCCGCAAAGTTAAAGCTTTAACCCTCATTCGGTCCCCCCCCATAATGAATAAAAGCTTCTTCCAGGGTCCGGGCCCCGATCCGCTCCTGCAATTCCCGGGAGGAACCCCGGGCAATGATACTTCCCTCCCGCATCAGAGCTATTTGGTCACATTTCTCGGCCTCATCCATTACATGGGTGGTGACGATCATGGTGGCACCCAGCGCCGCTAAATCATGGAGTTCCCGCCAGATATCCTGACGCAGCAGAGGGTCGATCCCCACTGTAGGTTCATCCAGGAGCAGCAAGGGAGGCTCATGTAAAATAGCTGCCGCCAGAGACAGGCGGCGCTTCATCCCCCCCGAATAGGCCTGCACTTCCTTGTCCAGATCCTGATATAAGCTGAGCCTTTGCATTACTGCATCGATCCTGGCTTTAAGTGCCTCTTTTTTCATGCTGTAAAGCGAGCCGAAGAAATGCAGGTTCTCCCGGCCGGAAAGATTCATATACAAAGCATCTGTTTGAGCCATGTAACCGATTTTATCCAGCACTTCCAATTGGGGCATCTTATGACCCAAAACGCTGACCTCTCCAGCCTCCAGTTTTAAAATCCCCGCTATGATTCTGACTAAAGTGGTTTTCCCGCAGCCCGAGGGTCCCAGCAGCCCGAATATCTGCCCGTAAGGAATCCGCAGGTTTATATCCTTTAAAACCTGTTTATCATCAAAATATTTATTGATGCCCGTCAGGACGATGCAATCCTTATCGGTTTCCGTCCACTCCACATCAGACCGGGAGCTTTTCCAGATATTTAAAAACAGTGCAAACACAACCTTGTATAAATTCTATTTGGTTTGATTAAAATGCACATTGTGTTGATTATCTTTCTAAGTGTTATTATAATTATGTTCACCAAGACTTGCAATGAACATGATGGATAGAAATGACCTTTTATCAACAAAAGCAGTTCCGGTGTCCATAAGGCCGGATATTTTTATCAATCATCAAGAAAGGGATCATTATGAAAGACCGTAAAGAAGACCGCCGCGTAATCCGCACCAAACAGGTCATACTCGAGGCATTGGTAACCCTGATCGAAGAAAAAGGCATTGACGCCGTAACAGTAAAGGATATAACCAGGAAAGCCAATATCAATCGCGGGACCTTTTACCTTCATTATCAGGATAAAACCGATTTATTGGAAAAAACCGTCGGGGATATCATGGAAGAATGCCAGGCTCTGCTCCTCCAATCGAATTCGCTGGTTATTAAAGAATATGTCAATTCAAATAATCCCCCCCTTTTCATGGTTTCTTTATTCGAATATTTCGATCAAAACGCCTCATTGATAAGGGCCTTTTTAAGCATGAAAGGTGATTTATCATTTCAGGAGCAGTTCAAAAATATTATTTGGAGCAATTTGTTTGAAAAAGAACTCTCCGTACATATCAAAAAAGATAATTTATTAGTCCCCGGTGATTACCTGGTCATTTATCTGATATCTGCCCATTTGGGAGTCATTCAGCATTGGCTGGAAAAGGAGCAGCGGGAAACTCCCCGGGAAATGGCCTCTATTCTATATCATTTGAGCTTCCGCGGCCCCTTGTATGCCGCCGGTGTCAATACCCTCTCTTAAGAGAGCAGTTGAAAGCAGAAAGGGGCCGGGGGAGACAGGGGGACGTTTCACTTGTCTCCTTTTCGTTGGCCGCTGAGCTCGCCATAGGGACAGACCCTTTGTCTCCCCTGCGGCTCCGCTT
>JAAYZA010000139.1 GCA_012515055.1 Syntrophomonadaceae bacterium | reverse complement strand
TTGGAGTTTCAGGAATGGCTCAGGGGAGCGAAGCGGGTCTTTATCCCATGAAAACATCTACCGGGATCGATATCATTTCCGTCAATCTATTGCTGGAAAATGACACTGATCCGGTCATCTGGAGGGGCCCTATCATTGCTGGTGCTGTCAAACAGTTCTGGACTGATGTCATATGGGAGAATGTGGATTTCATGTTTATCGATATGCCGCCGGGGACGGGAGATGTACCTCTTACCGTATTTCAATCCATCCGGGTCGATGGCATAATCATCGTTACCTCACCTCAGGAATTGGTTTCCATGATCGTCTCCAAGGCAGTGAAAATGGCGGAAAAAATGAATATTCCCATTATCGGTTTGGTAGAAAACATGGCCTATTTCCAGTGCCCGGATTGTGGTAAGGATCATAAAATATTCGGGGACAGTCATATCGATAAAATTGCCCGTCGCCACGATCTGGAGATCTTATCTGTTTTGCCTCTGGATCCTGAACTGGCCGTTGCCAGTGACAATGGAAACATTGAAAATTATGAAGGTGAAAGACTGGAGCGCATAGCTGATATCCTGGAGAAAATGCTGGCCGAAGAAATACCAGCAAGAAAGGCAGCCAAACCTGCTCCAGCAGTGATAATCGAAAGAGAAGGAGGAAATGAATTGAAGATAGCAGTTGCGAGCGATAATAACCAGGTGGCAGAACATTTTGGACATTGTGAGAAATTTAATATTTATGTGGCCGATAACGGTCAGATCGTTAAGGATGAATCAGTACCCAATCCCGGTCACAAACCCGGGTTTCTGCCGGTATTCCTTCATGAGCAGGGAGTCGATGTAATTATTTCCGGCGGCATGGGCGGCGGCGCCATCGATTTGTTCAATGAAAACAATATCGAAGTCATCGTCGGGGCCCGGGGAGATGCCAGGACTGCTGCCGAAGAATACCTGAAAGGGGAATTAAAATCCACTGGTTCAGTTTGTCATGAGCACCAGCATCATGATGAATGTGGACACTAAAATACAGTATAATAAATTATCAGCTGTCAAAGGGGACCAGGAAATAATGGCACAATACACCAGTGATTATATCGGGATCATCAGAACTCCTTTCACCCAGCTGCAGGGCATGCCAATCCAGCCCTGCGGAGCGAAGGAGGTCATCGGGGAGGTCATCGTTGCCCCCCAATTTCAGGAAGGGCTCAAAGATCTGGATGGTTTCAGTCATATATACTTGATATATCATTTGCATCAGGCCGCCCCCGCGAAACTTACGGTGATACCCTTCATGGATACGGTGCCCCGCGGGATTTTTGCCACCCGGTCCCCGGTCCGGCCTTCCCAACTGGGATTATCCATTGTGGAATTGCTCTCGGTGGAAGAAAACCGACTGCGAATCCGGGGAGTGGATATATTGGACGGTACTCCTCTGCTGGATATCAAGCCCTTTATAAAGGCATTTGACTGCCCCGAGGAGGCCGCCAGCGGATGGATGACGGCAGAGCGTAAAGAAGTGGCAGAAAGAAAATCTGACCATCGTTTTATAAAAT
>JAAYZA010000192.1 GCA_012515055.1 Syntrophomonadaceae bacterium | reverse complement strand
TTTGTTGACTACAATTATACTGGGTTTATGCTGTTCATGAACATAGCCGGCGATGCGCTGATCCTGTTCGGTAACCTTGTCTTCAGCATCGATCATGATCAATGCCACATCAGCTCTCTCAATACTTTTAAGGGTCCTGATAATACTATACTTTTCCGTAGGGATTCTTACACGGGATTTCTTCCTCACTCCGGCCGTGTCAATCAATATATATTTATTGCCCTGATATTCAAAGGGCGTATCAATGGCATCTCTGGTCGTTCCCGGCACATCACTGACGATGACCCGGGTTTCCCCCAGGAGTGCATTGACCAGGGATGATTTGCCCACATTGGGCCGGCCCACAATGGCTATTTTTATAGCATCGGGGTCTTCGGCATAGTTTTCCGTAGGCTCGAATTTATCGATGACCGCATCGAGCAAATCATTGGTATTCATGCCATGCATGGCGGAAACCGGAATGGGATCACCCAGGCCCAGTTGATAAAATTCGTAATAATCCAGCTGCCGGCCAAAATCTTCTACTTTATTAGCGGCCAGTATCACCGGTTTGCCGGAGCGGCGCAAGAGATCAGCTACCTGTTGATCCTCGCCGGTCACTTCTTCCTGGCTGTCGACTACCAGCAGCAATACATCAGCTTCTTCGATAGCCAATTCTGCCTGCCATTTTATTTCCCGGGTAAAAATATCCCCTTCATCAAAACGGATCCCCCCCGTGTCAATGACGATGAATTCCCGTCCCAGCCATTCAGCATTATCATAGAGCCGATCCCTGGTCACCCCCGGTATATCTTCTACAATGGCTTTTCGGGCACCTACCAGACGGTTAAACAGGGTGGATTTACCCACATTGGGCCTTCCGACTATTGCTACGATGGGTTTAGCCATTTGGTTCTCCTTTCAGGACCGCTTCTATCAAACTTCGGGCACTGCCATCAACGGTTATAAAATTGGCCCCTGTTTGGGCTGCTATTTCGCTGAGGCGGGCATCATCCAAAAAAACGTCCTTGCCATCTTTAAATACAACTTCGGGAATAATGATGTTTTTACCTTTATAGTCCAGACCTAAACGATCGACAATATCACTTCCCGTCAACAAGCCAGTGACAGTAACACTGCCGCCGAAATATTTGTTTTGGACCGGCAGCATTTCCACATCCAGCCCTTCAATTTGATTCAGCCTATTTCTAATTACGTCCATAACCGGGACAGCCGATTCTCCCATCAGCAAATAAACCTTACGAGGTTCGGCTATCAGGGGCAAATCCCCTTCCAACTCTGAAAACTCATCAAGTAATATCCGGGAAAGACCGATCCCATTTTCGATCTGACAGTAATCATCATAATAATAATCATCTGGCAGGCTCTGACCTGCGGCCAGATAAAACTCATCAGCCAGGTAAACCAGACCCCAATCCAATTCTTGACGGAAGCGCTTCTGGTAACCATCTGCCAGTGCTATGATTTCTTCCAGTTCCTTCTGATCAAAACTGCGTAAAGGGGCCAGATCATGACGGTGACCGGTAAGACCAACGGGAACTATGCCAATTGATTGGACACCGGGGTATAAACTGGACAACTCCTCGATGGAATTCTTTAAAATTTCCCCGTCATTGATATCGGGGCATAATACGATCTGGGTATGTATCATTATATCTTCTGCCAGCAGGCGCTGCAGCTGGGCCTTGATATCCGCTGCGGCCGGATTTTTCATCATCTTAACCCTGACGGCAGGGTCCATGCAGTGAACAGAAATATATAAGGGACTGAGGCGCATACTGATAATCTTCTGCCAGTCACTTTCACTGAGATTGGTCAAAGTTATAAAATTACCGTACCAGAATGAATACCGATAATCATCATCCTTGGTGTACAGGGTTGAGCGCATATTGCCCGGCAGTTGATCAATAAAACAAAAAACACATTTATTCCGGCATCTTTTCATCCGGTCAAATACGAAACCCTCAAATTGCAAACCCAGGTCTTCATCGAAATCTTTTTCTATCTCTATTTCCCATTGATCACCATCAGCTTTTTCGATCAGCAGAGTAAACTCCATATCACTGGTAAGAAATTGATAATCCAGCATATCATCAATGGGCAAATTATTTATGGAAAGAAGCCTGTCACCGGCTGTTATTCCAGCCTGCTCCCCTATGCTTCCTGGGCTGACTTTCTCAATTACTACCATTTCATCCTCCCCGGGCACTGATTAAACTCTTAAACATTATCCATCAAAACATCTTGAATAGGCAAGGTTTAAAAAAACGGCAAATTTCTATCTGCCGTTGTTATGATGGTGCCCATCCTAATTTAGTTCTGCTGCAGTTGTTCCTGATATTTATCTACCTGGCTTATTATCAGAGGGATCTCCCTTTTAATAATATAGCGGCTGAAATTATAATACCACTGACCTGCTCCGATAAAACCGGCAATAGTCGTAAGCCACAACAGGATTTTCTGCCAGGGGATGGTAATGGGCAAAACCAATAATTCACCAGGTTCCCCTAAAACAGCGGCCAGCTCGTCAATAGTTCTTTTCAAAACCAATATATCAGTTTCAGACCCCAGGGCGTAAACCAGGTTGTTATTTCTGTCCTGCCCCAGTAAAATGGGAAAACCAGCCTTCTCCAGCTCCAGGTCGGCAAATCCTTCCAGGTCCAGATTTTCTCCAGACTCCCTGCTCAGGTAGTAACAGCCGGCAGCCAGAGCCTGGTGTACACCCGTTAATCCCAAAAAAACAATCTTCATTGATATTGCCGCCTGTTTAATATTCTAAGTTTAGTCATTTCCACCAGGTTGACCAGATCCCAGAATGCCTTTCTGGTTCCTTCGATGACAACGGGCCGGCCCATCCCGGCGATACCAATCCTCCGGGAAGTGAATCCGCCTAATTTCATACTCCAATTGACCCGGCCCATTGTATTCACAGCTATTACCTCATCCTTTTTTCCCAATAAATCTGCCACGCCCAGCAAAACATTGCTGAATCTATCTGATTGACTTTTCTTCCCCAGGATATATACAGCATTATTTTCCCGGTCAAAACCCATAAAGCGCAGTGAACCAAAATCATTTTCGGTAGTTTTGTCAAAATAAGGCAATGCCAGCATTTCCTCCTTAGCCGGGGGTTTATCACTGCTTAACAGATCCAGGTGGATGGCAGCAGCAGTGACTGAAGAATGGGATCCCCCGAAACAATGGTAAATAATGATCATAAATTTGCCTCCTTAATGCCCGCAGATCAGGAAAACCCCGTTTTCCAAATCATGTACCACGCCACCAAGTATTTTAGACAAATATAAACCAATTTTTTGCTGCTGCTCTTCATTGGCAGCAATAAAAACCGGGCATCCGCCGCCGTTGATCAAGGTGTCATCCAATGTGACAATGGCTAAAATAAAGTCATTGATCTTAATATCCATCAATCGGCCGCCTTTCTGCCATAATAAGCCTTTAATGCGGTTCCTTTGGATGACTCGATGACCGGGACCCTTTTGATGACTTCTATCAAAAATTCGATATCCGGTTCGTTGGCTATGATGTAAACGGCTATATAACCCTGGTCGATTTGCTTGCGAGCCAGGGGCATGAACTCTGGTTCATTGACATCCACCTTGGTACCTAAAATGGCTACCGCATCATGGATAATGGCCTGGCGCTGTCCCGGAGAATCCAGGGTGATCCTGGCATCATCATCTTTCGGTTTGATCAGAACCCCCATACCTTCCCGCAGGATCTTCTCCCTGACCTCCGGTAAACCTACATTACTAACAACAACATCCTCAATTTTAAGCATGGTTCCGGAAAAACTGAGTTTCGCTTCCTGTATTTCGGCAATATCACCGATGACTTTGCCGCTCATAAACTGCAGGGAAACCATGATCATCAACGGCGCGGCTATGAAGGCATAGGGCCAGCTGAATATTTGTACTACTGCACCAGTAACCAGGGAGGTGAAAATCACCAGATAATTACGGGCTTCAAATACCCGTGCTATCCCCTCTATATAATCTGTCCCCCGGCTTATCAGCTTGTTTTCTTCCAGCTTCCCCAGTGACTCCCTTTCCATGTTTCTGATTTCCCGAAACTCCTGTGCCGCCAGGACTAAAAATGTAACCGCAACATAATCCGGTTTGGCAATGGCTACTACTGCTACTGCCCCCAGGCTGGCGGCAATAAACCCTAAAGCCAGATGGGTCAGCTGTCCGTGGGGGTAAGTAGGGTATTGCCGATAGTCCCTCCTCAGCAAAATAATTCGGTTCAAAAATCCGGCGGTTGTGGCAGCCAATAATACAATCAGATATTCCTGCATCAGCGATTAAGATTTCCTTTATTCAGCAAATAGAATCCTCCGGCAGCTGCTGCGACTACGGCCAGAATAACTGCTATGGTGATCCCTGATTTTTGGTTTTCACCGGCAAATGGTTTTCGGGCGGCCCCCTCTTCACTATTATCGGCCACACCAAGTGCCGCCGGCAGTGTTCCGGCAAATAAAGCCACACCTTTTTCTGCCTGGGCCTTATCATTGGTGTGGGCCCCTACTTCAATTAACAGGGCCCGGGGATGCAGGTCCTGGTTGAAAGCGGCTTTGCCCATAAATATTCCATTGGAAAGGCCGGGTTCTTTCTTATCCATCAGGGCTTTGACCCTTTTGGCAAACTCCAGATTGGTATTCATCTTGGGATTTTGCCTGCCGATAACCAGTTTTACTTTGGTAACTTCTTCGCCTTTGACTTCTGCCTGGTATTGCTCTGCTGGCGTTGCATCACGATGAACGTCCAGAATCAGATCCGGATTTTTCTTCAACAGGGAGGCAGCTGTACGGCGGGAACGAGTGTAGGCATTTACGTCATGGGGGTTGTGGTTGTTCTCACTATATTCCACATTAAAGCCCAGCTTTTTTAATTGCTGAACCAGGGATTGACCCACATCATAAATACCGCCCCGGCCGGCAATACTGTCCGTCCCGTCGGTGGGGACATATGATTCATCACTATGGGTATGGTAAACAGCCACAGTGGGATTTTTTGCCGACAAAACCGGCACTTCACCTGCCTTGAAAGTCCAGGTTTGCTGCTGGTAACTATATTCTAAAACAGGCATTACTTCTTCCCCCATATATTTGCAGCTGGCGGTCAGGCCATTGATTGCAGTGACACGGTAGCGGGAATTATCAGCAGTAATATACTCATCACCAATATTTACCTCCAGACCCGTTTGGTGGATCATCTGATTGTTTTCATTGATCAAAGTAAAATACTGACCTGTGGGAAGTTCCGAATATGCAAATGCTGCGCCGCTGCTTAAACTCAAGCAAAGAACCATCAGTATAATGACTGGCAGTGATTTATTCTTCCTCATTCTGAGCACCTCCCTCTTCTTCCTTCGATGGCAGAGGCTTACGGACTGGTTCTGGTTCACGCAGATTGGCCAGCAATTCTTCTGGACGCCCTTCTGTTTGCGGGCCTCCGCTGATTCTTTCCAGAACTTCGCCAATGGTCTCTGCCAGCAATACCGCCAAAATTCCGGCTACAACCAATGAATCGAAAGCACCGCCTCCGCCTACTGCTACAGTTCCCTGCAAACCAGAGCGGATCAGCCAGATGAATTGGGCCAGATCCACTGATAGAACACCTATAATGGCAGCAAAAAAGGCCCCCCGCCTGGAACGGCCGGCAAGATAGCCTACTACCCCTGCCACCAGCGGATATATATAAATGGGATCAATGAAAATGTTTTCCGGTTCAGCCCCCAAAAATCTGGCTGCCAGAAAAAGCACCATACCTGTTACCGCAGCAGCAATTAATGCCCTGACTTTTTCCCATGCTGTTCCCGCCCGGGCGAAAACATATATGGCCAGACCAATGACGACCAGTGCTCCTAAATTGACGGTGATCCTGGCAGTAATGGGTATATCGAAAAAACTGCCGATTATTATGGCTGCAATAACTGCTAGCGCCCCTTTATCGGTGAGGCGCATCCTATCCAGGACCCGATGGGCCACGCCAAAATAGATTAATATGGAAACGACTATAAGGGCAATCAAGCCAAAGGGGAAATTGGTCATACAAATTCCTTCCTTTCTCCATCCATTTTGCTTATCTTGCCCACAGGAAAAAGAGAATATGTAAAATCAGACAGCCGCCATACTGGCGGCTGTCTGATTTTAGTTGATCTGATTTATTTTTGCCCTTCGGGCTTATAATCTTACTTTATTCGCCCGGGCCATGGGCAGGTTGACTGCTGATTTATTCGACCTTGGTGGTTAAAAAGATGGGCAGTGTCATATGGGAAATCTGATCTTGCAGTGCTTCTATCTCATCCATATGTCTGTCTTCATCATTCAGGATGCTGGTGAGTATATCGCGGGTAGCAAAATCATTCACTTCACCCGCCAGTTTTATAGCCTGATTATAAGCTTCTATCGCACCCAGTTCTGCCT
>JAAYZA010000315.1 GCA_012515055.1 Syntrophomonadaceae bacterium | reverse complement strand
TTCCTCCACACAAGGATCTGCCCCTGCTGTTATATGCTGTTAGAGGCTGGGGCAGGAGTGGAACCGGCGTGGCAGTGTTTGCCTCATATCCCATGTTTCCTATCGCTCAACTACTGCTTAGCTATTGCTCAACTACTGCTAGGCTGCCGCTAAGCCATTGAGGCGGGCCGACGCCTCTGTCGGCCCGGGGGCCAAGGGACAGGGGCCGGGCATTGGGATTGTCCTAAAAAAGACAAAAAATTTGACAAGTCAGCTGAAGTTTAATAGAATAATAATTCGGAATGACCGAGTATATAATATTCGAAAATGATAGAATATCGGCATTGCATGAGCAGCTGCCGCTATTTTTTTGGATAAATGTCTTGAATAATGAAGGGGTGGAAAACAAGTGCAACTTGAAAACTTGAGAAATATCGGTATTATTGCCCACATCGATGCGGGAAAAACTACCACAACTGAAAGAATACTATATTATACCGGCTTGACTCATAAAATGGGGGAAACTCATGAGGGCTCAAGCGTTATGGACTTCCTCTCCTACGAAAAGGAACGAGGGATCACAGTAGCTTCAGCTGCTACTACTTGCTCCTGGCAGGGGAAAACCATCAACATAATAGACACGCCTGGCCATGTGGACTTTACTGCTGAGGTGGAGCGCAGTTTGCGGATCCTGGACGGGGTTGTGGTCATATTCTGCAGCAAAGGCGGTGTTGAACCTCAATCGGAAACCGTCTGGCGTCAGGCGGATAAATACCGGGTTCCGCGCATCGCTTACATCAATAAAATGGATGCAGTGGGTGCTGACTTTTTTAGGGTCACGGAGCAGATCAAAAGCCGTCTGGGGGCTAATCCGCTGGTTATTTCACTGCCGGTTCATGATGAGGATGACTTCATGGGCATCATCGACCTGATAAAAATGAAATACTATACTTTCGGCGGCAAACTGGGACATGATGTGCTGGAAACCGAAATCCCGGAACGTTATTTGGCGGAAGCGGAAACGTGGCGCAATGCCATGATCGAAGGACTGGCCGAAAACGACGAAGAGCTGCTGGAACTATATTTTAATAATGAAGCCCTTCCGGAAGAGATGATTGTCGGATCCATCCGTAATAGTACAGTAGCGGGTCAGATCGTACCGACATTATGTGGCAGTTCTTACCGCAATATCGGGGTGCAATTGCTTCTGGATTCCATTGTCAGCTATCTGCCTTCACCATTGGACGGTAAGAATGCTGTCGGCATCATACCGGGCAGTGAAGAAACACTTGATATAGTTCCTGACGCTGGGGAGCCTTTTGCTGCCCTGATCTTTAAAATTGTCAGTGACCGGCATGTGGGTAAATTAGCTTTTGCCCGGGTTTACTCCGGTACAGTAAAAGCGGGCAGCTATGTGATTAATAGCAGCAAAACCAAAAAAGAGCGGGTGGGGCGCCTGGTCAAGATGCATGCCAATCACCGGGAAGAGATCAACCAGGTGTCAGCCGGGGATATTGTAGCATTTATTGGTTTAAAGGATGTCAGCACCGGGGACACCCTTTGTGAGGAAGGTCATAATATCCTGCTGGAATCCATCGCATTTCCGGAACCGGTAATTCAGATCGCCATTGAACCCAAAACACAAAATGACCAGAGCAAGCTGGGTGAAGCCCTGGCCAAACTGGCTTCTGAGGACCCGACCTTTAAGGTGATGTATAATCAGGAGACCGGTCAAACTTTGATCTCAGGGATGGGGGAACTGCATCTGGAAATCGTGGCAGAACGACTGGCCAAAGAATTCATGGTGGATTTTAATGTTGGTCAGCCCCAGGTAGCTTATAAAGAAACCATAAGCCAGAGTGCCGAACAGGTCACCCGCTATGTGAA
>JAAYZA010000206.1 GCA_012515055.1 Syntrophomonadaceae bacterium | reverse complement strand
GGAAAGAAGCATAAAGATAAATACCTCCTGCGGCAGTCCCAAAACGCTGTGCTTTATATGGCGGGTTTATATACTGTTTACCAGCAGGAGGGCATCAACCGGCCGGTTTTTGTCATTTTAACCACCGGGGCCCATGAATCGGTGAGGGTCATACATAACCGGATGCCGGTCATAGTAAAGAGGGATGAACAGGAAAAATGGCTGCAAGACGAAGATTTTGCCCATCATGTTCTGAAGCGGGAAGGACCCTTTTTGGAAATGATCCGGCAATAAAATATCTTTGCAGCTGCCAGGATTGCTGGCCGGTAACTCCGCCGGCAGGATGCTCCCGGATACCAGGTGAAAACCTTATACAGGAAAGAGCCAACATCATCTGTGTTGGCTCTTTACCCAGGTATGGTACTGATCACTAAGCAGTACCTCCTTATTTTATTTACCCCATTTCCTGTTCTGATTTGCCGCAGACTCTGGCGTCAGCCTCTGGCCTGCCCGGCACTTAATCTTTAAGAAGGGGGTAACCAGTACTTGGCTTAGCTTTTTCCTGGTAACATCATTATATGCTGGCATCTTATTAAAAGCAACTGTTGTGAATGCTTTCTTTTTCTTAATACTGGAGGGGCCCGGCAGGTTTTGTCTGCTCAGTTTTATCCGCATACTTATCAATAATTTGTATAAGCTATAATGTAGAAATTTGCTGAGCCAGGAGGAAAAATATGCGTTTAAATAATAATGAATTTGAGGACAGGACCAGTTCTTATTGGCTGGCTTCAGTTCCCCGGACTGATTATCCTTCTTTGCAGGAAGATGTGAAGACTGATGTGGCAATAGTAGGCGGTGGTATGGCCGGGATCACCACTGCTTTTCTTTTGAAAATGAAGGGATTTAAGGTAACAGTAGTGGAAGCGGATCGCATTTTGCACGGTACCACTGGTCATACCACGGCTAAACTAACATCCCAGCATGCTCTGATCTATGCCCGGATCAAAAACCAGATGGGGGAGAAATTGGCCCAGCAATATGCGGATGCCAACGAAAGCGCCATTGATATGGTCGCCAGTCTGGTGAAGGAATATGGTATCGACTGTGACTTTTCCTGGCAGCCTGCTCATATATACACCAACAGCCATAAATTCATAAAGGATCTGGAAGACGAATATCAGGCGGCAGCGGGTTTGGGCATTAAAGCTTCCCTGGAAGATAAACTGAATATGCCTTTTCCGTTTAAACTGGCTTTAAAATACGAGGGGCAAGCCCAGTTTCATCCCTTAAAATATCTGCAAGTGCTGGCGGAAAAAATACCGGGGGGCGGCAGTGCTGTTTATGAGAACACACCGGCAGTGAATATTGATAAAGACAGCGGTCAGGTCATCACCAGATATGGGCATACGGTTACCGCAGACCGGATCGTGATTGCCACCCACTATCCCTTTTTTGACGGCGGGGGGCTGTATTTTAGCCGCATCTATGCAGATAAATCCTATATCATAGGGGTAAAAGCGGAAGAAAAATTCCCCGGCGGGACATATATAAATGTGGAAAATCCTACCCGGTCCCTGCGTTCCCAGCCATACAGGGAGGGGGAAATGATATTGATTGGCGGCGAGCATCATAAAACCGGGGATGGGGTCAATTTGAACCAGCATTATCAAAATCTCATCGATTTTGCCCACCAGAATTATGAAGTGCAGGAAGTTTTGTACCGCTGGTCCGCCCAGGATTGCATGACTGCCGACGGGGTTCCTTATGTTGGCACATTGACGGGCCGGCACCCGGATATATATGTTGCCACCGGGTTTGGCAAATGGGGCATGACTAATTCAACTGCGGCGGCTATGATCATCAGCGATTTGATTACGGTGGGGGATAATCCCTGGGCACCTGTCTATAATCCATCCCGCTTTAATCTGGAATCATTCAAAAAAGTTGTTTTTGAAGGCATTGATGTGGTCAAAGAGTATGTCGGAGGCAAAATCAGTAAAGGAGAGGAAGGGGCCGGACTGGCTAAAGGGGAAGCCCAAACAGTGATGGTGGACGGGCAAAGTGTCGGTGCCTACCGTGATGACCAGGGAAAACTGCACATGGTAGATATAACCTGTACACATTTGGGCTGTGAGCTGAAATGGAATGATGCTGAAACAACCTGGGACTGCCCCTGCCATGGGTCCCGGTTCAGTCCGGACGGGGATATAATTGAAGGACCGGCCTTCAACCATTTGCAGGACCCGGGAGTGGACAATGTGGTTGAAGCGCGGATTTTTAAATAAGAAAAAGGGGGTTTGTCTTAAAAAATCTTTACCTGGTCATTTTTTAAATGCCGCCTTCAGTTTGCCCAGAACGCCTTTGCCCACCATTTGTGGCGCAGCCTGGAGAATACGCTGTACCAGCAGCAGGATATCCTCGTCACCGGCCCAATACCGCCGGATAAGTTCCGGGGAAGTCTTATTAAATAAAATATCCAGTACCAGTGCGCTTACGACAATATCATCAGTGAAGCCCAGGGGACCAAAAAAAGCTTCCGGGATCAAATCTATCGGACTGATGAAATAAGCCAGGGCAATGCCTAACATTGCTTTACTCTTAAGCGGCATTTCCGCGTCCCTGATCAGTTTATACAAAAGATAAAATAAATCGGGTACGATCAAAATATACTCCAGCCATTTGCTTTTCTGTCCCTGGGACGACTCGGCCCACTGCACAATTTTCTCCCGCAGACTATAATAAAAACTCAATTCCTCGTCTACCATGGCAATGCTCTCCTTTATTTTTTATTGTGCTGTTTAATTTTATGATACTGGTTTTACAGACTTTTGGCTATTTTATGCGAATTATTTGATATTTAATCTCCGGGGCCCAAAGGCCGGTTCGATATTTTTGCCGGGAGATTTTATTTATGGTTAAATAATGGAAAGCGAGGCAGTAGTGGAAAGAGGGATGAAATGGATATAACCAAAGAAAGGGAAATCAAAGTTTTTGATCGGGGCGCCTGGGAGTCACGCCGGGACCCGCTGGTGATCGAGACGACAATGCAAATCGTGTTAAATGGTGTGGAACTGGTCAATATCGCCTGTTCCCCCCAGGACACCATCCAGCTGGCCATAGGGTATCTCCTCAGTGAAGGCTATGTTAAGTCCCCGGCGGACATTAGTTTCATAGATGCTGATGATCCCTGCTGCATAAAGATTAAAAGCAGTGCCAGCCTGGATCTGAGCAGTAATTCTATCCGGATCAACTCCTGTCTGGGGCGGGGGCGGATGCATGAAGAACTTGTGCCTTTAGATGCCGGAGGAAAATCAGTCAGTTATGCATCGGCCCATGTTCTTAATATCATCAACGAATTGGATGCATCATCCCAAACCTTCAAACAGACCGGCGGAGTACATAGTGCCGGATTGGCTGACAATCAACAACTGCTTTTCCGTTTTGAAGATATCGGACGCCATAATGCCGTTGATAAAGTTATTGGCCAGGCATTTTTGCAGCAAATCGATCTGAGTGATAAATGCCTGCTCTTAAGCGGACGGATCGCAGCCGAAATTTTGATAAAAGCAGCCCGCAATGGGATCCCTTTTATCCTGTCCCGTTCAGCACCCACTTTAAAGGCCGTGGAAAAGGCGGAAGAAATTGGTCTGACTGTGATCGGATTTGCCCGCGGCCAGCGGTTTAATCTTTATTGCCAGGGAGAAGGCATTTCTTTTGTCTGATACATACAGGCCGCGGACAGACGTTTAAATTATTTGCCGGCCGGGATCTTAATGGCATGCGATCAGGTTGAAATAGGATGAAAAAAACAGACCTGTGGAAGGAGAGTTTATGAAAGCTTTAGTTCTGGCGGAGAAACCCAGCGTGGCCCGTGAAATTGCCCGGGTATTAAAATGCCAGTCCAAAAACAAGGGCTATATAGAAGGGCCGGATTATATAATCACCTGGGCTCTGGGCCATTTAGTGACATTATGTGAACCCCATGATTATGATGAAAAATATAAGCAATGGCGTTTGGAAGATTTGCCCATGCTGCCGGAAAAAATGAAGCTTAAACCTATTAAGCAGACCAGCCACCAGTATCGCATCGTCAAAGATCTCATGGGGCGCAAAGATGTGGGTGAACTGATCATAGCTACTGATGCCGGACGGGAAGGAGAGCTGGTAGCACGCTGGATAATTGAGAAGGCCAACTGCCGGAAACCCATTAAACGACTGTGGATCTCCTCCCAGACCGATGGCGCTATTCGGGAGGGTTTTGCCCGGCTTAAACCGGGGGCGGAATATAATAATTTATATGCGGCGGCTGTGTGCCGGGCAGAAGCTGATTGGCTTATCGGGTTAAATGTTACCCGGGCCCTGGCTTGCAAGCACAACGCCCAGCTGACAGCCGGGCGGGTGCAGACTCCGACCCTGGCATTGATCGTCAATCGGGAGCAAGAGATTCAATCCTTTAAACCCGTTGATTATTGGACATTAAGAGCTGATTTCGGCGATTATTTTGGTGATTGGCGGGATAAAAAAGGGCAGGGACGTATCTTTGACGAAGCCCGGGCCCGGGAAATTGCTGCCCGGCTGCAGGGTAAAACCGGGATCATCACCCGGCTTGATATAAGCAAAAAAAGTGAGTCCCCCCCTCTGGCTTATGATTTGACAGAATTGCAAAGGGATGCCAACCGCAGTCTGAACTTCTCGGCGCAAATGACTTTATCCGTCCTGCAGGATCTGTACGAAAGACATAAAATAGTCAGTTATCCCCGGACTGATTCACGTTATATCAGCACCGACATAGTACCAACTTTGCCAGCCCGCTTGCAAGCCATGGGGATCGGCCCTTATCAGGAATTTGCCCGGGTGCTGCTGCAGCAAAAATTAAATCCCGGCAAACGTCTGGTGGATAACAGCAAGGTTACTGATCACCATGCCATTATCCCTACGGAACAACCCTTGAATCTGGGAGCTTTGTCGGTGGAAGAGAAAAAGCTGTATGATCTGATTGCCAGAAGGTTTCTGGCTGTTTTGTATCCGCCCCATCTTTATGAGCAAATCAATCTGCTGACAGTAGTGGATGGAGAAGAATTTCACTCCCGGGGCAAACGCACCATTGAACCGGGATGGAAAGCTGTTACAAAAATAGGGTTGGAAAAGGCCAGTAAAGACGAGGATGAAATCCCCGAACAAAGTCTCACTGCACATAAAAAGGGTGAACACCAGGAACTTAAAACGATTAAAGTGGGCAAAGCCAGAACTTCTCCGCCGCCGCGATATACTGAAGCCACCTTGCTGACGGCCATGGAGTCACCGGGTAAATACATCGAGGATGAGGAATTGCGCGAATCCATTAAGGGACGGGGATTAGGAACGCCGGCAACCCGGGCGGAAATCATTGAAAAGCTGATTAACTCATTTTATATCGAGCGCCAGGGGAAATCACTGGTGCCTACCGACAAGGGTATCCAGTTAATCGACCTGGCCCCTGATTCCCTGCGCTCCCCGGAAATGACTGCTGATTGGGAACAAAAGTTGAATCATATTGCCAGTGGTCAGGGCAGCCGCAAAGAATTTCTCACTGGTATCCGCAGCAGCGCTGCAGAAATGGTGCAAAAGGT
>JAAYZA010000342.1 GCA_012515055.1 Syntrophomonadaceae bacterium | reverse complement strand
TTTAAGGGCTGTTTGGCCGGACCTTCGATGAGATCCCCGTCATAGGTGAAACGAGAACCGTGACAGGGGCAGTCCCAGGATTGTTCCGCCGAGTCCCATTGCGGTTCACAGCCCATGTGTGTGCAAACTAATTCCACTGTATGAAAACCGTCCTGCGAATCTTTGAAGGTGCCTATTCTTTTGCCATTGGTGTCAGATACCATTGCTGTACCCAGCGGTATATCATCCTTGCTGGCCGACGGCATTAATTTGCTGTCGGTCATTTTTTTAGCCAGATCAGTCTTTTGCACCATGACCTTATCTGTGGCAGCATCCGGTTTGAACCTAGTGGGGTCAAAGACCGGGGCCCAGGGGTTATCCTTTCCGTTTATATAATCCTTGATGATCATGGCCGCTGCCACCGAGGTGCTGATTCCCCATTTACGGAATCCCGTTGCCACATAGATGCCCGGTGTATCGGGGGACAGGCTGCCTATATAAGGTACCTGGTCCATTGTGATATAATCCTGGGCGGACCAGCGGTACAGGATTTCATCCAGTGTAAATAGAGACTCGGCCGTTTCAAGCAGATTTTGATAATGGACACTGGTGTCGGGGCTTTGCCCGGTATTATGGTGCTCTCCCACTACCAGTACCAGTTCGCCCCCGTCTGGCAGGGGGGTAGAACGGAAGGAACGGGCAGGGTCTTCTGCGGTAATATAGATTCCGCCCGGAAATTTTTCTTTTATCTTAATGCCCAGGGCATAAGAACGATTGGGGTGGAGCCTGGTGAAATATTGGCCGCCGCCGTCATGAAACGGGTAATGGGAAGCAATTATTACATGGGGGGCTTTGACCCGGCGGCCCGTATTAGTCGTTACCAGATACCCGTTTTCCTTTTGTATATCCATGGCGATGACATTTTCATAAATATGACTGCCGCCGTCGGGAATGAGATTGGCGACGGCCAGCAGATATTTTAACGGGTGAAACTGAGCCTGGTCGTCAAATCTTAAAGCCGCCTTTACATCTATTGGCAGCGGGATCTCTTCCAGGTAGGAGGCCTTAAAGCCCAGGCTGGCCGCCAAATTAGCCTCATCCTGGATGGTTTTGATTTCCTTTTCATCCTGGGTATAAATATAGGCTGGCTGCCAGGAAAAATCGCATTGTATATTGTTCTGCTTTATGCTTTCGTGGATGGCCAGAATCGCCGCCTTATTAGCATCTGCGTACTGCTGGGCATTTTCCTGACTCATATTGGCTTTGATGGTTGTGTAGATTATGTCGTGCTGCGCGGTGATTTTGCCGGTGGTATAGCCCGTTGTACCATGCAGGATTTTGGCAGCTTCCAGGACCGCCACCTTAAGGCCGCTTTGCTTTAGCATGAAGGCAGATGCTATGCCGACAATGCCGCCGCCGATTATGGCAACATCTACGTCAATATCATCGTTTAGCTGTTCAAATTGCGGGAACTGTACCGAGGCGATCCAGTAGGATTGCGGCGGTTTATCGAAATTTCCCCAGGGGATCCCCATAAATCATTCCTCCTTA
>JAAYZA010000168.1 GCA_012515055.1 Syntrophomonadaceae bacterium | reverse complement strand
TATTCACAAATATGGTAAATTTTCATATTTTCCTGGCCCCTTCATCATCTTTTTTATATTTTGATGAAAAAGACAGATAAATATACTATATTCGAGATTGATTGTAACTATTCATGGCTTTGTCAATACCATCTTTTACCCATGTTTCCAGGGCATCTGCTGCTCTTTCCACCGTTTCCTTCATTAGTGCTGCTTCCTCGGGCGCAAATTTGCCCAGAACCCAATCAATGGTGTCATCAGGTGGTCTGCCGATACCAATGCGCATACGGGGGAATGATGTGCCCTTAAGCATATTTGTTATGGAAGCTATGCCTTTATGCCCTCCGGTGCCGCCCTCAGGACGTATTCTGATAATACCAGGATCAAGATCCATATCATCATATACCACCATTAAATCGACCAGATCTATTTTATAAAAACTGGCCAGGGGTTTAACCGTTCGCCCGCTTAGATTCATAAAGGTAAGTGGTTTTACCAGTAAAACACGCTCACTCCCGATTCTTAATTGGGCTATAATTCCATCATATTTGCTAATTTCCCGTTCGATCTGATAACGGCTGGCCAGGTTTTCAATGACTCTGAAGCCAATATTATGCCTGGTGTCACTGTATTTCCTGCCCGGATTGCCCAGACCAACAATAATTTTCATCACACTACCTCATGCTTTGCAAGTCTTTGCTATCAATTATATAACAAACGCAGACAATTCGTTGTCTGCGCTATTATTAAATCATTTTTTTATAAAGCTTTTCCCGGTTTTGATTATTCTTCAGTTACCTCTTCCGTGGCTTCTTCGGTTTCTTCTTCTTCAGTTTCTTCTTCCGCACCCTTGCCCGGAGCGAGGACTGCCACGATAAGTGTTTCGGCATCGGTTACCAGTTCAACTTCCGCCGGTATCACCAGATCAGCAACGGTTACCTTTTCACCAATTTCCAAATTGGAAACATCACAGCTGAAATGACTGGGGATATCTATAGGATAGCAAATTACCTCGACTTCGTTTTGCCCCACCTGTATTAATGCACCCTTCTTTATAATGTCTTCTTCCCCCAGGATCTGAACATTTACCAGAGTATTTACCTTTTCGTCCATGTTTACAGTAAGAAAATCAACATGGATCAAATTGCCGCTGAGGGGATCTTTTTGAATTTCCCGGATCAAAGCCATAGCAGATTTTGTCCCTTCCATATCAATGGAAAACAAACCCCTTATACCGTGGACCTGCAATATTTTAGTGAACTGCCGCCCGGGCAGAAAAATTGGCTGGGCAGCTGCCCCTTTTCCATAAACAATTCCTGGTATCCAACCCTGGCGCTTTTGCTCTTTAAGAAAATGTTTATTTTTTATATCGCGTTGGATGCATTCGATATTCTGTGCATTGGCCATTATATCACTCCTAGAATTAATTAATACCTATGTACTCCATTACTATCAAGGATTTATTATAACAACAAATATTCCATATGTCCAAACATCCTTTTATATTTCAAATAACTTGCTGACTGACAGGTCCTCATGGATGCGTAAAATGGCTTCTCCAATCAGGGGTGCCACTGACAAAACTTTTATCTTGGGGATGTTTTGCGCTGTCTCATGGGGGATGGTATTGGTAATTACCACTTCTTTTAATGGGCTGTCATTGAGTCTTTCCAGAGCCGGCCCCGAGAATACCGGGTGGGTACAGCAGCCATATACCTCTTTGGCCCCCTTTTCCATCATAACTTTGGCCGCACTGACCAGAGTTCCGCCCGTATCGATGATATCGTCAACAATAACAACTGTCTTCCCCACCACATCCCCTATTACATTCATTACTTCAGAAACATTGGGAGCCGGCCGGCGTTTATCTATGATTGCCAGTGATGCACCTATTTTAGCCGCCAGATCCCGCGCTCTGGTTACACCGCCCACATCAGGTGAAAGTACCACCGGTTCTTCCCCCACCTTGCTTTTTAGATATTCCGCCAGGGTGGGAACACCCAGCAGATGGTCTACCGGAATGTCAAAAAATCCTTGAATCTGGTTGGCGTGCAGGTCAATGGCCACCACTCTTTGGGCTCCTGCTTCGACCAATAGATTGGAAACCAGTTTGGCCGTGATCGGATCCCTGGCTCTGGTTTTTCGGTCCTGACGCCCATAACCATAATAGGGTATCACTGCATTTATCCGCGCCGCTGATGCCCTCCTGAATGCATCTATCATTATCAGTAATTCCATTAAATTATCATTTACCGGGGCACAGGTAGGCTGAACCACGAAAACATCCACCCCGCGAACACTTTCGTTTATGGCGCAGCTGATTTCTCCATCCGAAAATGTGGATACAAAAGCATCCCCGACTGGTATCCCCAAATATTTGGCTATATCGCCTGCCAGGCAGGGATTGGCATTGCCAGTAAAGAGTTTCATCCGCCATCTGGATGTTTTCATGGTACTACCTCCTATAAATGTATTACTTGCTGTGTTTGGACCAATTATCTATATTTTTCTGCGGTGCCCTTTCAATCGCCAGAGAATTCTCT
>JAAYZA010000390.1 GCA_012515055.1 Syntrophomonadaceae bacterium | reverse complement strand
ACGAGGTATTGACCGTATTGGCACCAGGTACCATTACATCCAGAGGATTGCCTGTTTCGCCTATGCTGCCGAAAGCATCAATTTTGAGGTTTCGAGCTGTTATACTGGTGCTTTGACCTGTTTCAGAACCGGTGTCCCTGATATTTCCGGCAGTTTTTATATCGGCCGCGCCGCTGGTAATTATGCGGCGGACGGTCATATTTCCGGAGTTATTTTTCAGGTAAAGATTACCGGCACTGGCACTCAGCCCGGCAGTGTCGGTGACCAGCCGGCCGTCAGCTGAACCGATATTGCCGCTGGCATTCAGATTCAGTTCATCGGCGATTATATTGTTTTCATTGCCGCCGCCTTCCGGGGTGCCGGCAATGATATCTCCATCGGCGGCGATGTCCACCAAGCCGCCAATGATGGTGTCGATGATCAGACTCTTGAGGTTTTTAATATAGACATTGTTGCCGCTGGCTGTAACACGATCCAGATTTACCAGCAAGGGCACTGCCTGTCTGCCGATATCTCCATCCAGGCTGCGTAAAACTGCATTATCAGCGGTGATAATGGCACCGCTGCTGTCGGCGGCACCCTGGATATCTCCCCATGAATCGATTTGTACTGCACCCTTAACGGTGACCGGAGCCAGATTCAAATCAGCTCCGCTTTCCAGATACAGGCCCTTTAGTTCGGCCCCTTCTCCTGCCGCGGCAGTAAGAACACCGCCGACATTTACGCCCAGAGCATTATCTGCTGCGCCAATGGTGCCGCCGTTGCTCAAATGCAGGTTCAAATCGCCTTCCGTACTGATACCTGAATGGTGAGCAGCGGAGCGTTTAGCAGCTGCGATGCCTTCCAGCTCAAGGGCAGTGGTTTCCAGGCTGTCCCGTGCGGCGGCCCTGGCATCCACTAAATCAATTTGGGCCTGGGCTATCTCTGCATCAATTTCATCCAGTATATCCTGGGCCGCATCACGGGCCTGGGTCAGCCGCGGTATCGTAGTATTCTCCAGCTGGGTTTCCTGACCCTGCAGACCTGCGATCTGATTATTCTTTCCATCTATTTCGCCCTGTTTGGCATTGACCGCCGCCTGGGCATTATTGCGGGCAGTTGTCAGCTGATTTATTACTGTTGACGGTTCCCCGTCAGCAATGGCCTGATCCAGCTCGTTTTGGGCTTCGGTCAGATTTTGTTCCAGGATTATTTTTTCATCCCCCAGAGTCACCAGGTCACCCTGAAGAGTCATTATCTGGGCCTTGATATCAGCCAGTTGCTGCTGGGCTGCGGCCAGATCTGCCCCGGCTTCATCCAGGGCCTGCTGCGCTGCCGGACGGCCTAATAATTCCGGCAGTATATTGGTGACATAATTCTGCAGTATGACCACCTGAGCTGCCGCCAGATTCGCTGCACTGCGAGCCTGAGCTGCCGCCATTTCTGCTTCTGCCGCTGCCTTGATGGCATCGGTGCCGCCGGTTTCGGTTATATCCCCATCTTCCGCCGTCAGGGTCACACCCCCGCCGCCGGTGGAATTGATGGTTCCTACCAGGATGGCACCATCGGCAACTATATTCACTGTACCGTCGTTGTTGGCTGTGATCAGGCCAATTATAAGGTCTCCGCTGATTTCATTGATATTGATCCCCCCGCCGTCTGCACTGGCAGCGAGTTT
>JAAYZA010000103.1 GCA_012515055.1 Syntrophomonadaceae bacterium | reverse complement strand
CGGAGGTGTATCGCCTTATGTCACCCATTGTTTTTCCAACTGTTTTGGCTACTTCGGGCAGCTTGCCGGGGCCAAATACCAGTAAGGCGACAAATAGAATCAGCATTATTTCCCATGTACCAAAATTACCAATCAAAGCAAATATCACCGGTGACCTCCTGAAGACAAACTTTTATACTGTCCCTGGTACTACATTTTACTTGTCTTTGGCTGTGTTGGCAACTCATATTGCGTAGAAAACCATTTTATTCACCTGTCCAACAACATATTGCCATATCGACCCGGCCGTCAGGCAAAAATGTTATTCCTTCGGTTTCGAGAATACCCCTGCGTATTTCCGCATACATACCTCCAGTAATGGCACCGTCCGCCATGACGACTCGCTGCCACGGCAAACCATCGGGACAACACCGCATGGCCCAACCAACCACGCGCGCCGCCCGGGGCCGTCCCAGCATCCGTGCAATCTGGCCATACGAGACTACCCTTCCATAGGGTATTTGTTCCACAATATCATATACCTGTTTAAAAAACGGGTCCATGTTATTCTCCTTACTTCGCTCTTGAAAACAAACAACCGTATTCTGTTTGCCTTGAGGATACAAAAAAGATGCCGCTTAGGCCTGGTCCCCCCTTGGCGGCAGGGTATAATTCTGTAAAACTCCCTGTGGCGGTGCTTTTTTAGACTTTATTGTCTGCATATTGCTTACAATACAACCTTTCGCCTAGAGCGTGCGATACATCCAGGGATTGAATTCTCCAGCGGTGAACAATGGCCGTAACTCTTCCCAGAATCCTGGACCTCAACAATAGTTTACTGCCATTGAGCTGCCAGCCAGTTCCCTTGAACAGCGCATTTCCCCGCCAGGCTGCCAATGGATTCATGATGAAGACCAGACCGCCCCAAGGAATAAATACTGCCAGTAGGATAGCAATTATTAAGGCAGGAATGCAGGTATTTCACGGTTTTTGGCAGCGGTAGAGATAGTTATGGTTGATAGACCGAATCGTCTAAGAAGCGGTCCCTGCTCGGTATCGACATGCTGCACACGCACCATGGGAATCAGGGTGCGCTTTTTGATAAGCACCCCCCGAAGCAAATCAATTTCCTGCTCATAAATACCGTAGCGCCAGGTTTTCCTGGTTATTCGAGGTTTAACGAAGATAAAAAACACGGCCATAACCAATGTAATGATTAACAGTATTATTGTAATCCAATCCGGCCAATTCCAGAAACGAACTGCCAGACAATAGCCCCCTGTAAAGCTTGTCTCATTATACTTCTCTTTTATGATCAAAATCATAGTCTGCCTATTTATCATCAGTAGCTCCGCCATCGCCAAACACCGGGATGGCCTCACCTAAAAAAGTAGGTTGGGGTTTGATATACTTGGCCAGCCAGAAATCTTTATTTCTGGCTGCCATTTCTCTTACTCCATAAGCAGCCATTACCTGCCCATAATCATGCTTGTCAGCAGCAACTCCATAAGCTTCCAGGCCCAGTTCTCTGGCTATAAAAACCGCTCGCAGGAGATGGTATCGCTGCGTTACGATAATAACCTTCTTAACCTGGAAAATATCCCGGGCTCTGTACAGACTTTCATAAGTGCTGAACCCGGCATGATCCATAAAAATATCTTCTCCGGCCACACCTTTGCTTTTAATGAAGTCCTTCATAGTGTTTACTTCATCATAATCCTGGCGTCCATGATCCCCGCTCACTATAATTTTGGGGGCTTTGCTGTTTTCATATAATTCATATCCCGTGGTTACGCGGTCCCTGAGCATGAGAGATAATGATCCATCCGGCAATACATAGGCACCCAGAATAAGGATCGCATCCGCACCAGGAACCTCCCGGGCGGAATATATGTATTGGGCTCCCCTTTGTTCAACGTAATGGTTAACAGCTAAAAAACCGGCGCTGCCCATCACCAGCAAAATAATTACAACATGTATAACTTTTTTATAATGCTCCCGTAAAAGTGATTTCAATACCATGCTCCTCAATCATTCTATTTCAGTTCATACCCAGGACCCGGGCCCCACCATTAACAGAGAAACCGCAGGCTCCATTCCCCTTACTATAAAAGACGTACGCAGCGATTCATGCTTTGCTTTCAATACTTCCTACCGGGCTTTTCCCGGCTATTTCACCAAGCCGTACCATTTTCCCTTTTCGTTGGCCGTATTTTGTCCTTCTGCCCTTCCCTTTCACCTTTCCACATCTACCATAGGTTTCCTTTAATAGTTCCTTGTTGATCTGTCAAGGCGATT